>JAUNGL010000015.1:26450-36655 GCA_030524665.1 Lachnospiraceae bacterium | reverse complement strand
CTTATTTGTGCTGCAAGGCTTTAGCCGCGGCGGCATGGTCTGAAACACGAATATGATTATATTTCTTCATGCAGCGCGTCTCTCTTATAATACCTGCAGACTGCCTCCGCCACACGGATCCCGTCTACTGCCGCAGATGTAATTCCTCCGGCATATCCGGCGCCTTCTCCGCATGGAAAGATTCCTCGCACAGAGCTCTGGCACATTTCATCCCTCAAAATCCGCACAGGTGATGAGGTGCGGCTCTCGACACCGGACAGGATGGCATCCGGATGGGAAAAGCCTTTGATTTTCCGGCCGAATGCTTCAATTCCGGTCACCAGTGATTCATTCAATTCATCCGGCAGGATCGATCGTAGATTGGCCCATGCATACTGTCCCTTCAACTGCGGCAGAACCACACCCGGTCCCTGGCTCTTTTTGTCATTTTTAAAGTCTTCATAGCGCTGTACCGGAATCTTACCTCTGCCGCAGGCATATGCGGCCTCTTCCAGATGCTCCTGAAAAGCCAGACCTTCAAGTGCATGTCCTTCCATACCGTAATCCTCCGGTGAAACAGTCACAACAATGGCGCTGTTTGCATTTTGACCGTCTCTTTTGCTGTAGCTCATTCCGTTTACTGCAAGACGTCCTGACTCGGAAGAAGCATTTACTACATAACCGCCAGGACACATGCAGAAAGAATATACGCCTCTTCCATTTTCACATTTATGTGTGACCTTGTATGGGGCGGTTTCCATCTCATATGGGCAATTCTTCCCGTACATAGCCGCATTGATCCATACCTGAGGATGTTCCATCCGCAGCCCGACGGCAAACGATTTCGCCTGCATCGGGAGTCCGAACGCATGAAGCATCCGAAACGTATCACGTGAGCTGTGTCCTGTTGCCAGAATCAGGGCATTCGTTTTCATATCATACCGTTCCTTCTGCTGCATACCCCCCATGCATACCGCCTGTGTTTGCTGCATATCCTCCGTAAATGCTGCCCGGTTTCGATGTTCATCCTCTGTAAATCCTGCCCCATTCATATCCTCTGTGTATGCTTTGATGTCCTGCGGCACCTCACGTTCTGCGCACACAGGATTTTTCAATTGCTTCGATGTCCGTCTGACTGTCAGCCTGAGAGATCCGTCAGACAGCTTCTCGATTCCGCACAAGCAATGACGGAAACGGAATTCCCCGCCCAGTGTTTCTATCTCCGAACGGATTCTCTTCACAATCCCAACCAGCAAATCCGTCCCGATATGCGGTTTCTGCAGATAGCGGATTTCTTCCTTTGCCCCTGCTTCCACAAAGGTTTTCAGTACAAAGGAAATCTTTCCGTCAGGATCTTTGATCAGCGTATTCAGCTTTCCGTCCGAAAAGGTTCCTGCGCCGCCCTCTCCGAACTGCACATTGGATTCCGGATCCAGTTCTCCCGTCTCCCAGAAGTGTGAAACTGTCTTTACTCGCTCGTCAACGGAGTCTCCGCGTTCCAGAACAATCGGCCTAAGCCCCGTACGGGCCAGCATCAGCGCACAAAAAAGTCCGGCCGGACCGCTTCCGACAATAACCGGACGTTGTTCTTCTGTGACAGGAACCGCTTTGGATGAACATGGAAACTGATATTCTGTTTTTTTCACAGAAACAAGCTTCCGGTTCTTCGCACGGCGGAGCACGGAAGCTTCATGGGAAACCGATACATCGATAGTATAAACATACTGCAAATTTGGTTTTTTCCGTGCATCAATTGACCTGCGCACAATCTCATAGGTAAGGGATTCATTTCCAATCCGCAGGGCTTTTCTGATTTCCCGTTCCAGTTCCTCCGCCGTGTGGTCCGGCGGAAGCTTCAGTTCATTAATTCGTATCATATTATGTCTGTTCCCCCTTGCATTCCAGCCGCATATTTTCCGGCCACATAACCGCTTGCCCACGCCCACTGCAGATTATAACCGCCGCACAGGCCATCCACATCCAGCAGTTCTCCTGCGAAATAAAGGCCTGGATGAATCTTTGACTGAAGCGTCAGCCCGTCGATCTGACGTGTATCCACACCACCGCCGCAGACCTGACACGTTTCAAAAGATTTGGTTCCTTTGATATTGATATGAAAGTGCTTAATCGCTGCCGTCAGATTTCCAAGTGGAGTTGTGATCTTCTTTTTTTCATAGTCTGAGCCTGCCGAAATCTTCTTCCCGGCCTTTTCTTGCCCTTCATTATTTGATGAAAAGAACTGACTGCCGGTCATCTTAGCTGACATACCGGCTCTCTGCAAAATAACGGGAATCAGTTTTTCCGGAAGCAGACCAGCGAGCAGTGAGGATACCTTTTCCTGAGGAAGCCTGTCCGAAAGCTCTACCAGCAGTTTTTCCAGTTCTTCCAATGTAAGGTCCGGCAGCAGGTCAAGTTCCAGATACAGCCTGTCCGTATGCTGTCCGGTTTTCGAGACAAAACGGCTGATCTGGAAGATGAGGATTCCGGATATCCCATAGCTGGTCCATTGCAATTCCCCGGTTTCTCTGCGGATCAGCGTATATTTCTGCTTTTCCTGCTGCGAACGGGAGCTTTCACGCCCATAGCAGCTTCCGCCCTTTTCGGAATTTTCCACACGATACAGAGACACGGCTGCCCGGCAGCGCACTCCGGCGAGTGATGCAGGGAATGGCTCCCTGCAGATGACAGGGGTCAGAGCCGGAAATACCGGGGTAATACGGTGTCCCGCTATTCTTGCCAGCTCATAGCCGCTCCCATCCGATCCCGTTTTCGGTGCTGCTTTGGAACCGCACGCAAGTATCAGCGCTTCCGCTTCGTAACACCAGGAAGCGGTGTGTACCTGCCAGAGTGCTTCTTTGCGTTCTATGGACACAATTTTTTCCGATAATTTTAATTTCACCTTCAGACGGCGCAGCTCTGTGGTCAAAACTGCCAGCACCGACCACGCCTGTCCTGTTACAGGATAAACATAACCGTTCTTTTCAATCGTTGCCAGACCGAGCTCCCGGAAAAAACAGCGGACTTCCTCCGGAGAAAGCTGCTGCATGACAGCTTTGATAAAAGCAGGCTCCGCCCCAAAGCACGACTCCTCCGGATGTTCATCCATATGTGTCAGATTGCACCTGCCATTCCCTGTGAGCAAAAGCTTCTTTCCGGCCCGCTCCATCGATTCCAGAATGGTCACGGCCGCTCCGTTTCTCGCCGCTGTAATTGCTGCCATCAGTCCTGAAGCGCCTCCGCCTGCTACGATTACTCTTTTCATTTAGTGTTCCTCTTTCACAGTTTCACGATTCCCTGTTCATACAGCTTCTGCAGTGACATCAGAATTCCCAGCTTCGCATGAGGCCATGTCAGGCCACCCTGGAAGTAAACCGCATACGGCGGCTTGATCGGGCCATCCGCACTCAGCTCAATAGAAGAACCCTGCACGAATGCACCTGCTGCCATAATCACATCGCTGTCATATCCCGGCATTGCCCACGGTTCCGGTGTCACATAGCTGTCCACAGGAGCAGCCGCCTGAATTCCCTTGCAGAATGCAATGACACCTTCCGGAATTCCGAATTCTACCGCCTGGATAATATCATGGCGGTCCTCCGTTCCATTTGGAACCACCTTATATCCCAGCGCCTCATAGACGTTCGCTGCAAATATCGCACCCTTCAGTGCCGCTGCCGTCACTACAGGAGCAAGGAAAAATCCCTGATAAAAGGACTGCATCACACCGAGCGATGCACCGACTTCTCTTCCAAGTCCCGGCGTCGTCAGGCGGTATGCCGCCTGTTCTACATATTCCTTTTTCCCGACAATATACCCGCCGATCGGAGCCAGTCCACCGCCCGGATTTTTGATCAGGGAACCTGCCATCAGATCCGCTCCGACATCGGTCGGCTCGATAGCTTCCACGAATTCCCCGTAACAGTTATCTACCATACAGATGATATCCGGCTTCACACTCTTAACAAAAGCGATTGCCTCTCCAATTTGTGAGACTGAAAGCGTCGGTCTTGTCTGATAGCCCTTGGAACGCTGGATTTCGACCATCTTCGTCTTCGGCCCGATGGCTTTTTGGATTCCTTCAAAGTCGAAGCTTCCGTCCGGCAGCAAATCCACCTGCGCATACGTTACACCGTATTCTGCGAGTGAGCCGCAGGATGGCCGGATGCCAATGACCTCTTCCAGTGTATCGTACGGCTTACCGGAAACAGAGAGCAATTCATCTCCCGGACGCAGATTACCTGCAAGCGCCACAGCAAGTGCATGAGTTCCGCACGTAATCTGAGGGCGTACAAGTGCAGACTCGGTGTGGAATACCGATGCATAAACCTCCTCCAGAG
This sequence comes from Lachnospiraceae bacterium, assembly GCA_030524665.1. Taxonomy (GTDB): domain Bacteria; phylum Bacillota; class Clostridia; order Lachnospirales; family Lachnospiraceae; genus Choladousia. The sequence continues at coordinate 32,339 of JAUNGL010000015.1, read as the reverse complement.
TATCTCTTCCTATATCATTGTACCCATAACCGCTGGAGGTCTGAAAACACTCTGCACTGACCCGGCAGGTCTGCATGGCATGAATGACTTTCAGCTGATTATATTCCGCCATTTCATCAATGGCATCGAAACGTTCCTTCAGATTTTTCAGAATCCCGTCCCCGAATGCTTTTACCTCCGGACAGATTCCCATTTCACAATATAATTGATTCATGACTCTACTTCCTTCTATCCAATCTTGTTTCTGTGACCTGTTCAAAACGGAGCTTTTTCCGCAGCGTTTTTCTCTATATTATCCCGCGTTCTTTCAGAATCTGCACGATATATTCCAGAATTTTCTCATTATCATACTGGAAATTCTGTTTATCCACCCATGTGACATCTCTCTCCCTGCGAAACCAGGTAAGCTGCCGTTTAGCAAAATGTCTGGTATCTCTTTTCAGGATGCGGACCGCTTCCTCCAGGGACATTTCTCCATCCAGATATGCCAGTATTTCCTTATAACCAAGCCCCTGCATGGACACCATACTCCGGTCAAATCCCTTTTCCTTCAAAGCCTGAACTTCCTGCAGCAGCCCCTGTACCATCATCTGATCCACGCGGCGGTCAATCCGCTCATACAGACGGCTCCGTTCATCATTCAGCACAAAATAGGCAAACCGATAGGGAGATTCTTTCCGATGCTCTTCCTCGTTATGAACCGAGATTTTCTGCCCAGTCTCATGATAAAACTCAAGTGCCCGGATCACGCGCTTCACATTGTTGGCATGAATCGCATCTGCAGATTCCGGATCCACTTGTCTCAGCATCTCATGGAGATACTCCGATCCATGAGACACTGCAAGCGCTTCCAGTTTTTCCCGGTATTCCTGATTACACTCTGTCTCCGTAAAATCAATATCGTAGAGCACTGCCTGAATATAAAATCCGGTGCCCCCTGTCAGGATCGGGATATTCCCCCGGTTCCAGATTTCCTGCATACAGCGTTTGGCGTATTCCTGAAAGCGTACGACGTGGAATTCTTCATCCGGCTCGAAAATATCAATCAGATGATGCGGAATTCCCTGCATTTCTTCCTGTGTAACCTTGGCAGAACCGATATCCATTCCACGGTAAACCTGCATGGAATCAGCAGAGATGATCTCGCCGCCGACCAGCTTCGCAAGCTGGATGGAAAGCTCTGTTTTTCCCACCGCAGTCGGACCTGTCAGTACAATAAATGGCTTCTGATTCTGTAACATTGCATTTTCCCTCCATGAATCCCACAACAGAGTCCGTCCGGAGATCAGAGGATCTCATTCCAAATCATTTCCTGCTCTGTGACCACCTCACGGCTTCCGAAGCCGCTCTCCTCCGATTCGATTTCCCCGATCTGATTATCGTATGGGTCGATCGGCAGAAAACGCTTCGGTGATGCAAACGGCTGCTGGAATGCATTGTTTGCCACCATACGGAACGGATCCAGATTACCAAAATAAAAACTTCTGCGGGCTTCATCACCATCCCTGTATGCAGACCCGCCAAATGACGGATCCGCATACAGCCATCCGTACGGTTCCACATAAAACATAGCCCAGTCATGCGGTCCGACAGATCCCGGAATCGCATACAGTCCGGACTGCCATTTTGCCGGCACACCGCAGATGCGGCAGAGTGTAATAAACAGCAGTGCCTGAACACCGCAGTCACCACGCAGGTTTCTCGCACAATACTGCGGAATCTCTTCTATCAGGAAATATTCCCGCATATAGGAATACTTTACTTTAGCCGTTATATAATCATAAATTTTCCGTGCAATTGCCAGCGGCTCCTTTTCATCACCGACAATCTGAGCGGCCAGAGCCTTCAGGTACGGTGAAAAACGGATGTGCGGATACTGTTCCGCAGTATACAGAGAATGTGCTGTTTCATCCCGTATCAGACTGTTTTCCGCTTTCAAAAAATCCTCCCCGGAAAAATCATGGTAAACGGATGTCACCGTATACTCATATTCCACGAAAAATTCGCGGTTCTCCTGCAGAGTATCCTCAAAGCAGATGGCACGGTAAAGAGAATCCGGCTGATCAATCGTCACATTCCCTTCTGAATGCGCCAGTATCTTCACGTCGGATATCTGATGAAGCTCAGCCGGGATCGGAAGATGTACCTTTACTTTCATTCCCGGCCGGAACAGCCCGTCCTCCAAACGGATCGAAGTACGCAGGCGGAAACGTTCAGAAATACGTCCTTTCTCCTTTACATCTGCAATCGTCGCTTTCAAAAGTACGCGTTCTTCCTTTTCACTGTCCGCTTCCCCCATACGCTTCACAATCTCCTCATCCACACGCAGGACGTTGCGAACCAGATTATGGATATAGTGCTTCTCTCCATTCAGAAATACCCATTCCGCATATCCGGCACGGTCGAGACGTTCCAGATCTGCTACACCAAAATCAGGAATCAAATCCTGAAAAAGAGCGATTGCCTGCTGCTTCGTATAAGGAAACTGCTTCGGAAGATGAGCGAGAAACTCCTTTTCCAGTACCAGCCGCGCCTTCAGCCCTTCTGCAACCGGGCGGTCCAGCCAGCGGTCAATCGCAGCTTCAGCCCCGGCCAGATCGCCGCACATTCTGTATTTCAGGATCTCATCCGGCAGTTCATAAGCCAGTGTTTCCAGCGTTTTTGTCTCAAATTCATTCATCACTTCGTACCTCCCGTCATACAATACGTTTAAATTTCTTTTCCAGTTCATACTTCGTCATAGAAATGATCGTCGGTCTTCCGTGCGGACAGTTATACGGATTTTCCAATCCGAGCAGCTCCCCGATCAACACATCTGCTTCCTTCATCGACAATCGGTTGTTGCCCTTGACAGCCGCTTTACAGGACATCATTGCAATTTTCTCGTTGATGATTTCCGCAGCCGCATGGTCTGAGACATCACTCAGGCTGTCCAGCATTTCCAGAAAAAGCGTCCTGTCTGCCAGTCCATAGAGATTTCCCGGGACGGCACTGATCGAATATTCACGGCCTCCAAAAGGCTCTATCTCGAAACCAACGGATGTAAAATTGTCCATGAATTTCTCAATCAGCAATTCTTCCTGCATCGTCAGGGACAGGATCAGCGGAGGGCTGATCATCTGAGACGTCTGCTGCTTTGTTTTCAGCTGTGCGATAAAACGCTCATACAGTACCTTCTCATGTGCTGCGTGCTGATCAATAATATAAAGCTTTTCACGAAACTCCACAATCCAATAAGTATCAAATATCTGACCGATCAGCTTATGCTCTCTGACATTCTCACGCGATAACAGTTTGTCATCAAACAATTCCATCTGTACCGGTCTTTGAGATTTATCAGAAATACTTTTCGGTTCCCTTTCTGCACTGATTTGAGGATCCGGCCGCTTTTCGGTTTGATCCGTTCTGGCTTCAGGTGCTTTTTTACTTTGGTCTTCTTCTATATTTCCCGGAGCTCCCATCTGGCGTTTGTCAGGAATGCGCCCATCCGGTCCTCCGGCTATCATGACACGTTCCGTGAGTTCCATCTGATTGGTTGCAGAGTTTTTCTGCAGCCGGATGCTGCCGGCACCAATGTCTGTCCGGTTGCCCGGAATATCTCCGCTCTGACTTCTCTCTGCTTCCCCGGCCGGCACATTCCCTGTAATCTGCTTCAGATTTCCCTGCCGCCGTTCTGCCGTCACAGCTTCCTTCGCAGTCGTGTATGGTATTTTTCCCTCGCCCACCATACTTCTGCGCACATGTTCAAATGGTTCCGGGTAGCTCACCTTCTTCTCTTCTGCTTCCTCTGCAGATTCCGGTTTCTTTTTCAGGCGCTGTTCCAGAGAGATTTCCGGGATCAGTTCTTTTCCCGCCAGAGTGTCCTTGATGGTCTGGTAAACCTGATCGTAGACTCCCATCTGGTCAGAGAAACGGACTTCCATCTTGGTCGGATGAACATTTGCATCGAGACGTTCTCCGTCCATCATAATGGACAGTACCGTAAACGGATAACGATGATTCATCATGAATGGTTTATATGCTTCCTCGATCGCACGTGAAATAATATTACTTCTCACATACCGTCCGTTGACGAAATAATTCTCATAATTGCGGTTGCCGCGCGAAACCATCGGTTTGCCGATGAAACCTGAGATTTTGAAGTATCCGCAGTCTGCCTCCACCGGAAGCATATTGGCAGAAATGTCCCTGCCATAGATTCCGTATACAATATCCTTCAGGCGGCAGTTCCCGGAAGTATGCAGCTTTGTCTGTCCCTGATTCATGAACTTGAAAGAAATACCGGGATGGGACAAAGCAAGACGCTCCATCAGATCGCTGATATAACTTGCCTCTGTCGTTGCCGATTTCAAAAATTTCTTTCGTGCAGGTGTATTATAAAACATATTGCGCACCAGAAAGGTAGTTCCTTCCGGTGCACCGATTTCTTCCATCCCCTTTTCAATTCCGCCCTCAATCAGATAGCGTGTCCCGGTCAGGCTGCCGGCTGTTTTCGTAATCAGCTCCACCTGGGATATCGCTGCGATACTTGACAATGCTTCTCCGCGAAACCCCAATGTCCCCGAAGTCTGCAGATCCTCTACGGTCCGGATCTTGCTCGTCGCATGACGGAGAAATGCCACCGGAACCTGCTTTGGCGGGATTCCGCTGCCATTATCTGTAATACGGATCAGCGAAGTACCGCCGTCACGAATCTCCACCGTCACAGCATTCGCGCCTGCATCGATGGAATTTTCCACCAGCTCCTTGACGATCGAAGCCGGACGCTCGACCACCTCTCCGGCGGCTATCTTGTCAATCGTCTCCTGACTTAGTACTGTAATCGCATTCATACTCTGCTTTGTTCTTCCTCCATATTTCAGAACCGCTTCTCAAAGCGATCACCAACGGTTTTTTAATTTATTCTGCAGGCGGTAAATCGTATTCAGCGCATCGATCGGCGTCAGATTCGAAACATCTATTTCCTGCAGCTCTTTCAGGACATCGGAATCTGTTACCGTATCAAACAGTGACATCTGGTCCATATCCACCTGATCGTATTTTTTCGTCTTCGCTTTTTTCGTTTTCACGGAATCAGCGGTGATTTCCTGCACCTTTTCCGTAATGTCGGCGCTCGTCAGCTCCTCCACCAGCTCATTGGCACGCGCAATCACTGAATCCGGTACTCCGGCCAGCTTTGCCACCTGGATTCCATAGCTCCTGTCAGCTCCGCCCTTTACAATCTTCCGCAGGAAAACGATATCATCTCCCTTTTCCTTCACGGCAATACAGTAATTATTCACTCCGGTCAGCTTGCCTTCCAGCTCTGTCAACTCATGGTAATGCGTCGCAAACAGTGTCTTGGCACCGAGAAGCTTCGGGTTACTGATATGCTCCACAACCGCCCAGGCAATACTTAAGCCGTCAAATGTACTCGTACCACGCCCGATCTCATCGAGAATGAGCAGGCTGTTTCTGGTCGCATTGCGCAGGATATTTGCCACCTCAGTCATTTCCACCATGAATGTACTCTGTCCGCTTGCAAGGTCATCAGAAGCGCCGACACGCGTAAAGATACGGTCAACCAAGCCGATTTTTGCGGAATCTGCCGGAACAAAGCTTCCAATCTGCGCCATCAGCACGATCAATGCCGTCTGACGCATATAGGTGGACTTTCCTGCCATATTCGGTCCGGTGATAATGGAAATACGGCTTTTCGAATTATCCAGATATGTATCATTCGCAATAAACATATCATTCGTAATCATTTTTTCCACGACCGGATGGCGCCCGTTCCTGATATCGATCACGCCCTTTTCATTGATGACCGGTTTCACATAATTGCTGCGCTCCGCTACAAGCGCCAGAGAAGCATACACATCTATGCCTGCGATTGCACGCGCCGTCTCC
>JAUNGL010000015.1:0-26440 GCA_030524665.1 Lachnospiraceae bacterium | reverse complement strand
CCTCCACCAACAGATCATATTCCAGAGAAAACAGCCGATCCTCTGCACCGAGAATCATATCCTCCAGTTCTTTGAGCTCCGGCGTGATATATCGTTCCGCATTGGCTAGCGTCTGCTTTCTTGTATAATAATCCGGCACCATATTTTTGAAAGAATTTGTAACTTCCAGATAATATCCGAATACTTTGTTGTATTTGATTTTCAGATTCCGGATTCCTGTTTTTTCCCGCTCCTTCGCTTCCAGCTCAGCAAGCCAGGACTTACCGTCACTCTTGGCTCTGCGGAGCTTGTCCACCTCTTCATTGTAGCCCTCCTTGATCATACCGCCTTCACGGACGATAATCGGCGGCTCATCGACAATTGAGCGCCGGATCAGATCACAGATATCATCAAGGACATCGAGCTGTATTTCCAGCTCCTTCAGAAGCGGTGCCTCCAGCCCCTGCATCAGGTATTTAATGGAAGGAAGCATCTCAAGAGAAGAACGGAAAGCTACCATATCGCGCGGATTTGCAGTCTGGTAACTGATACGGCTGATCAGCCGTTCCAGATCATAGACCGGATTCAGATATTCCCGCAGTTCCTCCCGCGTAATCGCATTGTCCTTCAGCTCCTCTACTGCATCCAGCCTGCGGTTGATTTCCGCCTTTTCAATCAATGGCTGCTCAATAAAACGCCGCAGAAGCCTGGCCCCCATCGCAGTTTTCGTTTTATCCAAAACCCACAGCAGAGAACCCCGCTTGTTCTTCTCCCGCAGCGTCTCGCAAAGTTCCAGATTCCGTCTCGTGGAGCTGTCCAGAATCATATATTTTCCAATCGAATAGACCGTCAGTGAGGTCAGGTTTTCCAGCCCACTCTTCTGCGTTTCGGTCAGATACTGCAGCAGGGCTCCCGCCGCAATGACACCACAGTTGTAGTCTGCAAGCCCCAGCCCGTCCAGTGTCTTGACATGGAAGTGTTCCATTAGAACACGCGCACAGAGTGCATCGTCAAAATACCAGTTATCCAGAGGAAACACCGAAATGCCCAGCCTGTTTTTCAAATCATCAATCTCCACACCGCTGACAAAAAAAGACTGGTTGCAAATCAGCTCTTTCGGGGCGAACTTCGTGATCTCGTCCTGCATCTTCCGCTCACTGTCTACTTCCGTAACCAGATATTCCCCTGTCGTAATATCCACGATGGAAATCCCATATCGGTCAGCGATGTATACGACGCTCATTAGATAGTTATTTTTCGTCTCATCCAATGCCTGCGTATTCAGATTTGTTCCCGGTGTCACAATACGGATCACTTCACGCTTGACCAGCCCCTTCGCCAACTTCGGATCCTCAACCTGCTCGCAGATTGCAACCTTGTATCCCTTCCCTACAAGCTTATTCAGATAGCCTTCCGCCGCATGGTATGGGATGCCGCACATCGGTGCACGCTCTTCCAGTCCGCAGTCCTTTCCTGTCAGTGTAATTTCAAGTTCTCTGGATGCCGTCAGCGCATCCTCAAAAAACATCTCATAAAAATCACCCAGCCGATAAAACAAAATGCAGTCCTTATACTGTTCCTTCGTTTCCACATATTTTTGCATCATCGGAGTTAACTGTGCCATTCTTTCCCTCACTTCTCTGTTTGTATTTTTATTTTATCACTTTTCAAAATGTAATGTCTTTTCATCCACAATTTCGCCAAGATAATAGAAGCCCTTGCATTCTTTTAAATATACATTCACGGTCTGCCCGATCAGTTCCTCCGTGCCTGGGAAATGCACGAGCAGGTTATTGCTGAGTCTTCCCGTCACCAGGGAAGCATCCTGTTCATTCATAGATTCCACGAGAACCGGCTGTATCTGCCCCTGTACGCGTGCGGACATCTCCTTCGAAATATCCTGTACGAGTGTGAGCAGTCTTGCAAACCGGTCTTTTACCACATCCTCCGGCACCTGATTTTCCATAGCAGCAGCAGGCGTTCCGGTACGCTTGGAATAAATAAAGGTAAATGCACTGTCATAGCGGACCTTCCGTACAACATCCAGTGTCTCCTGAAAATCCTCTTCCGTCTCTCCCGGGAAGCCGACAATGATATCCGTTGTCAGAGACAAATCCGGAATCTCGCGGCGCAATTTCCCGGCAAGCTCCAGATACTGTTCCTTCGTATATCTCCGGTTCATCTGCTTCAGGATCCGGCTGCTTCCTGACTGCAGAGGCAGATGCAGGTGGCGGCAGATTTTCTGAGAGTGCTTCATCACTTCAATCAGATCATCCGAAAGATCCTTCGGATGAGAAGTCATGAAACGAATGCGTTCCAGCCCATCGACCTTCTCCACTTCCTGAAGAAGCTGGGCAAAAGTCACCGGATTCTCCAGATTCTTTCCGTAGGAATTCACGTTCTGTCCAAGGAGCATGATCTCCTTCACACCGTCTTTCACCAGTCCCTCAATTTCACGCAGGATATCCTCCGGCTTCCGGCTGCGTTCCCGTCCCCGCACATACGGAACGATACAATAGCTGCAGAAATTATTGCAACCGAACATGATATTGACACCGGATTTGAAGGAGTACGTCCTCTCCACCGGAAGATCCTCCACAATCTGCTGTGTATCCTTCCAGAGATCAATCACCATCCGGTCAGATTCCAGAGCCGTCACCAGCAGCTCCGCAAACTTAAAAATATTGTGTGTGCCGAAAATAAGATCCACGAAGCGATAACTCTTCTTGATCTTTTCCACGACCTCCGGCTCCTGCATCATGCAGCCGCAGAGGGCGATCTTCATGCCAGGATTCCTCTTCTTGACGCCGCTCAGATAGCCGAGCCGCCCGTATACCTTGAGATTCGCATTCTCACGTACCGTGCACGTATTATACAGGACGACATCCGATTCCGGATTCTCACTCAGCTCATATCCGGCCAGTTCCAGAATTCCACGCAGCTTCTCGGAGTCGCGGGCGTTCATCTGGCATCCAAAAGTTTCTGTACAACAGAATAAGGGACGTCCCAACTCTTGACTTTTTTCCCGTACAATTTGCCTCAGCTTTGCTATAAAATAATGCTGACGCTCCGGTTCTTGCATCGGAGCGGCAACAGAAAGATCTATACTGTCTAAATCAATGTTATTATACATACTCTTCCTTCCTTCGGCGTCGAATTGGTTTATTATCAAAGTTTTCTCTCATTCACGAATTGCATTTTACATGATAGCCTTCAAAATATCAATAGAAAACTGCTTAGCGGCCTATGTACTTTCCCAAATTCCTGCAATAGAGCATATTTTATATCAAATCAATGATTCCCGCTCCCCCTATTTACAAGATAAATCCCTGCACACACCAGTACAAGTGCCGCTGCGCTCATGATCCCGACTGCATCCGTCTCACCCAGCAACAGCGCAGAAAGCACCACTCCGCATACCGGATTCATAAACCCAAACACGGTCACGCGTGACACTGGATTGTATTTGATCAGGATTCCCCACAGAGAGTATGCGACTGCAGACAGGAATCCAAGATACAGAAGCATGGCGATTCCGGCAGGTGTAATGACATCCAGCCGTCCGCCCATCAGGAATCCGCAGGCTGCCATAATCAGACCTCCGGCTACGAATTGATAGCCGCTCAGTATAACCGGATTTTCATCTGCGGAAAATTTTTTGATATAGACAGAAGAAAACGCATAGGCGACTGTCGAAAGTAGAATAAAACCTTCACCGTTCAGACTCAGCCCCAGATCAATGCTGCTTCCTGTCAGATTGACCAGTACTACACCCGCAAAGCCGATCAGGCATCCGAGGATTTTCTGACTCGTCAGCTTCTCCTGCCGAAACAGAAGACTTGCTACCAATATGGCGATAAATACATTCATTCCTTCGATGATCGATGCCTTGACACCGGTAGTATGGGCGAGCCCGATGTAAAAGAATAAGTATTGGAGCACCGTCTGAAGAAGACTCAGCCAGAGGATTTTTCCCCAGGAGGTTTTCTTGGGAATCAGTGCCTTCCTGCTTAAAAGACTGCCAAGCAGAATGGCCAGCAGACCCGCCAGCACAAATCTGCAGCCGGCGAACAGTATCTGTGTCGCAGTCTCATCCGACGTGATTTCAAATAACTGGTATCCGATCTTGATGCAGGGAAATGCACTCCCCCACAGAGCACAGCATACCAGCGCCAGCAGACAAACGCACCACGTTTTCTGAAGCAATAATTCCTTCGTAGTTTCATTCGATTTCATAATTTTTCTCCTGTAAAATGATCTGTCAGCCAGAATATTTCCTGCCGTCAGATTATATATATCATCAGCAGCGCAAAGAAAAGCAGGGCCCTTCCGGGCGCCTGCGTGATGAGATTAGACTTCGCTTTCATTATACACGTACCTGTCCGTTCCCAAATATAATGTATTTTGTTGTTGTCAGTGCCAGCAGCCCCATCGGTCCGCGGGCATGAAGCTTCTGTGTACTGATTCCGATTTCCGCACCGAATCCGAATTCAAAACCATCGGTGAAGCGTGTGGATGCGTTCACGTACACTGCGGCCGCATCGACTTCCTCGAGGAACTTCATTGCATGGTCATAATTCTGCGTGATAATCGACTCTGAATGTCCGGTATTATAACGATTGATATGGGCGATCGCTTCCTCCACGGAAGAAACTGTCTTAACAGAAAGAATGTAATCCAGATATTCTTTTCCCCAATCCTCTTCCGATGCAGGTACTCCGCCCTCTACATACGGAAGTGCCTGGTCATCACATCTCATTTCTACCTGATGCTCATCCAACTTCTGTTTCAGCGCGCCAAGCAGCTTCTGCTCGATACCCCGGTGTACTACAATGGATTCACACGCATTGCAGACTCCGATCCGCTGCGTCTTGGCATTGTTGATGATCGAAATCGCCATCTCAACATCAGCGCTGTCATCGACATAAATGTGGCAGTTGCCCGTCCCCGTCTCAATCACAGGAATCGTGCTGTTCTCGACTACAGCCCGGATCAGTCCGGCACCGCCGCGAGGAATCAGGACATCGACGTACTGCTTCAGCTTCATAAAGCATGAAGTAGTCTCACGGTCTGTTGCTTCGATCAACTGTACCGCATCTTCGGTCACACCGGATGCTTTCAAGGCATCACGGATCACCCGGACAATCACGCGGTTCGAATAAATTGCATCACTGCCGCCCTTCAGAATTACTGCATTTCCTGTCTTGAAGCAAAGCCCGAATGCATCCGCAGTCACATTGGGACGTGACTCATAGATGATGCCGATCACACCGAGCGGTACTCTCTTCTGTCCGATCATCAACCCGTTCGGACGCTTCTTCATGCTCAGCACCTCCCCAACCGGGTCATCCAGTCCGGCAATCTGACGCAGTCCCTCTGACATTCCTTCAATCCGTACATCATTCAGCATCAGGCGGTCTACCAGTCCCTCCTGCATGTGATTTTCACGTGCAATGCGGATATCCTCCTGATTAGCTTCCAGAATCTCATCCCGGCGCTGCTCCAACTCATCCGCCACCTTCAGAAGTGCCTGATTTTTCACTGACGTAGCAAGACCGCGCAGCGCAGGCTCCGCCTGTTTTGCCCTTTGCCCGATTCTTCCAAGCAGAAGCTTCGGATCTGCAAATACATGCTTTTCCGTCACCAGATACTGCGGACAGATATCAAATACATCCGACGGCACTTCATCCATCATTTGCAACTCCAGTGCCATGGCAATCGTCGTATGCCCGGTATGTGCAGACAGATAACGGTCATAAAATCCCTTTCCATAACCGCAACGATGACGTTTCCGGTCAAATCCGACTCCCGGGACAATCAAAAGTGCATTCTCATCGCACGCGAGTGTGTCCGGTCTGCCTTCCGGTTCCGGAATGTTAAAATACCCCGGGCCGACATCCTCGAAGGAAGAAATGTAATAATAGGACATTTCTTCTCCATGTACCTTCGGAGCTGCCACCTTTTTCCCAAGCTTCCACGCTTCCTCGATCAATGGCCCGGTCATCGCCTCTCCATTGTAATCCATATAGACGTAAACAGCCTCCGCTTTCCGGAACTCCTCCATACCGATAATCGTTTCACAGATCTTCCGGCTCTTTTGGGCGAGTTCCTCTTTAGACTGTTCCTTTCGTCTTGCAAATACAAGCTTCCTAATTTCCTTTTTTTCCATATTTCTCACCCAGATTTTCGATCTTTCCTTCGTGATTGATGACATCTATATTGTCGAGCTGCCCGCGCAGATTACGTCTGACTGCTGCGATATATTCCTGCCGAAGCTCTGCCTGCTCCGCACGCTCGGACGCAGTCAGCCCTTCCGCCTTTGATTTTCTTGCCAGCTCATTAATTCTCTGAAGCTTCAGATTATCCACTTTTCATTCCTCCAAACAGTAAATAACATGAGATTAAATATGTTCTTCTTCCAGAATATCAATCAGGTGAAATTCCTTCCCCTGCTGCTTCTGAAACAGCGTCCCGTAAGGCTTCCCCTGCATAATCTTGTGCAATACATGAAAATCCGCTCCGTTTGCAATGATCATATCAGCCCCGGCCGCTGTTGCAATTCTGGCTGCCGAAAGCTTCGTTGCCATACCTCCGGTACCGACATCACTGCTGCTTCCTTTCCCCATCTGCATCAGCTGCTCATCCAGACACTCGACCGTATCAATAAACCTCGCATCCGGATTCTTACGCGGATCATCCGTGTACAAACCGTCGATATCAGACAACAGAATCAGAAGATCCGCATGCATCAATGCCGCTACGATCGCAGACAGTGTATCATTGTCACCAAACTCAATCTCATACGTAGCAACCGTATCATTTTCATTTACAATCGGAATCGCCCCCATCGCAAGCAGCTCTTCAAATGTATTGAACGCGTTCTTCCGGTTCAGGTTATTCGTCATCGTATGCTTTGTCATCAGAATCTGGGCCGCCCGATGTCCGTATTCACTGAACAGCTTCTGGTAAATCATCATAAGCTGGGCTTGTCCAATTGCCGCACAGGCCTGTTTCTCAGCCAGATTCTTGGGACGGTGATGGAATCCGACTGCCTGACGCCCTACCGCAATCGCACCGGAGGACACCAGTATGACGTCTTTTCCCATATTTTTCAAATCGCAAAGCTCACGCACCAGAACCTCCAGCTTCGTCAGGTTGAGTGCTCCCGTCTCCTCATGTGTAATGGATGAACTGCCGATCTTCACGACAATCCGTTTCCTATCCTTTAATTGTTCCCTGATATTCATTTTTCTCTCCAGTATTCGGATAAAATTTCAGAATAATGTATCCGAACAGTAAATCTTTCTATTTATTTCATCAGACCAAGCTTGCGTACAAACTTGATGATGACATGCCCTTTCGGAAGGGATGCCAGTTCCTCAATCGTGATTCCGCGGAACGAAACCAATCCGATACAGTACACAATCACTCCGACCAGAATCGCGAACACAGTGGCGATGCTGTTTCCGGCAATCGCGTTGATTCCCTTGTAAGAAAGAACACACGCTGCTGCCATAATCATGGATACGATCGTCGGAACTACGAAGGTACGGTAAAACTCCTGACGGTAATTCAGGTAGCGCTTAATCGAAATCGCATTCAGCAGACATACCACAAAAGCAAAGAAAATATTCGAGTAAATCACCGCATAGATATTCAGGTTTGCCGATGTCAGAAGGACATACAGCAGGATAAAATGCAGTACAAGCGCAATACTGCTATGAATCAGCGGCTGCTGCAGTTTCCCAAGGCCCTGAAGAATACCTGTGGTCAGTGTGGAAAGTCCGTACAGAATAATCATTAATGCACCGGCCTGCATAATACCTGCTGCCAGCGGAAGCCCGGCTTCCGTATTCTTAAACAGAAGCTGGATAATCGGTCCTCCGAGCGCGGCCATACCAAGCGCACACGGAATTGTCAGCAGCATCGTAAACCGGATAGAGAGCTGAATCTTATTCTTCGCTTCTTCCCGGTTTCTGTGCTGCATGGCAGCCGTCAGGCTTGGAACGATAGACGGTGCCAGACAGGAAGCAAGAGACAGCGGTACATTCATCAACACCCGGAATTTTCCGGTATAAATACCCCATATCGTTGCATACTGCTCCTCGGTGTAACCCTGTCCATTCAGGACCTTATTGAAGATACCCTGATCAGCTACATTTGAAATATTGTAAACAACTGTGCTCAGGACGATCGGAAGAACCGTCAGAATCAGTGTGCGGTAAATCTGATATTCTGATTCCCGATGATTACTGTGGTCTCTCCGAAGCTGACGGTTGAGGTTCTTCTTCTGGGCGGAATAAACGAACATCATAAAAAACATTGCAACCGTCAGGCTCGCAACCGTACCGAAAGTACCTCCTGCCGCTCCCCATGCAGGAGCCAGAAGCGTATCGCCGCCCTCGTTTACAAGTGTCATACCATAATTGAACATGATACCTGCACATACAACGGATACGACTGCGTTGACAATCTGCTCAATCACCTGCGAAACAGCTGTCGGCATCATCGTTGAATATCCCTGAAAAAAACCGCGGAACACACCGACAATCGCACAAATAAAAATACCGGGTGCCAGAACTCTCAGCGCATGTACCGCAAGTTCGAAGGACATGACATACTTCGTAATAATCCCCGCAAACACATACGTAAACAGTGCCGCAATACCACCTGCCAGAACGGCAAAGCGCACAGCGCAGAGAAATACCCGGTATGCATTCCGGTATTCTCCGCGGTGCAGCCGCTCTGATACAAGCTTTGATACGGCAAGCGGCAGACTGAACGAAGAAATCATCAGCATAATGCTGTAGATTTCATTCGCAGTCGAATAATAACTGATTCCCGCATCCCCGAGGATATTATTGAGCGGTATCCGGTATACCAGGCCGATGATCTTCGCGATAATGGAAGCGGCCGCCAGTATCGTCCCCTGAACCAAAAAGTTTTTACTGCCTGATTTTTTCTCTTTCACGTCAAACCTCAATCACATATCTCAATAACCGCTGTTTGCAAAAGAATCTGCATCCGGATAAACGGCTACATTATCACTCGAAGTATCGAGTACAATACATACCCATGTTTTTCCCTGATTCAAAGTGATCTCTTCGCCATTTGCATCGTAATAATGCGTCAGCCCGAAATTCTCATTTGCGAATTTGTCCTCACGGTCAATGCTGTCCTTGCTCCAGGTGATATCGATTGCCTTGCCCTTTGTGATATACTTACCGCTTCCTCCGGCCAGGACATCAATATTCAGATAACCGTTCTCATCATAATTCTGCCACGGACAGTACTGAAAAATAATATTGTCATAAGTCAGCGGATTTCCGGTCAGATAGTCAATCTGCGTACCGCCATACTGGTAACGTGTATATTTGCCGGTCGAACTGTCATAGACAAAATAAGCGTGATTATACTCATACCCCGGTACAACGACAGCCGCATCCACACCCTGATCCAGCGTCACCGGTGCATCGTCAGACGCGAACTTATAGTGGCCATTCGTCCCAAGATATTCATCCGAATACTCGGTTGGATATTCCCGGAAACGGATACCGTCATGAATCATATTGTAGTTCGTGAATACATTATGAGGAGCCGGGAAATCATCTGAACGGTAGTACACGATCTCTCCCTCACCTGCTCCCGCTTCTTCCAGACCACTCAAATTCAGGGTGGACGGATAGTTCAGCAGATCCAGTGCATAAACTGCCTGACCGAAGTGCAGGTAGTATGTATTGAATTCTCTCGCGAAGTAAATAAAATAATCACGGCAGCTGCGCACCGAACCGATACGCTCTACATCCTGATAATCCTCCAGGATTCCCATCAGACGGGTAATTCCGCCTTCTACCGGAGCCTCATATACAACCTCTGCGTTCGCAATCCCGGACTGCGGCAGTGCTGCCTGAATGTTATTGAACATTACGGAGATCGCCTTCTCCCTGCCGATCGATTCCGGCACAAGCTTACCGGTCAGAAAGCTCCTGACCATTCCATTGCTTCCTTCCTCTGCGGATGCAGTCGCAGCACTTCCGAAAATACTTCCGGCAAGCATAGCGGCTGCCATCAGCCCTGTTCCAATCTTTCTCCATGTCTTTTTCATTGCTATCATCCTCCTATCGTGTGATACCCAACTGTTCCAATATGTCTCTTTGTTTCCCTTCCATCACAGCCGCTTCTTCCTCTGTCATATGGTCAAACCCCATCAGATGCAGCATACTGTGTGTCAATAGAAACGCGTACTCCCTCTTTACACTGTGCCCGTATTCTTCCGCCTGTGAAAGAACGCGGTCCGCACAGATCACAATATCCCCAAGCAACAATTCCCCGCTGTCCGGATCGAAGCAGTCCGTCCCGTCTTCTTCCAGAAAACCGAACTCCCCGGGCTCCTCATATTCAACCATCGGAAATGACAGTACGTCAGTCGCACGGTCGATCTGTCGGTGAGTCAGATTCAGCTCATGAATCTCATCCTCTCCTGTCACAAGCACATTGACCTGCGCCTCATACGGGCATTCCATATAATCCAGTGTGAAGCTGATCACCTGCCCGGCAATCTCCTCCAGTTCTATTCCAAGCTCCAGCGTACTTTCGTTTTCAAATTCAATTGTCATAAGTCACCTCCGCTCTTTCTGCGTCTTCCGGGTGCTCCTCCTGATCTGGGGCGTTTCTCCCGGTTCTCGTACTCCTCATAAGCATTTACAATCTTCTGTACCAGCGGATGGCGGACGACATCCTTGCTCGTCAGATTGCAGAAACGGATATCGTCAACCTTTCCCAGCACCCGGATCGCCGTATCCAGCCCGGACGGGGCATCCTTCGGAAGGTCCTTCTGTGTAAGGTCGCCCGTAATAACGACCTTGGACCCAAATCCAATTCTCGTCAGAAACATCTTCATCTGTGCAGGCGACGTATTCTGCGCCTCATCCAGAATGATAAATGCATTGTCCAGTGTCCTTCCCCTCATGTAGGCCAGCGGCGCCACCTCAATCAGCCCCTTTTCCATATTCTTCTGGAAGCTGTCAGGTCCCATGATCTGGAAAAGCGCATCATAGAGCGGGCGCAGATACGGATCTACCTTGCTCTGCAAATCTCCCGGCAGGAATCCGAGTTTCTCTCCTGCCTCAATCGCCGGACGTGTCATAATGATGCGGCTCACTTCTTCATTCTTAAATGCGGTAATCGCCATCGCCATCGCGAGGTAAGTCTTTCCTGTTCCGGCCGGTCCAGTTCCGAACACGATCATATTCTTCCGGATCGCATCCACGTACTCCTTCTGTCCAAGCGTCTTGGGCTTGATCGGCTTTCCATTGATGGTATGGCAGATGCAATCCTGATCAATCTCAACGATCGCCGTCTCCTTTGCCTCCATCACGAGTGAAAGTGCATAATTCACATTCTGCTCTGTGATGACATTCCCGCGCTGTGACAATTCACAGAGACTCACAAATACACGCTTCGCCCTGTCTGCATTGACCGGGCTGCCCAATATCTTCACCGCACCATCTCTGCTCAGTACCGTCACTTGCAGAGTGCGCTCAATTTTCTTCACAAACTGATCAAATTGTCCGAATACATTCCGCTCATGTTCCGCAGGAACCATAATTGACATTTCAACCATACTCATCTACTTGTAATTCCTCCTCGGTCTCCTGTACTTCCTGCAACCCTTCACGTCTGACCGCCTGACTGCCAACCGTCAAAGTACCTGATACAGTACAGAATTTCTCACACCACTCTATTTTAACATCATTTTCAAATATTTGAACCCCCTTTTCTTCTAAATTTTGAATAAAATTCTGAAAGTTTAAATTTGCAATGGCTTCCGCCTCCTCCTTTGACCGTTTTTCTTCCCGCCAGACATATTCTTTCACCCAAAAGCGCTCCATAGACAGAGGAAGGTAAAAATTTTCAAACAGCTTTGCCTGTCTGCTGGAAGAAAACAGTTCCGCATATTCATACGAATGACTGATTTTCCCGATCCCAAGCGGAAACGAACCGATGTGAAAGAGAACGCTCCTTTTCTCTTCCCCTGTATACTCCTTTTTCTGTACAAGAAGCGGCACTTCATCCCGGTATTCCATAGATGTACGGATGATGATATCTGCATCCGGGGATACATACTGGTACGTTTTCACCTCCCCGGAGTCATCATACACCGGCAGGCTGCCCGTAACCAGAAGTGTTCCGGCCTCCACCGTATCTCCAATCTCCACCATGGGAAGTCCCTTCCGCACATAGATGGATACGACAGTTCCTGCTTCCGACGCGACCAGATTGAAAGGAACCGTTTCTGATTCGGAGTCCGCTGCGGCTGAAATCCCGGCACCTGACCCGAAAGCTTCCTGTATGGCCGGCGCATCTGCCTGTACCAGTTCATTTTCCTGCTTTCCGCCGGACTTCAGGTCTTCGTCCTGTTTTACATCCGTGCGTGAAGTGTCCGCCTGTATGATTCCTTCCTTCACATAAATATTCAGCCGCGTCCCTTTCAGCTCCACTGCCACCCACGTAAAATCCGTAAAATAATTCCTGATATCCGCTGCAAGTGCCCGACAGTCTACGTTTGCTTTCTTCATACCATGATAGATGCCGTTTTGGTCCAGGTATTCAAACATGACATCATCCGTCTGCGATAGATTCCCGTCAATCGAAATCATCCAGATATGGGCAGACAGCCAGTACATAAACAGCATGGCCGCCGCTATCCCTCCCACCCAGAACTTTCTTTTCCTGTATTTATGGATAAAAAAAGGAAGTCCATGCTTCCCGGTAATTTTCACAAAGGTATGGCTCTTCTTCACAACTGCTTTCAGCTTTTTAAAGTCTTTGCGGGAAATATTCGCTTCATAGGCTTCTCCTGCGGGCTGCAGATTCCAGAGGACAATCCCGCGGTTGGCGCAGAGATTCAGAAAACGGTCATAGGAATTCCCGATGATACGGATTCGGACATAGCCTCCAAACAGACGCAAGATTTGTAATTCCATGTTTCCCTCCAGAAGATCTATTTTTCACTGACAGTTCCATCACATTTAAAGATATTCCAGCTTCTGAATATACCCCGCAATCTCGATCTCATCCTTTGTATAGGATACAATTTTCAGGCGCTTACCGGAAATACAGATATTTTTCCGTTTTGTCACAAGTTTGATCTCTTCCTCCGTGTAGGACGAGATTCCCTTAAAATTTTCAATCCAGAGATGCTCCTGCCCATGCATAGACACCAGAATATTTCCCCGTACAAAGTCATCCGGCAGTTGAAGCGCTTTTGTCAGACCATCTGCCAGAAGAGCATACTTTTCCTTCATACACGCCTCAATCCTTTCAGCCCCTGTCAGCTTACTGCGGGCATTTGATTCATTCAAATATATGTAGCACCGGAGATGGTTATACCGTCCTTTGTGCAATAATTCTTCCGCAGCCAATCTTGTTCCCTGAATTTCCGGACGGCTGTGTATGGAAATCATCTTCCATCTGATGAAGGATCACCGTACGCCCTGTGACCTCGGCCACTGAAAATCCGGCTGTCAGCACCGCACTCCACGCGCTTCCATTGCAGTTCAGTACCGGAGGCAGATCGCCTGCATGGAACGGATGCCCACACACATACGGACTGTAGTGTGCTCCTGCTTCCGCAAAGGGGTCCTGCGCATTTTGGCTGCACTGTCCGCCTTCATGAATATGAAATCCCAGAAATCCGCTATTACATGGTGCCTTTCCCGTTTCCGGCAATCCTGAAATGGACGAAACGACCAGAGTCTCCATTCCAAGATCGTAAAAAGAAATACAGCCTTCCAAATCCGGATAAGCCGCCGAACCCTTCAGCCATGCAACTGCATCCGGCGCCCGCTCACATAACACCTGTAAAACTCTCACCATATCCCGCATATGTCTTCTTCTGCCCCTAAATCACACTACTTACAGTAAGATATGGCAGAGGTGTTCCATTTATGTATTCTTTATGATATTTTATTTTAAATACTCTTCCAGTGTATCAAGATTCAGATCAGAATGTTCTACCTCACGCGCATAGCGGTAAGAAAGTTCGATGACATCTTCGGTTGAAATATTTCCCGCCTTTTTCACCCAACGGTACATGACAAATTCCTGAATCCAGCGAACGGAAAAGACCGACAGCGCTGCCTTGGAATAAACCTCATCATCATACACGGCTCCGCAAAAATAAGTATAGATGAAAAATACCAGAAGCTGTTCGCCCATGCACTCCCACTCCTCACGGTTTGCACTCATAGAACCGAATCCGGCGTCAAAACTCTGACAGACAGCAGCATATGCAGATGCTCCTTTTTCATACAATACATCTTTCGTATCCTCAAGCAAATCCACCCATTCCTCCCGCAGGTGTTCCAGACGGTAAAATACATCAAGCTGAGCACGCATTTTTTCATACTGTTTCTCATAATCACCATCTGTGATGCAGCCAATCCTGTTTCCAGCTTCCATGTTTTCACCGCCATTGGTCTCAGGATCGGACTCTGTGCAATCCGCGGATACCGCCCCCCTGCCCTGTACCGTTCTTCCTGCTTTTTCCGAATTCCCGTTCAGCACTTTTCCGCCTGCCAGTTCTTTTGCCTGCCCGTTGTATTGTTCAATCAACTCATCCACTTCAAACAGCCGTTCACCGTCAATCAGGTTCTGAATATCACGCGCGAATGCAAGCATCTGATCCATGCGGACCTGCAAAGCAATCTTCCTGTTGCAGATGATGCGGTACATCACTTCTCTTACATCCTCAAGCCACGTAAACATCAGAAAATCAAAATCTTCAAAATCCTCCTCATTCTCTTCTTCCTCTGTCTCCCACGTAAGGAACTGCACCTTCTCCCGACAGTTCAGAATGATTCTCGCTGCTTCCGGACAGGAAAGTGACAGGGAATATTCCCTCTGATCCTCAAATTCCTCTATATGGCGCGGATACATCCGGCAAGTTTCACAGAGAGCATCCTTTCCCAGTTCCCGATACAGATCACAAAGCTGATCCTCCGCCAGAAACGCACAACGCCCCTCATACTGATAAAAAGAATCCTCCAGCCAATCGATGGAGTTTTTCAGCCGGTTTCCAAAATCTCCTCTTACATTCCCATATTTTTCCAGTGATTCTTCATCTATGACAATCTGCCATCCGGCGCAGCAGGTATCAGGGCATTGTCCGGCAACACAGGAAAAACGGTCGTAATAATGCGGTTTGATGTAACGCATTGCTTTCACTCCTTTGTATTCAAATCTTCATCCTGTTAATCTACCACAAATTTCCAAAATGATACAGTACAAAATCGGATACCTGCAATCGTACAGGTATCCGATTCTTTTTCAGATAAAACGCTTTTTGATTTCTTCAAATTTCTCTGCGGTCAGCAGAGCATCCTCTTTCCGTCCCTGAAAGTGTACCACATAGGTCCACCGTCCGTATGGCTCAATCTTCCGAATCCTCGACAGATTGATAATATAGGATTTGTGGCTCCGCAGGAACTGCCCCGGATCCAATTTTTTCTCCAGATCTGCCAGACTGGCGGATGTGACATAACTGTCCTTTTCCGTATAAATCACAGTGGCATTGTTTTCCCGCTGGATCAGCACAATATCAGGAATCGGAATAAAGCTCATACTTTCTTTTCCCTTTACCAGCAGCTTATCCTGACGATATTCCGGCCGAACCACCTTTTCTTCCTGCTCACACGTATCCGGACGATATAGAGAAACAATTCGCTCCAGAGTGCGGTTCACACGTTCGAGAGCAAATGGTTTTACCAGATAGTCAAATGCATATAGTTCAAACGCTTCCGGCATGTACTCTGCGTGTGCTGTGGCAAAGATGATCTTGACCTTCGGATTCAGGTCGGTCAGGACTCTTGCACACTCAATCCCGTTTTCGCCTTTAATTCCAATATCCAGAAAAACGACCTCCGGCTGCTGCCTGTGGAACTGGATGATGGATTCCGCGAGCGCTTCGCACTCCGCAACCACCTCAAATTCCTCATGCTTCTCAATGA
Organism: Lachnospiraceae bacterium; assembly: GCA_030524665.1. Taxonomy (GTDB): domain Bacteria; phylum Bacillota; class Clostridia; order Lachnospirales; family Lachnospiraceae; genus Choladousia. The sequence continues at coordinate 10,451 of JAUNGL010000015.1, read as the reverse complement.
TTTTCCGAAGGAGAAGCCGCATTCCCGGCTCATCCTCGACGAGCATCACTTTAATTGCCATTTCGCTGATTCACCCTTTTCCTCTGCCGTTTCTTCGCAGCAGGCTCTCCCAGGACCTCAGACCACAGAATCGCTTCCCGGAGCATCTGAGGTGTCATTGCTTTACCGGTACAGGAAGAAATGCCGCTGACACCGTCTGATTTCACCTGCATGTCCGGCATCACAGTTCCATGAACAGTCAATCCTGTCTCACAGGATAATCTGTACTTTTGTTTCTTATCATCTGTCGGAGTTTTCGGGACATTCTCCTCATGCCCGACTGCTTCCTGTTCCTCACTGTATCGCGGATTTTCATCCGTTACAACTTCCGGACTTTTTTTCTTTTTACTTCCCGTTCCGTCATGACTACTTTTTTCGTCTTTCTTTTTCTTTTGACTCCCGGCAATTCCCTTCCCCTTTGAAGAAGCGGCAGCGATATCCTGCCCTATTTTAGAAACCGTATGGTATAATTCATTTAGATCTATCGAGTTCCTCCCAAAACCGCGGTACGTATTCATCTGTCTCATTCTGTCCGACGACGATATGACATCACGCAGCAAATTATTCATTCCCATAGCGTCACCCCTTCTGAGCCTTTTTCAGAAAAACTGTCCCGTCCTTTAATCCAGGATTCCCTTTTCCGTACCCTTTCCTCCGATCGTCTCGCGCATTTCGGTATCTGCTTTCAGATTCTGCAGCTCGTAGTAATCCATCACGCTTATTTTGCCTTCGCGCAGCGCATAGGCCATTGCCTTCGGAACTTCGGCTTCCGCCTCCACTACGTAAGCACGCATTTCCTGCTCTTTTGCGACTGCCATCGCACGCCGCTCCTCAGCCTTTGCCTGTGCAATATTCTTATCTGCCTCCGCCTGAAGGCTCTGAAGCTGCGCTCCGATATTTCTTCCAACATCAATATCCGCAATATCAATCGACAGGATTTCAAACGCCGTACCGGAATCCAGACCCTTGCTGAGCACACGCTTGGAAATATCATCCGGGTTCTCCAGCACTTCCTTGTGAGAATCTGCGGAACCTACGGTAGTAACAATACCTTCACCGATTCTCGCGAGTACAGTCGCCTCTCCTGCTCCTCCGACGAGGCGTTCCAGATCTGCGCGTACCGTGACACGTGCCTTTACCAGCAGCTCAATACCATCCTTTGCAACTGCCGATACATTCGGTGTTTCAATGACCTTCGGGTTAACGCTCATTTTGACTGCTTCCAGTACATTACGGCCTGCCAGATCGATTGCAGCAGCTTTCTCAAATTTCAGTTCAATGCCGGCACGCTCGGATGCGATTAATGCATTCACAACATTGTCCACGTTTCCTCCTGCCAGATAATGTGCCTCAAGCTGATTCACTCCAAGATCCAGACCGGCTTTTCTTGCCTTAATCAGCGGCATCACGATTTTTGCCGGTTTTACACGTCTCAGTCGCATACCTACCATATTGAAAATGCTGATTTTTACATTGGCTGCCAGCGAAGATACCCAAAGTCCTACCGGAACGAAAACGAAAAACAGAATTACCAGCAAACCTACGATTCCAAGTAATACAATCCACAAAATATTATCCATTCTTTTTTCCTCCCTCTTTTAATTCCCGAACTACCAGCTTCGACCCTTCTACTTTGATGATTTCAATCTCTGCTCCGCCGGAAATATAGTTTCCCTCAGACATAACATCGAAGTTGATCTCATCGATCTTCCCGACACCGGAAGGTCTCAAATCAGTCACTGCAAACCCACGCCTGCCGAGCAGATATTTCAAATCATTGGAACTCAGATACCCTTCTGCTCTGTGCTGTTCTTCCTCAAGAATAATCGGTGTCTTCAGCTTCCCTTTTGAGAGCATCCAGAGAAGTACCGCCATCAGAATTCCGAGCAATGCGAGCACGGCGATTGTGATAAATGCTGCTTCCATCACGGAATCTGCCAGAAGAAACACTCCCGCTACGAGACAGATAATGCCGCTGATGCCCGGCACCGAAAATCCCGGAAGAACTACCTCAATTCCCACCAGAATGAATCCGGCAGTCAGTAAAATCATTCCAACCAGAGCCAAACCATCCATAGTCATTCCTCCTTCCGTATAAAATAATGACGGAAACAATTTCCAGCCGCTGTATCATTTCTCCGCCGCAGTAAGCCATGCCGCTTCAAAGATATACTTTCAGCATTTGTACACTCCATGAGCTCCATCCCAGATAAGATATAATTCCTCTGCCAGTGGTTGTCTGCCCCGCCATGTGATATCTGTATTTTACAGGATTATGAAAAAAAGAAAAGACATAAACCATTATTTATACATTTTCTCTCTCAACTTGTCATTTTTCGAGGATGAACTGACAGGAAGCGTAAACGAAAATATCGTCTCTTCCGGAGAGCTTTCAAGCTGTATCGTTCCGCCTGCTTCCTTCAGGATAGAAGATACAATGGCAAGTCCCATTCCATGCCCTTCCTCCTTCTTCGTCGTATATCCCTTTCCAAAGATCAGCTTCTGCTGCTGTTTCGGAATCTCCGGTCCATTGTTTCTTACCACAAACAGATAGTTTCCACTGTTTTCTTCCATCTGGAGTGTAATCTTCCGCTCACCGTCCAGCGGTGCTACCGCAGTCACCGCATTATCAATCAGATTCGCCAGAATTTTGCAAAGCTCCCATGGCTCCACGGTCAGATCTTTGAGCTGGGTTCCGACTTCAAGATAAAAGTCAATTCCCTGCTGCTCCGCTTCATCCATTTTGGCCTGCAAAAGTGCATTCACCGCAGGCTGTGCAGTCCTCAGTGCACGGTTCACCTTCATAATATCCTTAAATACCGGCCGCAGATAATCCCGCGCCTCCTCATACTCCCCCAGTTCCAACAATCCGTAGACAATCTGTATCTGGTTCAGGTAATCATGACGCTGCTCCCGGAGCTTCGTATTCAGATTTTCAAGATTATCCATACTCTCCTGAAAATTCTGCTTCTGGTACCTTGTTACAGAAAAAAGACCTGTGATGGACAGCAGGCTCGCGAGGAGCACAAGTCCCATTGCCAGATCAAGTACCAGCTCCGAATACTCAATCGCATTGCTCTGAAGTCCGATCAGCATACCTGCTCCAAGCAGAAACTGCATTCCGTTGACCAGAAACAGCATTCCGGACAGCTTTCGCACGGACATAACCATACCTTCTTTCCCGCTATCGCAGCGCTCGTCAAGTGCTCATGCAAGCATGGCACTTTCCTCGCTGCCCGCATAAGTCAAATACCCCGCAGCAAGCTGCGGGGCATCAAATTTGCAGCGCAGCAGAGCTGCGGGGTATTTGACCCTCGCGGCATTCGCCAAATATCCGTGCAAGCACGGCTACTTGGCTCATTGCTTCGCGGGAATAAAATACCGCCAGTGCTATCTACATTGGCGGTTACCTGCAGGCGCATCATTCTGAATCACCATAAATGATGCGCCAATTCATAAAGCGGATATATACGACCCACTATTCTGCTGATTTATGAACGCAGACTGTTACATCTGTGTTCTTCAGTCCATTTTCATTTTCTTTCAACGGATCCGATCCGGGAAACCAACCTTCCGCTGCACCTTGCGCAGTGTCTTGTTCGCATAATATCCGGCCTTTTCCGCGTTGTTTTTGATGATTCCATCGATATAACCTTTGTCTTTTTCAAGCTCTGCCACACGCTTCTGCAGCGGCTCCAGAACAGCTACGACAGCCTCTCCCACCGCTTCCTTCAACTGGCCATATCCCTGACCTTCGAATTCATGGACAGCCTCCTCCGGAGTCTTATTTGTACATGCACAATAGATATCCAGAAGATTGCGCAGTCCCGGCTGCTCATCCGTATACTGAATCACTCCGACAGAATCTGTCACGGCACGCTTGCATTTTCTGCGGATCGTATCCGGATCATCCATCAGGTAGATGCTGCCGTTCGGATTCTCATCGGATTTGCTCATCTTCTTCGATGGATCCTGCAGACTCATGATCTTGGCTCCGGTCTTGCCGATATAGGCTTCCGGAATCGTAAATACATCTCCGTAAATACCATTGAAACGCTGTGCGATATCCCTCGTCAGCTCCAGATGCTGCATCTGGTCGATTCCAACCGGAACCACATCCGCCTGATACAGCAGGATATCCGCTGCCATCAGTACCGGATACGTAAACAGACCCGCATTGATATTGTCTGCATGCTTCGCGGCCTTATCCTTGAACTGCGTCATACGGTTCAGTTCCCCCATATAGGTATAGCAGTTCAGAATCCATGCCAGCTCCGCATGTCCTGATACGTGGGACTGATAGTAGATACAGTTCTTCTCCGGGTCAAGTCCCGCAGCGATATACAGAGTCAGAAGTGCGCGTGCTCTCTTGCGGAGTGTCGCTGGATCCTGACGCACTGTGATCGAGTGCATATCCACAACACTGTAAAAACATTCATATTCATCACTCAGCGTCACCCAGTTCTTGAGCGCTCCCAGATAATTTCCAAGTGTCAGATTACCGGTCGCCTGCATTCCGCTGAATAAAACCTTCTTATTGTCAATCATAATCTCGTCCTCCTAAATTCTACGGAAAATTCTATCACTTTTGTATGGTAAAGTCAACGCTTCGCATGGTTTCTTTTAAGAACTTACGCCATGCAAGCCGCAGACCCGCCTGCAGCAATTCCTCTTTTAATCAAACAACACCTTCCAGTTCTCATCCTGATAAGCCTGAAAACACATCCGAATCTGTTCCTCATTGCATTTTTCTTCCGCAAGAAGCGGCAGATGATCCAACGCGAAGTAATCGAAGCCCGTTGTTTCGGTATTCTCTGTGAAAGAGCCGTCAATTACACTGCATAGCAGGAATACTTTACATATGCCATATGCATACGGCGGAGCGTTATGCCTGTTCCTGTCCTGGATTGCGATCACCCGTTCCGCTTTCACATTCAAACCGGACTCTTCCCGCACTTCCTTTACCGTGTTTGATTCAATCGTTTCCAGCACATCCACCCAGCCGCCCGGCATAGACCAGGTACCATTTTTTTCATGTACCAGCAGTATTTTATTCTCCCTGAAAATTGCAGCCCGCGTATCCAGCTTCGGTGTCTGATACCCCTCTTCATTGCAAAACAACGTCTTTACTTTATCAACCGGAATATCTGTTTTATAGCTCATCATCTCTGCCGCAATATCCCTTAACTGCTCATACCGCTCAATATCATAAACATCCTTTGCATAAGTCAGTCCGCATTGGGCAATGCTCTGTAGTTCGATGGCCCATTTCAGCCAGGGTTCTCTCAAAAAAACCTCATTTATCATGTCATTCTCCAATACTCATTTTACTCACGTGGTTGATTCCAAATCAAAATTCCGGAACAATCTGTTAATTCCTCGAGCATTTCTCCGCATCAATTGCAAGTGTCATCATCAGTGCATATAATGCATCCTCCTCACGCGTCACATCAATCATATATGTATCTGTAAAATTCCACAGCTCCTTGCTGATCACAGCCGCACAGCTGCCTTCGGAGTCAGTAATCTCATAATCCCACTCCATGAAGTTTCCCGAAACCTCCCAACCGTTAAAGTCAACCTCATACGCAGGCTTAAAGAACGTAAGCTGCTTCGAAATACAACCAATATAATTACCGTCCACATACAGCTCAAATTTCGGCAGAAAGGTAAGGACCACTTCCTTCACCGTTCCGACATGGACTCCTTCACTGTTCAGAATATGAAGCTTATGCCCCCAGCTCAACTGTCCTTCCACGGTAAAAACAACGTTTCCATCCTCATCATAAATATCATAGCTGTCAAACCATGAAAAAAACCTCTGCTTAAATAAAAGTTTCATATGTTCCCTCCCTAATATAGCTCTGAAGCATATTTCTGCCTAATTTTACCAGCCGGAAATCTCATATGCCGTGTAATCATGATCATAAGTATATCCCAGTTTTTCTGCAAGGGCCACCGACCACAGATTCTGTGCGTCCCAGCTCGGATATAGCCCGCGTTCCAGACATTCCAGAATCAGCTTCGCTCCGCAGGCATAGGCAAGTCCCTGTCTCCGGTACTCCTCCTTCGTATCAATTTCAATCTCAATCCCATCCCGGTAACACGTATAGGAAGAAGCACCTGCGACCGGAATTCCGTCCTTCAGGGCAAGCACACCCATCCCAAGCTCGCGGTACCGATCGTAGGTTTCATATTGGGATACAAAATCCCGGCTCCACCCATGCTCCTTACACCAATAAAACAATGCCTCATCCATCATCTGCAGCGAATAGACCTTCGATAGCGCAGCAACTGCCGCCTGAAGTTTTTCTTTTTGAAAACATGTATCTTTCTTTATCGCATAGCGTGTCACCTTATTGGCTCTGTCAACATACGTTTTCTCAATCAGCTCCGCCCAGTCATCATTCTGCGGAACCATAATCAGGAAATCCCGGCTGCAGGCTTCCGGTTTGTATTTCACCAGCTCTTCATTCGTTTTCCCGGCAAAGAAACAGAAATCGCCGATCAGTGCCATCGCAGATTCAGGCTGTTCCTTATCATCGGCATAAACCTCCCCCATAATATTCTGCAGACAGGACCAGATCAGAGTTTCCTGCCAGTTCTCAAAGAGCGCTTCTGCCTTCTGTGTATCAATCAATCTCTCAATCATCCTTAGCACCTGCACTTCCTGTAAGTCATAAAAAAACGATCCTACAGACTAATCCAATATCTCTGAAGAACCCTCTTCTCATTTGGCTCCAAAATCTCACCGTCATACCTTCCGCCATTTGCAAGAATCGTCTTCCGACTTCCCTCATTGTCTTTATTACAAGTAATCAGGACTTCTGAAAGCCCCAACTCCTTACAGACCGGCAAAACCGCACGAAGCATCCACTTCGCATACCCCTTTCTTCTCTCCGAAGGACGCACCGAATAGCCAATATGTCCGCCGTAAAGTTTCAAATATTCATTGAAATAGTGACGCACCTGAATGATACCGACGATCCGGCGGTCTTCCTTCCGAACGCAGATAAACTGGGTCGCAGGCACCAGATTTTTATCAGGCAACGTTTCTTCTCTTTCAAAGAGCATACTGTTCCGGATCCACTCCGCCGGGTCGGATACATTTCTCAGCACCCCGCAGCCATCCAGAGAACTTTCGACGTCCAGCATTTCCCGGCGGTAGGAAACGATTTCGTCAGCGTAGCTGAGGTCTGGTTTGATTAATATTAATGTTTCATCTGCTATCGTATTTTTTTTCATTTATCTCACTTTTTCTCCCGTCTTCAGGATTTACAATACTGGTTCCATTATATCCTCTATCTGCCAAAAAAGAAAGTATCACTTTCTCCAACTATCTTTATACCGGTTTTTCCATTACCTGTAAATTCCTTTATCTTCCTTTTTCCTGACATTCATCTTTGCTATTGCATCCATTTGCTCTGCGTCATCCTGAGACCAGTTTCGGTTTCTGCCAATATTTACTGCGATCATTATTACCATAACTATCATAAAAATCATTACCATAACTATCATAACAGCCATAATCATCCATTTCACGCCTTGGCCTCCTTATCATTCTATGACTTTTGTTCTATATGAGTTTTATACTTATTATATTTTATATTACTCTACAAATACATACTTTTCCACCGGTACTGATGGCTTCGTCAATATTTTACCTGATCTGCTGCATTTTATCCGTGACAGATCAGCCCGGACAGGAGCTGATTTAGCATGAATGATTTGTGATTTGCATAGCATACGGCTGAATCGTAACTTCTGATTTTTTAACAAAAAACAGACAGCCAACTCTATTATGAGCCGCTGCCTGTTTTATTCCCGCAAGCAACAAGCCAAGTGGTCGTGCTTGCACGAACATTTGGCAACTGCTGCAAGTGTCAAATACCCTGCTGCTTTGCAGCCAGATATTTGACGTTCCTATGTAACTGCCAATATCTAAGTTCTGTTTCGGACTGCTGACATTTCACCGCTCTTATGAGAAGATCGGTTTCAGTGCCTCCGCCAGCTTATCCTTCTGCGCCTGTGCCTCAGCCAGATCCTTGCCAAGAGTCGTGAAGTAAGTCTTGATCTTCGGCTCAGTACCAGAAGGCCGAACCACAACGGTAGCACCACCTTCCAACGAATAGATCAATACGTTCGCTGCCGGCAGACCTGTCTCTTCCGGTTTCTTATAATCTACTACCTTGGTAACCTTCAGACCAGCAATCTCTGTAAGCGGATTCTCACGCAGGTTCTGCATGATACCGGACATCTTATCCATACCGGAAAGTCCCGGGAATTCAAAGCTATCCACCTTATTCAGGTAACGGCCATATTGTGCATAAATCTCTTCCATGCGCTGTTTCAGGGAACTGCCGATGCTCCTATAATAAGCTGCCATCTCGCAGATCAGCATAGAACCAATCACAGCATCCTTATCACGTACATACGGTCCAGCCAGATATCCGTAGCTCTCCTCAAAACCGAAAATGAAACGATCCACTTCGCCCTGCGCTTCCAGTCCTGCAATCTGATCACCGATCCACTTAAAACCAGTAAGTACATTGCGCATCTCCACACCATAATGCTCAGCCACTGCATCTGCAAGAGGAGTGGAAACGATGGATTTCACTGCTACTGCCTTCTCCGGCATGGTTCCTTTCTCAATACGTCCTGCACAGATATAATCCAGCAGCAGAACGCCCACTTCATTGCCGCTTACCAGCTCATAAGATCCGTCCGGGCATTTCATGGCAATACCTACACGGTCTGCATCCGGGTCAGTAGCCAGCATCAAATCTGCACCAATCTCCTCCGCCAGCTTCAGGCCCAGCTCCAGAGCTGCAAAAATCTCCGGATTCGGGTAGCTGCAGGTAGTAAAGTAACCATTCGGATACTCCTGATCCGGAACGATCGTAATGTCTGTAATACCGATATCCTTCAGCACCTGGGTAACCGGAACAAGACCGGAACCATTCAGCGGACTGTATACCAGCTTCAGACCGGCAGTCTTGCAAAGACCCGGACGAACCTGACGTGACTCGATTGCTTCATACAATGCTTTCTTGCAGTCATCCCCAACGAAACGGATCAGACCATTCTCAACACCCTCTGCAAAAGAAATATATTTTGCGCCATCCAGCACATCGGTCTTCTGAATCTCATTATATACAATCGCCGCCGCATCGTCCGTCATCTGGCATCCATCCGGACCATAAGCCTTGTATCCGTTGTACTTTGCAGGATTGTGGGAAGCCGTCACCATAATACCGGCATTGCACTGATAATAACGTGTCGCAAAGGAAAGAGCCGGCACCGGCATCAGGGCATCATAAATCCGCACCTTGATTCCGTTTGCTGCCAGTACCCCCGCTGCAGCTTTCGCAAACACATCGCTCTTCAAACGGCTGTCATAGCTGATCGCAACAGTCTGGCTGCCGCCCTGTGTCTTCACCCAGTTAGCCAGTCCCTGTGTCGCCTGACGTACCACATAAATATTCATACGGTTCGTACCTGCACCCAAAACACCGCGCAGACCTGCAGTACCAAACTTCAGCGCTACGGCAAACCTGTCCTTAATCTCTTCATCATTTCCTTCGATCTTGCTGAGTTCCGGCTTCAAATCTGCGTCCTCAAGATCTGCAGCAAGCCAACGTTTGTAATCGTCCTGATACATCTTCTCCACTCCTATATCAATTTTTGAATGATTTTGTACAAAGTGACAAAAATTCTATTTATACTATAACTCTTTTGAGTGTATCTGTCAATAAACTCTTTCTCCAACATATTCGAAATTGTAGTTACTGGTTACTGTTCACACGTCTGCCGAAACGGCAGCCGTATGACCAGCAGCGATACAGTTAAAATCGTGTATCACTTTAGATTTCTGCTTTAATCAGGCACTCTATCGCTTCATCCTCAGAGATACTAAACCGCTGCCGCAATTTACTAATAATCTGTTCGTCATTCCATTCAAGATCACGATATGTAGCTATTGCATTCACAATTTCTGTCGCGTTCTTCGTCGGCTTTGATTCCTGATTAAACTCTTGTTGCACTACTTCAGCAGACGCTTCAGGAATTTTAGGCAATGGTAAGTACTCATAATCCTTTGGTAGTTTAACTCTCGACCAGTCCACTTTTTTAGCACTATATACAATCTCAGAATATCGCTCTTCTCTACAAACAAACAGCAAGCTTCTATCTACCAAATTCTTCTTATATTCCGGCGCACAGGAAAAAACTACCGATAATGCATCCTTCTTTGTTATAGCCATCTTTCGTTTTTCCAATCTGTATTTTTCTAAATTTAAAGGGAGACTACAACACCGTGATGCTGTGCGTCTCCCTTAGTGACTGATTTTATCGTTGTCCGCCAACCTCAGGCCCCTATGTCCTGCATCAGTTCGGATTTTAGGTGTCAGCCA
>JAUNGL010000014.1 GCA_030524665.1 Lachnospiraceae bacterium | reverse complement strand
GATATGTTTTTTGGAAGAAAGAAAAAAGAAGCAGAAGTAAAGGTTGAGGCAAAGAAGCCGGAGTTGTTGATGAAGAAAAATATTCGTATGGGATGCAGTGCGAAGGCAAAGGAGGATGTCATCCGTGAGGTGGGACAGATGCTTGTCGACAGTGGTTACGTAGAGAGCGGTTATATTGATGCAATGCTGAAGCGTGAGTTGACCTTCTCGACGAATATGGGAAATGCAATTGCACTTCCGCACGGTGTTGAGGAAGCGAAGAAGGATATTAAGGCTTCCGGAATCGCAGTGATGACGTTTCCGGAAGGAACAGACTGGGGAACCGGCGATGTGAAGCTGGTCATTGGAATCGCCGGAGTGGGTGATGAACACTTGACGATCCTCGGAAATATTGCAGCTAAGATGGCGACTCCGGAAGATGTAGACCGTCTGGTATCAGGAAGTGTGGATGAAGTTTATGAAATACTGACAAAGGAGGATTAACTCCATGATTGTTACAGTTACAATGAATCCTGCGATTGACAAGACAGTCGATATCGGAGAGATGGAACGGGGAGGGTTGAACCGGATTCAGAATATCGTACTGGATGCAGGTGGAAAGGGTATCAATGTCTCAAAGACGGTCAGAGAGCTGGGAGGTACAACGGTAGCGACCGGGTTTCTGGGAGGAAGCAGCGGAGCGGTCATTGAGAAGGTGCTGAAGGAGTACGGTATCAGGACAGATTTCGTACAGGTACAGGGCGAGACGAGAACCAATATGAAAGTGGTAGAGCCGAATGGAATCGTGACTGAGCTGAATGAGCAGGGACCTGTGGTATCGTCGGAGCAGCTCGGGGAACTGATCGGGAAATTGGAAGGATATGCTTCGGAAGAGACATTGTTCGTGCTGGCAGGAAGCATTCCGAGAGGAGTCGGCAAAGACATCTACCGCGTAATCACAGAGAAGGTACATAAAAAAGGAGCCTCCGTGCTTCTGGATGCGGATGGTGAGCTGTTTGTTAATTCACTGGCAGCAGGACCGGATATTATTAAGCCGAACCGCGTGGAGCTGGAAGAGTATTATCAGATTGATTATCGTGCTACGGAGGAACAGCTTGTAGAGCTGGGCGGACGTCTTCTGGAACAGGGAGTCGGTATGGTGGCAGTTTCGATGGGACAGATGGGAGCGCTGTTTCTTGGAAAAGAGCAGAAGTACAAATGCCGGGGGCTGTCTGTGAAGGCTCATTCTACGGTAGGGGCAGGCGATGCGATGGTAGCTGCACTTGCTTACGGATGGGACAGGAAGATGGGTATGGAGGATGCAGCGAAGCTCGGTATGGCAGTTTCGGCAGGAGCCGTCACTACCACGGGAACGAAGCCGCCGTCACGGGAAGTTGTGGATGAATTGCTGAAGCAGGTGAAGCTGGAACGTCTGTGATGGGAAGAGTATGAAACAGCTGTTATCGCATGGAACAGGAAATCGACAGATTAGGAATCGGAGGAATCGGAAATGAAGACAAAAGCAGTCAGAATGTATGGGGAAGATGATCTGAGACTGGAAGAATTTGAACTGCCGCAGATCAAGGATGATGAGATACTGGTAAAGGTAATCAGCGACAGTATCTGCATGTCAACCTACAAGCTGGTAAAGCAGGGAAAGCGTCATAAACGCGCACCGCAGAATATTGATACGAATCCGATCATCGTTGGGCACGAATTTGCAGGCGTGATCGTAGAAGTAGGAGAAAAGTGGAAGGATCAGTTTCATCCGGGCATGAAATTTGCACAGCAGCCGGCCCTGAATTATAAGGGAAGTCTTGCTTCACCGGGATATTCCTACGAGTATTTCGGCGGTGCATGTACTTACTGCGTAATTCCGCACGAGGTGATGGAGCTGGGATGCCTGATGGAGTACAAAGGAGAAAGCTTCTTTGAAGCGTCACTCGGTGAACCGATGAGCTGTATCATTGGAGGATATCACGCAAATTATCACACCAATAAGAAGAATTACCAGCACACGATGGGAACGAAGGAAGGCGGCAATATCCTGATCATGGGAGGCTGCGGTCCGATGGGTCTCGGAGCAGTCAGCTACGGAATCCAGTTTGAAAACCGTCCGAAGAGGATTGTTGTGACCGATGTCAGCGATGAAAGAATTGCACGCGCAAGAGAAGTGATCACTGAGGAAGCTGCAAAAGAGAACGGTGTAGAACTGCTGTATGTCAATACGGCTGCGATGGCAGACCCGGTAGAGGAGCTGCTTAAGCTGACGGACGGACACGGATATGATGATGTATTTGTCTATGTCCCGATAAAGCAGGTGGCGGAGATGGGGGACAGGCTTCTGGCCTTTGATGGCTGCATGAATTTCTTTGCAGGCCCGACTGATAACCAGTTCCGTGCAGAGATTAACCTTTATAACTGTCATTATACCAGCACGCATATCATGGGAACGACAGGCGGAAACAATGATGATTTGATCGAAGCCAACACATTGGCAGCTAAGGGTGCGATCAATCCGGCCGTTATGGTAACTCATGTGGGAGGCATTGACAGTATCGCTGAGGCGACAAAGAATCTTCCGAAGATTCCGGGCGGAAAGAAGCTGACCTATACACAGTTTGATATGCCGCTGACTGCCATTGATGATTTTGAAAAGCTTGGAGAGACCGATCCGCTGTTTGCAAGGCTTGCCGAGTCTTGCAAGGCGCATAAGGGACTCTGGAACGGAGAGGCAGAGAAGATTTTGTTTGAGCATTTCGGAGTAGAAATTTAATTTTACTGTAAAGAGACAGAAATACAGGTAGTATCGTTATAATCAAGGAGGAAGCAGAGATGGTATCAAAGAATGTGACTGTTGTAAATAAATCGGGGATTCATGCAAGACCGGCGAGTGAGCTGGCGAAAGTAGCAATGAAATGTAAATCGGAAGTGACGATCGTAGCAGGAGATAAGAGAGTGAATCCGAAGAGCGTACTGAATCTGATGGCTGCCATGATCCGCTGCGGAACAGAAATCACAGTAGAGTGTAACGGTGAGACGGAGCAGGAGGACCTTGACACGCTGGTAGCGCTGATTGAGAGTGGACTTGGAGAATAGGGGAAACCGTATGAAGAGATTATATGCACCGAAAACTGCATCCAGGGGGATTGTGACCGGAAAAGTATACGTAAAGCAGGAAGTGAATCTGGAGCCGTGCGGAGATAAAATTCCGGAGGAGCTGGTGCAGGCTGAGGTAAACCGTTTTCTGAAAACGAAGGAAGAAGTGAAAGCAGAACTGGAAGTTCTCGCTGAGAAAAATGAAATATTTGGGGCGCACCTGATGATGGCGGACGATTTTACGCTTGAGGAGGGCGTTGTTTCAAAAATCCGCGTCGAATACCTGAATGCGGAGCTTGCACTCAGTCAGACCGTGGAGGAGATTGCTGCGATTTTCGACATGATGGATGACGCTTATATGAAAGAGCGTGCTGCGGATGTGAAGGATGTCGGGAAACGCTTTATGGCAAATCTGAAGGGTGTTCAGGCAGGTGATTTTTCTGATATTCAGGAGCCGGTGATTCTGGTGGCGAGAGACCTGTTCCCGTCGGATACGGCCCGTCTGAATCTGGAATATATCAAAGGCTTTATCACACAGGAAGGCGGCGTGACCAGTCATGTCTCCATCATGGCAAAGGGGATCGGGCTTCCGGCACTTGTCGGGGTGGAAGGGATTCTGGAGGCTGTGGATAACGGGACACTTCTCTGTATGGATGCATCTACCGGAGAAATTTTCGTGGAGCCGGACGAAGAGACTCTGGCAGAATACCGGACGAAGCAGCAGGAATATGAGTCATGGCAGAAGATGCTGGAACAGGTGAGCCAGCTTCCGGCAGAGACCACTGACGGCAGAAGGGTATCCATCTGCGGTAACGTCGGCAATGTCGAGGATGTTCAAAATGCGGTAAACCATCATGTGGATGGAATTGGACTGTTCCGCAGCGAGTTTCTTTATATGGAAAGCAGCCATTTCCCGACCGAGGAAGAGCAGTTTGAGGTATATCGGAAGGCCGCAGAACTCTGCCCGGAGGAACTGACCATCCGTACTCTGGATATCGGGGGCGACAAGGAACTTCCGTATTATGAGTTTGACGAAGAAGAAAATCCGTTCCTTGGGTGGAGAGCGATCCGCATTTCACTGGATATGAAAGAGATGTTCAAGACACAGCTTCGCGCGATCCTGCGTGCCAGCGCCTTTGGAACGATCCGGATTATGTTCCCGATGATCATTTCTGTCGAGGAGCTGCGTGGGGCAAAAGCAGTGCTCGAGGAGTGCAAGGCGGAGCTGGCGGCCGAAGGGATTGATTTCGATGCCGGAATTCAGGCCGGAATGATGATCGAAACTCCGGCGTCTGTCCTGATGGCGGAGGAGCTGGCAGAGGAAGCCGATTTCTTCAGTATCGGCACGAATGATCTGACTCAGTATCTGCTGGCGGTAGACAGAGGAAATAAAAGGATATCCGGAATGTACAATTCTTTCCATCCGGCGGTACTGCGTGCCATTGCAAAAGTAATCAGGGCAGGTCACGCAGCAGGAATTAAGGTAGGAATGTGCGGAGAGTTTGCAAGTGATGCAAAGGCAAGTGTCCTTCTGCTTGGAATGGGGCTGGATGAATTCAGCATGTCCTCCGGTGAGGCGTCAAATATCCGTTATACGATCCGCAATCTGAGCTATGCCCGGGCGCAGGAGAAGGCCGGGAAGGTTCAGACGTGTAGGACAATCGAAGAAGTTATGGGTATTCTGGGCTGATAATTACGGAGAAACTGAAGAAGCCGGATATGGTATTTTTGTGAATAAATGGGGGAAATGAGAACCGGATGGATTTGATGAAAGAATGACGGTTCTGAGTAAGAAGCAAAAACAAAATAGATATAGAACGAACTGCCGCAGAATGCAGATTTTCCGGAACGGGATGGGAGAAATTTTCCAGAACGATCAGATGGAATGTCATGATTTTGCGGCAGTTTTGGTGATGGGATATTGTCTGTGATGTCTTTTTTTGATATAGTAGCATTAACTGATAAATGATGAGAAACTACCAAAACAAAGGAGAGAGGTCTTATGTCAATGCCGAAATGGCTCGAAAATATTGTATTTTATGAAATATATCCGCAGAGCTTTCTGGATACGAATGCGGATGGAATCGGGGATATTCAGGGAATCATCCGGAAGCTGGATTATATTAAGGAACTGGGATGTGACGGGATCTGGCTGAATCCGTGCTTTGAATCCCCGTTTGCGGATGCCGGATACGATGTGGCAGATTACAAGAAGGTTGCTCCGCGCTACGGTACGAATGAAGATCTGAAGGAACTGTTTGAGAAGGCACATGAGAAGGGGATGCGGGTGATCCTCGATCTGGTTCCGGGCCATACTTCCGTGCAGCATCGCTGGTTTGCAGAATCATGCAGGGCGGAGGAGAATGAATTCACGGACCGCTATGTGTGGAGCAAAAATATCTGGGATGATTTTAAAAATGTAGGAAATATTACCGGAAGCCTTCGCGGGATTTCTGACAGGAATGGCTGCTGTGCGGTGAACTTTTTTTCGACACAGCCGGCTCTGAACTATGGATTCGCGGAATGTACGGAAGAGTGGATGCAGCCGGTGGATGCTTCAGGACCGCGGGCGACCAGAGAGGCGATGATGGACGTAATGCGATTCTGGATGTCGATGGGATGCGACGGATTCCGGGTGGATATGGCTGGTTCCCTCGTAAAGAATGATCCGGATCAGGAGGCGACGATTGCACTGTGGCAGGAATTCCGCAGATTTATGGATGAGGAGTTCCCGGATTGTGCGATCCTTTCTGAGTGGGGAGAGCCAGGAAAATCACTGCGCGGCGGATTTCATATGGATTTTCTTCTGCATTTCGGACCGTCTCATTATCTGGATCTGTTCCGTGTGGAGGAACCATACTTTTCGCGGAGGGGAAAAGGCGATATCTCGGAGTTTGTTGCCCGTTATATGGAGAATTACGGTCCGACGGATGGGAAAGGGTTGATCTGTATTCCTTCCGGTAATCATGACATGATCCGTATCCGCGAAACGCTGGATGAGGAGGAGATGAAGCTGGCTTTTGCATTTCTGCTGTCTATGCCTGGGGCGCCGTTTATCTATTATGGGGATGAGATCGGAATGAAGTATGTGCATGATCTGAAGTCCAGAGAGGGCGGCTTCCAGCGTACCGGATCGCGTACTCCGATGCAGTGGAATCATCAGGCGAACGCGGGCTTTTCGAGTGCTTCCGGGGAGCGTCTGTATCTCCCAATTGATCCGGACCGGAACCGTCCGAACGTGGAGGATGCACTTCAGGGCAAATCCCCGTTGTATCAGGAAGTGAAGAAACTGATCGCTCTGCGTAAAGAGCACGAAGCGCTGCAGAGTATGGCAAAGGTTGAGTTCCTGTATGCAAAGAAAGAAGCATATCCGTTTGTATATCTGAGAAACGGAAAAACAGAACAGATTCTGGCAGTCATCAATCCGTCGGATGCGGAAGCAGTATGCACAATTCCTGTAAAAGGGCAGGGAGAGGTGATTTACTCCAATCATGGAGAGGCCGTTTTGGAAGATGGCAGGCTGACAGTTCCGGCTGCTTCGGTGACGTTTTTCCAACTGTGAGATTCAGAAGACGGTGTGTTTGTACAGGAGAGAGAAAGAATGGCTTCAGTTTAAAGTGACGGGAGGGTACTGTTTATGGGGGAGCTGTCCCGCGAGGTGTTCAGGTGCGGTTTCGCACCGGAATCCCGAGTTTTGAGGCGCGAAATCGCATGAAATGCGATTTCTGTGCATTGCGAAGCGTCGTTGCTGGTCAGACGGCTGCCATTCTGGCAGACGTGTGAACAGTAACGACGGGAGACCAATGTGGCGGTGCAGCGCTGGTAGATGAACGTAATTCTCAGGTAGGAGGTACGTGCCAGTTGGGTATCGATATGAGTAATGCAATCTCCGGGAAACAGGATACAAAGGAGGGAACGGGAATCATGCATAGAAAACAGACGGAGCTGTCGGAAGAGAAGTATGTAAATTCACATTCGGAAGAACTGTATGAACTCCTGATCCGGCTTGCGAAGATTCCGGCGCCAACGGGCAGGGAGGAACGGCGGGCGGCATTCTGCCGTGACTGGCTCACAGGTCAGGGAGCCGGGGGAGTCTTTACGGATCGGGCAGGCAATGTAGTGTATCCGTACCATGTGAGGGAAGGAAAGCCGTTAGTCATCTTTATGGCGCATATGGATGTCGTATTCCCTGATCTGACGGAGCTGCCGCTGTATGAACGGGATGGGCGGGTCTTCTGCCCGGGGGTCGGAGATGATACGGCGAATCTGGCGGTTCTTCTGATGACGGCGAAATTTGTGGCAGAAAACAGGCCGGATACGGGAGAATACGGTTTTCTGCTTGTATGTGGAGTCGGTGAGGAAGGGCTTGGCAATCTGAAGGGCGCGCGGGAAATCTGTGCGGAGTATGCGGAACAGACAGAAGCTTTTTATGCGTTTGACCTGACGATGGACTCCTATACGGCACGGGCGGTCGGCTCCCTGCGCTATCGGATTTCAGTACAGGCACAGGGAGGACATTCATTTCACTGTTTTGGAAATACGAATGCCAATGTGGTGCTTTCCAGACTGATTCTGAACCTGTATCAGATTTCGGTGCCGGGGCGTGGAAAGACTACGTATAATGTCGGGATTATTTCAGGCGGAACGTCTGTAAATACAATTGCGGAGCATGCGGAAGCACTGTATGAAATTCGGTCGGATGAGGCGGCTGATCTGGAAGAGATGAAGCAAAGATTCTTCGAAACCGTACAGGCTTGTGAAGAAGCATTCCGTAACGATGCAGCAGGAATACCGGAACGGGAAGAAAGCGGCAGGGAAACAGCAGGAATACCGGAACGGGAAGAAAGTGGCAGGGGAACAGCAAGAATATCAGAGCAGGAGGAATGCGGCAGGAAAACAGGCAGAAGCCGGAAAGCACCTGTACAGATAAATATAGAATTGATTGGAAGCCGTCCCTGTGAAACAGAGGTTGACAGGAAAAAGAGAAAGCAGCTTTTTGATCAGGTCGAGCAGGCGGTAAAACGTGTGACAGGAAAAGTCCCGGAGCCTGTCCTGTGTTCGACGGACTGCAATATTCCGCTGTCTTTGGGAATTCCTTCCGTATGTGTCGGAACCTGCCGGGGAGCAGGGGCGCATACGCGGGAAGAGTATATCGAAAGGGATTCACTGGCGGATGGGCTGAGAATTGCGTTGGAGCTGCTTCGTCCGTATACTGCCAATCAGGAAGCACTTCCAAAATGTAAGATGTATGACAGATCAAATAATGGGAAAGAAGGAATTTGCCATGAATGAAGTGATCCAAACAATCATGGCACGGAAATCAATCCGTGCATTTGAACCACGTGAGATTGAACCGGAGCAGAAGGGGGCAATTCTACAGGCTGCGCTCCGTGCGCCGACAGCCGGAAATATGAGTTTGTATACGATTCTGGATATCACAGATCAGAGTCTGAAGGAACGTCTGTCTGAGACGTGCGACCATCAGCCGTTTATCGGAAGGGCGCCGATGGTACTCGTATTCTGTGTGGATTATTACCGTTGGTATCATTGCTTCCGGCGGCTGGAATCGGAGGATTATCCGGTGCGCAAGCCGGATATGGGAGATTTTCTGCTGGCGTTCGAGGATGTAATGGCTGCGGCGCAGACCGCGGTGCTGGCGGCAGAGTCGCTTGGGATCGGTTCCTGCTATATCGGAGATATTCTGGAGAATTATGAAATCCATCAGGAGTTGCTGAAGCTTCCGCAGTATGTGGCTCCTGTCTCCATGCTGGTATTCGGATATCCGATGCCGGGACAGGCAAAAAGGAAGCAGACTCCGAGATTCCGTCTGGAAGATATGGTACATGAGAACGGTTATTGTGCGGAAAGAGCGGACCGTATGTATGAGATGATAAAGGAACGCGAAGGAAAGGCGGAAGAGGAGATGGAGGATTACCTGCGGGCATTCTGCACAAGAAAATGGAACAGTGATTTCAGTGTGGAGATGTCACGGTCAGCGAACCGGATTCTGGAAGCCTGGAAAAGGATTCAGCTGTGATGTGCGGTATGGATTGGTGGCGGCAATGAGATGACACAGAGAAGAAGTGTCTGAGCATTGGAAAAGTGATATGGAAAAGGGGAGATGCTGTCTGCATCTCCCCGATTTTATGTACTTCCAGATCTTATTTTTTCTTGATTACACCGACCGGACACTTCTCAGCGCACTTGCCGCAGCCGGTACACTTGGAGTAATCGATGCGTGCTACGTTGTCAATGACTTCAATCGCACCGAATTCACACTGCTTCATGCAGAGCTTACATCCGATACAGCCTGCGGAACATGCCTTTTTCACAGCGGCACCGCGGTCACGGCTGGAGCAGCGTACCGCATAGACTGCGGAATCCGGTACCAGCTCGATGAGGTGGCGCGGGCAGGCAGCAACGCATTTGCCGCACGCCATACATTTGGAGCGGTCTACGGAAGCCACACCGTTGTGGACGGAGATTGCACCGAACGGACATGCTGCTGCACAGGTACCGAAGCCAATGCATCCGTAGTCACAGATCCATGGTGAGAGTCCGCTGGCTACTGCGGAAGCACAGTCATGGATACCAACATAGTGACATCTTGAAGCTGCGTTCTCACAGTCACCAGAGCATTTTACGAAGGCAGCTACTTTCTCTGCTTCACCGGCATCCACACCCATGATACGGGCAATTTTCTCAGCGACTGGAGCGCCGCCGACCGGACATCCGTTGACCGGAGCTTCTTCATTGACGATAGCGGAAGCCATCGCATCACATCCGGCATATCCGCAGCCGCCGCAGTTGTTGCCTGGCAGGCATTCGCGGACAGCCGCTTCTCTTTCATCCACTTCTACTTTGAATTTCTTATCGACCGTAATCAGCAGCAGTCCGATCAGGAGGCCGATGACCGCCACTGCAGTGGTTGCAATAATAATTGACTGCATATGTTACCTCCTTTTAAAATGACAGACCGCTGAAGCCCATAAATGCAATGGCCATCAGTGCAGCGGAGAGCAGTACAACCGGAGCACCGCGGAACGGAGCCGGGAGGTCTGCCTCGTTGATACGTTCACGGATACCGGCCAGCAGCACGATAGCAATTGTGTAGCCGACTGCGGTACCGAAGCCTGCAGTAACACTCTGGATGAAGTTGTAATCATTCTGTACGTTCGTCAGAGCGACTCCGAGCACTGCACAGTTCGTTGTGATCAGCGGCAGGTAGATACCGAGTGCCTGATAGATCGCAGGGGATGTTTTTTTCAGGAACATCTCAACCATCTGTACAAGTGCTGCGATGACAAGGATGAATACAATCGTTTCCAGATATTCCAGATGAAGCGGAAGCAGCAGATACTGATAAAGCAGATTCGCTACAGCCGAGGAAATCGTGATAACGAAGATAACTGCGCCGCCGAGGCTTGCGGAGTTTTTAATCTGTTTTGATACACCCAGGAAGGAACAGATTCCCAGGAACTGGCTGAGTACGACATTGTTGACCAGCGCAGCAGTAATAGCAATCATAATCAGGGAAGTTGACATTACTTTGTTCCCTCCTTTCCGTTATCGCTGCAGGAAGAACTGCAGGAAGAGCAGCAGCCGTCACAGCCTTCGACTTTTTTGTTCGCTGCGGTGCGGATGCTCAGTGCATTTAGGATTGCTACCAGAATGGCCATAACGAGGAAGGCACCGGGCGCCTTGCCGAAGATGGCGATTGGCGGGATGCTTTCCGGCAGAAGCGTGATTCCGAAAGCAGCTCCTGAACCGAGAAATTCACGTACGACACCGATGACGGTAAGCGCAATGGTAAATCCAAGTCCCATACCGATGCCATCGAACATGGCAAGGACTGGTGTTACTTTATTTGCATAGGCTTCTGCACGGCCGAGGATGATACAGTTTACAACGATCAGAGGGATGTAGATACCGAGAGCGCTGTAAAGGCTCGGCACGTATGCCTGAAGTACGAGGTCTACGATTGTTACGAGGGTAGCCACGATCACAATGTAGGCCGGAAGACGTACCTGATCCGGAATGATTTTACGCATCAGGGATATGATCAGGTTTGAAAAAATCAGTACGGCCAGTGTGGAAAGTCCCATACCGAGACCGTTGATTGCGGAGGTCGTAACAGCGAGTGTCGGACACATACCGAGCATCAGGATGATACAGGGATTTTCCTTTACGACTCCATTATAGATTCGTTCCATATATTGATTCATGCTGTGACCCTCCCTTACTCAACTGTTGCCGTATAGAAGGCAAGTGCGGTATTAACTGCATTGACAACGGCACCGGAGGAGATGGATGCACCGGAGACGGAATTGATCTCATTGTCCGCAGAAGCAGAACCGGACTTATCCAGAGTAAACTGATCCGTGTTCACGCCGTTGAACTGGTTCTTGAATTCGTCTTCGCCGCACTTCATACCCATACCGGCTGTCTCATTCAGTTCTGTGAAGGAAATTCCATTGACCGTACCATCTGCCGAGAGACCGACTGCCAGTGTGATATTTCCGTCGAAACCGTCTGCGGATGTGACGCTGATGACGTAGCCTGCAACGGAGCCGTCTGATCCAAGTCCTGTCACCATCTCGTTAATATAGGTACGTCCGAACTGTTCATCGTATGCTTCGCCGCCAAGTGCATCGACTGCGGATACGATTGCATCGTCATAGGTAAACGAAGCTGCATCCGGGCAAACCTCCTGATAAGAAGCTGCATTTGCAGCCATCTGCTGTTCCTCGATCCGGTCCTTGGTCAGCAGATAAACGCTGCTGAGTGCAAGTCCTGCAACCAGAGTGATGACAGCGAGGTTGACAGCAGCCTTCGGGAATTCCTTCTTTCCGGAAGCGCCTGTCTCACGGTAGCCGAGCGGCTTCGGAACAGAGTATTTGTCAATAAACGGTACAAACAGGTTCGAAAGGATAATTGCGTAGCTGACGGAGTCTGCAGAGCTTCCGTACACACGGAAGAGGCCTGCGAGAAGACCGACAATCGCACCGTAGATCAGTTGCCCCTTCGAAGTCACCGGGCTGGTCACCGGATCGGTAGCCATGAAGAATGCACCCATCAGGATACCGCCTGCACAGAGGTGCGCGAGCAGGAAGGGGATATCGAAGCCCTTTCCGCCGAAGATTGCCATAAAAGCGGTAAATACCACAAGGCAGGAAGCAGGAATTTCAAAGGTAATTCCGCCGGATGCCCAGAGGAAGAGTCCGCCGATGATCAATGCCAGTGCGGAGCCGCCGATGACGCTGTTGGAATAGCCCAGATAAACCTTGGAGACATTGATAATATCTCCGGCCTTCAGGGCTGCGAGCGGCGTAGCAGAGCTGACACCGTCTACTGCAAAGCTGGTCATTGTGTTTCCGAAGGAGATCAGCAGGAAACAGCGGGCAGCGAGTGCCGGGTTCATAAAGTTCTTGCCAAGTCCTCCGAAAAAGCACTTGACGAACAGGATGGCAAAGATACCGCCAAGAATCGGAATATACAATGGTACGGATGGGGAGAGTGAGAGCGCCAGCAGAAGACCTGTGACAACGGCACTTCCATCCGTGACGGTATTCGGTTTCTTTGCTATGTAATCAAATATAAATTCTGTCAGGACTGCGGCGATGATAGAAGCTGCAATCACCAGAAATGCATGCAGTCCGAAATGGTAAATACCAAACACCGTAGCAGGCAACAGTGACAGGATCACGTCAAACATGACGGAGCCGGTTGTCAGTTTATGCCTGATATGCGGGCTGGAAGAAACATTCAGCAGTTTTTCATTCATCTTGTCTGTCCCCTCACTTTCTCTTCGATGCCATGATTGCGGCCTTGGTCTGCTTGAAGAGCTGCATCAGCGGGCGTTTGGCCGGACAGATGTAGGTGCAGGTACCACAGGCAATACAATCCAGCCCGTACAGTTTTTTCTCATAACGTTCAAAATCCTTGCGCTCAGCGGCCTCAGCCATCATCTGCGGGACGAGTCCGATCGGGCAGACCTGTCCGCAGCGTCCGCAGCGGATGCAGGCGGTCATTTGTTCTTCCGCAAGCTCCACTTCATCTTCCGCGAGAACGGTCAGCGCATTGTTGTTTTTGCAGACCGGAGTGTCCAGTGTTGTCAGAGGAACACCCATCATCGGACCGCCGAATACTGCTTTTTTCACTTCCACACCCGGCTTGATGCCGCCAGCCGCTTCAAGTACTTCGGTACAGCTGGTACCGATACGAACAGACATCGTGCGCGGAGAAGCTACGGCGTCACCGGATACGGTAAACAGACGCTCCATCAGCGGTTCTGATTTGCAGGCTGCGCGGTAAATAGCATTCAGGGATGCTACGTTACAGACAACGCACCCAAGTTCAGCGGGGAGCTGTCCAAAACGAAGCTGGCGTCCGGTCACGACACCGATCAGGCTTCGCTCACCGCCCTCCGGATATTTTGCCATGACAGGCATCACCGTGATGCCCTTTTCACCATTGCAGACACCTTTCAGTGTTTCAATCGCTTCCGGCTTATTGTCCTCGACGGCAATCACACCGACTGCATTCGGGAAAAGCTGCATCAGAAGCTTGATTCCTGTTACGATCCCTTTTGCTTCGCGCTGCATCAACTGGTCATCACAGGTGATGTAAGGTTCACATTCCGAACCGTTAGCGATAATATACTCAATATCCTCCGGATTTCTGGGGGCAAGCTTTACATGGGTTGGGAATCCTGCACCGCCGAGGCCGACGATTCCGGCCGCTTTGATGGCTGCCAGAATCTCTTCATTTGAGAGGGAATCCGGGTCACGCTCCACTCCGACACCGGGAGCAGGTGTGAACTGACCGTCATTTTCAATTACAATACACATCGCACGTCCGCCAGTGCCGAGATGACGTTCCTCGACTGCTTTGACCGTACCGGAACAGGAGCTGACGATGTTTGCGGATACAAATCCGTCTGCTTCTGCGATGAGTTGTCCGGCAAGGACGGAATCACCCTTTTTTACAATGGGTTTTGCCGGCTTACCGATGTGCTGGCTGAGTGGGAAAACCATGTCACCTTTGGGCAGAAAAGCTTCGACCGGTGTACCTTTCGAAAGCTCCTTGTGCCCGTCGGGATGAACGCCTCCCCGAAACGTTTTATGGCTCATAAGCTACTACCTCCTGAACCGCAGATACTGCGGTGTTTTGTGGTTACAGTTCAGTCATGTGAAACCGCAACTATGATAAATGTTTTATATATAAACCGGATCTTTCCGGTATTGGATGATACTGGATCAGGTGGTTTGACTGTCACTGATCCATCAGGCAGTAGCCTGTGCGATACAGTCGGCAACAGCTGCTTTGACTGCATCGGATGTGATGGTGGCGCCAGATACTCCGTCAAATTCATCGGACTGTGCTTCCAGAATTCTTTTGACCATCATGTCGCCAATGGCAGCACCGATTCCCTGAGTTTCGCCGGATACATCCGCAGTAACCTCCGTAATACCAGTCTCGTCGAAGGTGCAGGTCACGGTAACATCGCTTTCCATCCCTTTTGCGGTGGCAGTGTAGGTACCAGGTGTGTAAGCTGTGGCACTCTGCCCGGCGGAAGCATCGTCTGCCCCGGTGCTGTTTTCAGACTCAGCATCTGAAGCTTCAGCGCTTCCTTCTGTGGTAACGCCAGCCTGTGCGAGACACTCACCAACGGCGGTTTTGATTGCGTCGGATGTGATTGTAGCGCCGGAAACGCCGTCTACCTCAGCAGACTGTGCTTCCAGAACACGTTTTGCCATCATGTCACCGATTGCAGCACCGATTCCGTCTGTTTCGCCGGATACATCCGCAGTCATAGCGATCATATCAGTTCCGTCAAACGTACAGGTGACAGTAACATCACTTTCCATCCCTTTTGCGGAAGCAGTGTAGGAAAACGCATTTGGATTTTCTGTTTCTTCTTCGGAAGCTTCGGATACAGCCTCTGTCTCAGGTACAGTTTCGGTTTCTTCTTCGGATACAGCTTCTGTAACTGTTTCAACAGCTTCTTCTGTTTTCGGTACTTTCAGTTCGATTCCGTCAGTTTCGGCCTGGGAAATACAATCGGCAACAGCAGCTTTCAATGCGTCTGACGTGACGGTAGCGCCTGATACACCGTCTACTTCCGCAGACTGTGCTTCCAGAAAACGTCTCGCCATCATATCACCGATCGCAGCGCCGATTCCATCGGTCTCACCGGATACATTGGTGATCACTTCTGTGATACTGGAATCGCCGAAAATACAGGTCACGGTAATATCACTTACCATACCTTTGGCAGTTGCCATGTAGGTTCCAGGTTCAAGCTCTGTCACTTCGGTCAGTTCAGCACTGACTTCTGTTTCATCAGAAGCGGCAGTTTCCAATTCCGTTTCTGATGCTCCGGCCGGAACAGAAGAGGATGCCTGTGCCATACAGTCTGCAACAGCAGCCTTCAGTGCATCTGCGGTGATGGTACAGCCGCTCACACCTTCCACCTCCGAAGACTGGGCAGCGAGAAACTGCTCGATCATCGTATCGCCGATATCTGCACCGAGTCCTGCTGTCTCTCCGGAAACATCTACGCTCATCTCTGTGATACCGGACACATCAAAGGTACAGGTCACGGTGACATCACTGGAAATACCGGATGCTGTAGCCATATAAGTGCCCGGTGTGAACACGCCGGCTCCGGCGGAAGCAGCTTCGGCCGGGGCATTGCCGTTTTCAGAGGAAACTTCAGCCTGGGCTTCTGCATTGCCGCTTTCAGAGAAAGCATCGGTCTGTGCTTCCGCATTGGCTGCTTCTGTGGAAAGCTCCGAAGAAGCCTCCTGCGAATCGGGATTCTCTGCTCCGGATTCTCCGCCGGACGCCTGAGCGATACACTCAGCAACTGCAGCTTTGATGGCATCCGCAGTAATTGTACAACCGCTGACCCCGTCCACATTTGCGGACTGAGCGGCAAGAATCTGTTCAATCATGGTATCTCCGATGTCCGCGCCAAGTCCGGCAGTTTCACCGGAAACGTCAGCGGTCATCTCTGTGATGCCGGATTCATCGAAGGTACAGGTGACGGTAATGTCACTGGAGATACCGGGTGCAGTAGCAGTATACGTACCCGGGGTAAGTGAGGCCGGCATGACAGAGGCGGTTTCGGCAGAGCCTTTTGGCGCATCTGTGCTGTACGTGCTTCCAGGACCGATCTCATTTTTTCCGGTCTTCTGTTCAAGCGTATATTCACCGACCTGCAGAATGCCAAGGGTAGCAATGGCAATTCCGCCGGCAGCGATGCCTTTGACAAAAGTTTTCCGTGGAATATTTCCTTTTTCCATTTTTCTCTTCCTTTCTTATATTATTCGTTTTATTCCTCTTCCTCCTGCTTCCTGTTCCGTTTTAGCTTCAGAGAAAAAGTACACAGGATAATACTCAATTCATACAGGCCGACCATTGGGATGGCGACCATAATCTGTGAAACAATATCTGGCGGCGTGATAAATGCAGCCACCAGAAAAATAACTACAATGATGACTCTTCTGCCTTTTTTCATCCAGGCGGGTTTCAGCAGGCCCATCTGTGTCAGAAGTACAGATACGACCGGAAGCTCAAAGACAAGCCCGAAGACAAGGAAAATACTGAGCAGAAAGTCCATGTAATTCTGTACACTGATCGATGAGGTGATCTTGCTTCCTTCACTCAGCTCAATCAGAAAATGGAGCATGAAAGGAAACATGACCTTGTAGGCGAACAAAACACCAAGCGCGAAGCAGATTAATCCGAAAATCATCGCAGACAGGAACAGCAGGTTTTCATTCTTACGCAGACCCGGCTGGACAAAAGCCCAGATATTGAAAAGAATTACCGGAAGTGTAATTATGACACCGGCGAGCAGCGCGACAGAAAAATACTGCATCAGAAGCTCCTGAGGGGAGATGAATACATAAACATATCCATATACTTCCCCAAGTCCTGTCAATTTATCTACAATCTGGGGGGCAAAATGCAGTCCGACCAGAAAAGAGATGATGAGACAGATAATGCAGACGACAAGCCGATTGCGAAGTTCGCGCAGATGACCTGCCAGAGTCATATTTTTATCAGACTGCGCACCCATTACTGTTCCGTATGGTCTGCGGAGCTGCTGTTTTCTTCCTCAGACATGCTTTCACGGAAATTTTTGATGCTCTTTCCGAACATCCGGCTCAGCTTCGGGAGCTGTGTCGGTCCGAACAGCAGAACGACGATCGCCAGAATGACAAGTAATTCGGTAGTTCCAATTTTCATGCTTCAATCCTCCTCATATAATATGTAATGCCGCGTATGTTCCTTTGGCGGCAGGCCGTCGAAAGGCATTAAAAAATGCTGCGCATCTGCCTTCCTCCTGAAAAATAATTGTATGTATCTATATATTTGCAGAGACTGTGTCGGCCGCGTCGGTTGTGTCCCGGACAGGCGTATCCGAAGTATCAGTCTGCGCATATGCATTCTGAAGATCTGCGCCCGGAGCTGCTGGCGGTTCTGAAGTCTGAGACGCGGTGGAATCCGGTGTCTTTTTCGGTTTTCCAATATCGGAGAATGACTTTTGGATATCGTTCAGATTTCCTTTTACCGTTTTCTCAAGATCAGTAATCGGTTCCATCGCTTCACGTAAAGGACGCTGGGCTTCTTCCAGAGGCTCTACGATGCTTTCGCGGATATCTTTTGTCGCCTCATCGGAAAACTTCCGGAATTGGCCGAGGGCCTGCCCGAATTTTCTGGCGTACAGCGGTAATTTGTCGGGACCGAATACGAAAAGAGCGACAACAAAGACAAGAAGCAGTTCCTGTATGCCGATTTTCATAGTGTAGGTACCTCCCTTCATGTAAAATCTGGGTGCTTTTTGTTAAATTTTAGGCAAAATGCACAATAAATCACTATTAGAATACCAGTTTTTATTACTTCTTTCAGCGTATAAATTTTAGTTTTTTTTGAATAATTTTTGTTTTTTTGCTATAATGTTACTATTGAATAAGGATATATGATTCGGAATCATACAGATGTATCAAATTGTTCTGAAAAAAGAACAATAAAAGCTGTTCCGAAGAAAAAGAAATACAGGAGTGATAAAGTGAAGGAAGAAGTTTATAAATTTGCAGGACAGAGTATGGAGCGCAGAGGACAGGAAATTTCGTATGATGTACAAGAAATTACGGTAAGGTATCAGCAGGTAGACCGGCTGCTTCAGAGCGTGCGTGAAGGAAATGAGTATCAGGCGTGTCTGGTGATGCGGGAACGCCGCGCACTCGGAGTTGCGGGAAGACTGAAAGATAACCTCACAGAATATAAATTTGATCTGGTGCTTCTGTCAGGATTAATGGGGCAGGCACTTCGGGAGAGCGGGGTTGAGGATTTACATCTGGACCGTGTCTATACGGAGGGAATCAGCAGGATTGAACAGGCCCAAAGTATGGAAGAGTGCGGAGTGATTGCGGAGGAGGTTGCCAGAAAATACTGTGAACTGAACAGGCTGAAGTCTTTTGGAAATTATTCGCCTCTTGTGAAAAGGATTATACTGGCAGTGGATATGGATTTGAGCCAGCCGCTGACGTTGAATTATTTTGCCGAACGGTTGAATGTGAATGGCTCATACCTGTCTAACCTGTTTAAAAAGGAAACGGGAATTCCGGTTACGGAATATGTGACATCACGGCGTATCCGTCACGCAGCGAATCTTCTGCTGACTTCGCAGATGCCGATCAAGACAGTGGCGAAACAGGTCGGCATTACGGATGTCCAGTATTTCAGCCGGATATTCAAAAAAAGAATCGGCCAGACACCGAGACAGTACAGGGAGAGCAGAAAAGAGAATACCTCCGAAGGAGGCAGAGAATAAGGATATCTTAAGAATTTCAGATTTTACAGTGGCTGTATGCATCTGGTATACTGTGTGGGATTACAGATGAGAAAACGGAGGATATCTATGGAATATACGTTGTATGAACTGACGTGGCTTTTTTTTGTCTATTCACTGGCAGGCTGGTGTATCGGCGTGGCAGCCGCTGCGGTCAGACGCAGGACATTCGTAAATACGGGAGTTCTGAACTTGCCTTTTTGCCCGATCTATGGAGTGACGGCTGTGAGCTTCAGCATATTTCTGATTGAATTGAAAGAGCAGCTATTCTTCCTGTTTTTGGGAGGTATGGTCTTCACCTCTGTGGTTACCGTCCTGACGGGAGTTGTGCTGCAGAGAATCTTCCGGAGGAAATGGTGGGATTTCAAACGGTTCCGGCTTCAGGAGGATGGCTACATTACGGTTCCCCTTCTGCTTCTGAGCGGGGGCTATGCGGTATTCGTACTGTGGCTTGGCAATCCTCTGATCCTGCGGCTGGCGGGATGGATCCCGTATGGACTTGGGAAAATCATACAGATTGCAGGGGCAGCTTTTTTAGTAATTGATCTTTTTGGTGTGCTGACCGTAGTCTGGAAATGGCGGATCCAGATCAGGCAGATTGATGAAATGACAGAGAATATGCAGCAGATTTCCATTACTTTTGGAAATGCGATCACACGCCGTGTCAGAAAACGACTGGAAAAATCCTTTCCGAACATTCAGACCGAGAAGCTTCTGGAGGATGGGATGCTCCGGGAAAAGGTTGAGGAGAAATGTTTTGCGGAGGGGTGTTGTTTTTATAAGCTTGTCTGGCTTTTTTTTATCGGTTCTTTTCTGGGGGATCTGGTAGAGATGATATTCTGCCGGGTGACCATGGGATGGTGGATGAGCCGCAGCAGTGTCGTATATGGCCCTTTCAGCATTGTGTGGGGACTTGGCTGTGTGCTCTTGACCGGAATGCTGTATAAATATAGGAATAAAGATGACCGTTATATTTTTCTGTATGGAACAGTACTCGGAGGTGCATATGAGTATCTGTGCAGCGTATTCACGGAACTGGTATTCGGGACGGTTTTCTGGGATTACAGTGCGATTCCGTTTAATCTGGGAGGACGTGTCAACCTGCTTTACTGCTTTTTCTGGGGGATTGTTGCAATTATATGGCTGAAGGGAATTTACCCGCGCCTGTCAGCACTGATTGAGAAAATACCAGTCAGAACAGGTCCTGTCCTGACCTGGATGATGATCGTGTTCATGACGGTGAATGTGGCGGTTTCTTCGTTTGCACTTATACGGTATTCGGTAAGGTATACGGGGGAACCTGCGCAGACAGAGCTTGGAATGTTTCTGGATGAACATTTCCCGGATGAACGGATGGAGCAGATTTATCCGAAAGCAAAAATTGTCGGGAAAACCGGAGTACAGAAGGCAAAAGAAATGAGAATGGAAGAAATGGAAAGCGAGAGTTGAACATGGAAAGGAAGAGAAATCTAAATGCGGATCTGATCCGGTGTGTTGCTGTATACAGTGTGATATCAGTTCATTTTCTGCTGAACTCTAAGTTTTACAGTCAGCCGGTGGTGGGATTTGATATGTATTTCATGTGCCTGATGCGTGCGTGCTTTATGGTGTGTGTTCCACTGTTTATGATTCTGACCGGATATCTGATGTGGCAGAAGAAGCTCTCAAAAGCATACTATAAAGGTATTGGGAAAACTGTTGAAATTTATGTTCTGGCGAGTATCGCATGTCTTCTATACAAAGAATATGTGCTCGGTTATACCGGTGTGACATTTGTGAGCGGTATCTTTGATATTCTGGATTATGACGGGGCAAATTATGCGTGGTATATTGAGATGTATTTCGGCCTGTTTCTGATTATCCCGTTCCTGAACGGGGCGTATCACAGTCTGGAAGGGAAGCGCCAGAAGCAGATTCTTGTATGGACCATGATTGTTTTGACTATGTTTCCAAAGCTTGTGAACAATTTTAACTTTACAGTAGAAGGATGGTGGCTTTCCCCGTCTCTTTCCAAGGAGTACCAGAAACTGATTCCCAGCTTTTTCACAGGCATGTATCCGATCACCTATTATTTTCTAGGGGCTTATCTGAGAGAATACGGCTGCAGTCTGAGCCGGAAGAAGAATCTGCTCCTGCTTGTCTTTTTTGTGTGGCTGTTTGGAACCTGGAATTTTTATCGGAGTGACGGTCAGAATTTTGTATGGGGGGTAAACAGTACCTGGGGAGGAGAGAATCTGATTACGGCGGGACTACTTTTTGTGTTTCTTCTGCATCTGCATCCGGACCGCTGGCCGGGATGGAGCCGGAAAATTCTTGTTACGGTATCTCAGGTGTCGCTTGGCATATACCTGATTTCGTGGATTGCGGATCAGATAGTTTACAGACATTTTAACGAACTGGTTCCGGCAGTGACGGAACGCTGGAGATATTATCCGCTGATTGCCCCGGCCGTCTTCGGACTGTCATTTCTGGGTGCCTGCATATTGTATTTGCTGCGTGATGGGATACACTGTATTGTGGAAACGCTTTCATCCTTTCGAAAGACGGCAAAATAGCCTAAATTTATGAATAATACACAATAGAATTCGATTTTACCAAGGAAAAAGAAAGTTTAATTTGTGCAAAATGCACATTGCATTTTTGAAAAGGCAGTCATATAATGCAGGTGCAGTGATGCAAAGGGGAGCTTAAATTACAGCAGCTGCAGGTTCCGGTTTTTGTTATTAAGGAGGTATGTATTATGTCAACATGTCAGGTAAAATTAAATGGTATCGAGGCAGTCAAGGATTTTGTGAACACACTGAAGAATGCCGATGGGGATTTTGAACTGGTGTCAGGCAAGTATGTCATTGATGCAAAGTCAATTATGGGAATTTTCAGTCTTGACCTTACCAGACCAATTGAGCTGAGGACAGAGACTGGTATGATCCCGGCAGCCGTTGCACCGTTTCTTGCATAGCATCACGCAATATTGATACTGAATACAGTTATAATTGTTCATACGAATCCGATGATTAAGCGGGCCGCTTTGAAGCTTTGGCTTCAGGGCGGCTTTTTTGGTGGTGGGAGCTTTGTTCAGTTGCTGTCGAAATCGGAAAAACGGGTTTGTAACAGATGGTAATTTTTTTGTAATAAATTTGAAATAATATAGATTGACAAATTATGTAATATGAGTTATATTTTAGGAAAATCTATTTACAGTATGAGAAGTTAATTACTGCTCATGACGCGGTGTATTAATCTGGAAGGAGGAGAAGAGTATTTATCGTTCGATGAAGAGACTGGTTTTTGCATTGTTGTTCCTCTGTGTTGCATTTATGGCTGTCCCTCATACGGCTGATGCAGCGGAGAAGAATGTGATAACACTTGCAAAAACAGTGAAGGGTGGCAGATGGGTAAAGCTGACAAAGGGTACCAGATATCGGTATGCAAATGGAACTTATGCGAAGAATGCGTGGATCAAGGTTTCAGGGAAGGTGTACCGGATCGGGACGAACGGATACCGTGTATCCGGATGGTTTACATACAATAAGAAAAAGTATTACGCGGACAAAAACGGTATTGTATATTACCAGAGATGGCTTACGGAAAAAGGAGAGAGATATTATTTCTGCGAGAACGGCGAATGTGCTGCTTCTATATGGCTTAAATCAAATGGTAAGTATTATTATTTCCTGAAAAATGGAAAAATGGCACGCAGCTGTCTGGTAGGAAACTATTACGTGAATAAGAGCGGAGTCAGGATCAAATCTGCCTGGCTTGTGAGAAAAAACGGGACAAGGTATTATTTCGGTGCGGATGGAAAGCGGCTGAGGAGTACCTGGCTGAAGAAGAATGCGGGATACTATTATTTCATGTCAGATGGCTCTATGGCCGTGAACCGGTGGATTAACAATAAGTACCATGTGGATAAGAACGGACTCCGTCAGACGAACTGTATCGTAGATGGATACTATCTGGATAAGACCGGGAAGAAGAGTGTCAAGGCATTTCTGGGGAAATATATTTTCCTCGGTGATTCGCGGACTGTAGGGATGGAACAGGCGGTTTCCTCCGGGGATGGGCTTTATATTGCGGAAATCTCGCAGGGATATAATTGGCTGAAGACAACGGCCGGACCGCTTCTGAAGAAATATCTTGACGCTAACCCGGATGTCAAGGTAGTCATTGCCCTCGGCATGAATGACCTTGGGAATATACAGTCCTATATTACTTACTACAGAGAACTGGTTCGAAGCTACCCGGATACGGAATTTTATTTCCTGTCTGTAAATCCGGTCGTAGAATCGAAGTGGCCGAGTGTGAAGAATTCCACTATAGAGTCTTTTAATAAAAAGCTTTCTGCGGCATTTGGAAAGAAGTATCTGGACTGCTACAATTATATGAAGAAAAAGGGATTTAAGACGGTAGACGGGCTGCACTATGCAGCGACGACTTACCGCGCGATTTACAATTTCATTATCACCAAAATACAATAAAAAGCCTCCGGCCAGCGAATTGTCTGTCCGGAGACTTTTTATCATATTACGATATATTCCTGTGAAGTAACGTTATTCCCGGAAGTCGAACAGAGCTTTGATCGGAATCCCCAGGGCATCTGCAATATCAAATAGTGCCTCCAGAGATACGGAGGTATGCATATTAGGCGCCTCGATATTACTGATATGTGTTCTGCTTAAATTCGCACGTTCTGCAAGATTCAGCTGTGAGAGGTTTTGCATTTTGCGGTAATAAGCAATCGTAAGACCAAGCTGGCGGTACTCTTTTTCATGTTTCATTGTCATATGATTCCCTCCTTTTTCTGGTATCAAGTTTAGTATTTTCAGGAAGGAAACGAAACAATCTAAGATATTGCATTTGCAAATATAAGTATTGCTATTAAAAACTATTATTGGTATGATACAATGTATAACATTGCAAATACACATATCAGTCCGGAAGATGCTTTTTGAAACGGATAAATTCGAAGACTTCCTTCTGTTTATGTGCGGAAAGTGCAAAAAACTCGTTTAAAAGTTTTTCACCGGCTTTTTTCTGAGAAGATGTCAGATGCTGTCTGGTGAAGACATCGGTTTTATTGATCAGATAGTCTACAGAAACGTGGTACAGCTCGGCGAGGGCCACGATAGTATCGATAGATGGTGTTCGCCGCTCGGTTTCGTAGTTGCTGTATGTCTGCCTTCGTACATGAAGCTGTCGGCTGACATCTTCCTGTGTATAGTCGGCTTCCTCACGCAGAGTGCGGAGTCTGTTGGATAAAGCAGATTCTTTCATAAAAATACCTCCATTGAATTGGGAAACAGTTCAAATTGAGGGGCCCTCTTTTGTTTTGAATCCGGGTTTTTAGATTCATTCCGGATAGAAACGGGGGTATTATAGCAATATCTGACTGAAATTTCCGAAAAAGCAACGATTTGTGTACTTTTTAGCGTGATAGGAAACGGATTGTTGCGTTTCATAGATAGTAAGAAGATATATGCAGCTGTAAATTGTGAGCAGCCATTGGAGCGGAAAGGGAGGAGAATATGGATCTACTGAAATTTGGAATGGAAAACAGAAGACATTCATCTGCAGTCAGAAGGAGGCTCGCAATGATCGCACTTTCTATTGCAAAGAAGAAAGCCGACATAATAGAATGGTGGACGGACCTGAAAAAGATTGAGTTTCCGAAAGAGGAGAGTGACGAGGAATTTCTGAAGAGGCTCATGCAGGAGATTCAGGAAAAAGGGACGGAAAACAATGATAAAGGAAGAGGGTAAAAGCACGGAAACAACAGCAGTCAGATAAGTTTTTTGAAAAAGAGATTGATTCCTGATTTCCGGATTGATATGATAGAGAAAAAATGCAGGAGGTATCTGACGATGGAGAAAGTATACGTATTTCTGGCAGATGGATTTGAAGAGATTGAGGGACTGACGGTAGTTGATATTCTGCGAAGAGTGCAGGTGGAGACAGTGACGGTGTCTATTATGGGTAAGCATACAGTAACAGGAAGCCACGGGATTCAGGTAGAAGCAGATGCAGTGTTTGAGGATGTTGATTTTGAGGACGGGACACTGTACGTTCTGCCTGGAGGAATGCCGGGCACAAAGCATCTCGGAGCACATGAGGGACTGAGGAAGCTGTTGCTGGATTCCTTCACGGCAGGGAAACGGATAGCGGCTATCTGTGCAGCACCAAGTGTGCTTGGAGATCTTGGAATCCTCCGTGGAAAGAAGGCAGCATGCTATCCGGGTTTTGAAGCACGGCTTACGGGAGCGGAAGTAACATCTGATCAGGTGGCTGTTGACGGCACTGTGACAACAAGCCGCGGAATGGGAACTGCGATCCCATTTGCACTGGCTTTGGTGGCCCAGCTCAAGGATCAGGAAACATCAGATGAGCTTGGCAGAGCTATCATCTGGTCATAACGGGGAATTATGACCTGCTTTGGGCTGTTATAAACGTTCCAGATAGCTGTTTCGAACAGATATCTGACAGGGAGAAGGAGAAAACGTCGAAAAACGACGACAGAATTCATTCGAAAAATGCCCGTAAACCTTGATTTTAAGGAAAAAAGTACTGGTATTTTTGAAATGACTGTGCTATACTGCTTTAATGACTGCATACTGGGTAATGCTGCCCGAGGTCATACAGAAGAGAGCTTTCCGAGTAACTGTAGGGTACAGGACGGTTGCCTGACGGTATTTGTTGAAGTGAACAGAAATGCTTTCTGGATGACAATTACGTTTCGTCAGACAAACTTGAGGTACGGAACGGCTATTTCGAAGTTTAAGGAGGAATTTGGTACAATGAGTGTACAGTTAGAAAAACTGGAAAAGAATATGGCGAAGCTCACGATTGAGGTTTCGGCAGAAGAATTTGAGACTGGTCTGGAAAAAGCTTATCAGAAGAATAAAAACAGAATTTCTCTTCCGGGATTCAGAAAAGGAAAAGCACCGCGCAAGATGATCGAGAAGATGTATGGCGCAGGCATTTTCTATGAAGATGCAGCCAATGAGCTGATTCCGGGAGCATATACAAAAGCAGCTGAAGAATGCGGCGAGAATATTGTGACACGTCCGGAGATTTCCGTAGTGCAGATTGAAGCAGGCAAGCCGTTCATCTTTACCGCAGAGGTTGCGCTGAAGCCGGAAGTAACACTTGGCGAGTACAAGGGCGTAGAAGTAGAGAAGACAGTTGTAGAAGTAGCTGAGGAAGAAATCGACAAGGAAGTTGACAAGGAGCGCGACAACAACTCCAGAATGATTGATATTGATGACCGTGCAGTAGAAAAAGGCGACATGATCAAGCTTGATTTTGAAGGCTTTGTAGATGGTGTTGCATTCGAAGGCGGCAAGGGTACAGACTATCCGCTTACGATCGGTTCCGGAAGCTTCATCCCGGGATTCGAGGATCAGCTTGTAGGTGCAGAGATCGGTGCTGAAGTGGAAGTAAACGTTACTTTCCCGGAGCAGTATCAGGCAGCAGAGCTGGCAGGTAAGCCGGCTGTATTCAAGTGCAAGGTCAATGAGATCAAGGTGAAAGAACTCCCGGAAGCAGACGATGAGTTTGCAAAGGATGTTTCTGAGTTTGATACCATTGCCGAGTACAGAGACGATATCCGTGCAAAGCTTGTTGAGAGAAAGACTGCTGATGCAAAGCGTCAGAAAGAGACAAAGGTAGTGGATAAGGTTGTTGAGAATGCTTCTCTGGAGGTTCCGGACGCTATGGTGCGTGAACAGGCGGGCCGTATGTTGGATGACTTCAAGAGAAGAATTGAATCTCAGGGTATCACATTTGAACAGTATATCCAGTTCACCGGAATGACTGCAGAACAGCTGCAGGAGCAGTCGAAGCCGGAAGCTCTGAAGCGTATCAAGAACAGTCTGGTACTGGAAGCAATTGCCAAGGCTGAGAATATTGAAGTTCCTGAGGAGAAGATGGACGAGGAAATCGGTAAGATGGCTCAGGCTTACAAGATGGAAGCTGATAAACTGAAAGAGCTGCTCGGAGATTATGAGAAAGAGCAGATGAAGAATGACCTTGCAATTCAGGCAGCAGTTGATATGATCGTAGAGGCAGCTAAAGAAGTCTGAAATAGTCTGAATTCAGGAAGGTTGCATCTGAAGGAGGGAATAGAATGAGTCTGGTACCTTA
This sequence comes from Lachnospiraceae bacterium, assembly GCA_030524665.1. Lineage (GTDB taxonomy): Bacteria > Bacillota > Clostridia > Lachnospirales > Lachnospiraceae > Choladousia. The sequence continues at coordinate 9,699 of JAUNGL010000014.1, read as the reverse complement.
TGTGATTGAGCAGACCGGAAGAGGGGAGCGTTCTTACGACATCTTTTCCAGACTGCTGAAGGACAGAATTATTTTCCTTGGAGAAGAAGTGACGGACGTCAGTGCCAATCTGATTGTAGCACAGCTTCTTTTCCTGGAATCAGAGGACCCGAATAAAGATATCCATATGTATATCAACAGCCCGGGCGGTTCCGTATCGGCAGGGATGGCGATTTATGATACGATGCAGTATATCAAGTGCGATGTATCTACGATATGTATGGGAATGGCGGCGAGCATGGGAGCATTCCTGCTTGCAGGAGGTAAGAAGGGCAAGCGCATGGCGCTGCCGAATGCAGAGATTATGATCCACCAGCCGTCCGGCGGAGCACAGGGACAGGCAAGTGATATCAAGATTGTAGCAGATAAGATTCTGCAGACGAGACAGAAGCTGAATGAGATTCTGTCACAGAATACGGGACAGCCGCTTGACGTAATAGCGGCGGATACGGAGAGAGACCGTTGGATGACCGCCGAGGAGGCGAAGGCATACGGCCTGATCGATGAAGTGATTACATCAAGACAGTAAGGGGATGGGGCTGTTACAGAAGATTTTTGTGACAGTCCCTCTGTTGTGTCTATCAAAGAAGCTAATATGAGGTGAAAAGATGCCGGGAAAAATTGGAGATAAGATCAGATGTTCTTTTTGCAATAAGACGGAAGACCAGGTACGCAAGCTGATTGCCGGACCGAACGGAGTATATATCTGCGATGAATGTATTGATATCTGTGCGGAGATCATCGAGGAAGAACTGGATGAGGATTACGTACCGGAGGACGATACGGAAATCAATCTGCTTCGTCCGATGGAAATCAAGTCTTATCTCGACGAATATGTGATTGGACAGGATGAAGCAAAAAAGGCACTTTCCGTAGCCGTTTATAATCACTACAAGAGGATTACGAGCGGAAAGTATCTCGATGTTGAGCTTCAGAAGAGTAATATACTGATGCTGGGACCGACCGGCTGCGGCAAGACCATGCTGGCGCAGACACTGGCAAGACTTTTGAATGTGCCGTTTGCGATTGCGGATGCGACCGCACTGACAGAAGCCGGTTACGTGGGGGAAGATGTGGAAAACATTCTGCTGAAGATTATTCAGGCAGCAGATTATGATATAAAGAAAGCAGAGTACGGTATTATTTATATCGACGAGATTGACAAAATTACAAGAAAATCAGAAAATGCATCGATTACGAGAGATGTATCGGGCGAGGGTGTGCAGCAGGCGCTGCTGAAAATTCTCGAGGGTACGGTTGCATCTGTTCCGCCGCAGGGCGGCAGGAAGCACCCGCATCAGGAACTGATACAGATTGATACGACGAACATTCTCTTTATCTGCGGCGGTGCGTTTGAAGGAATTGAGAAGATTATTGAGACGCGTATGGACCGGAAATCAATCGGTTTTAACGCAGAGATATCCGGAGGGACGGAACACCGGGCAGGTGAGCTGCTCAAGCAGGTGCTGCCTCAAGACTTTATCAAGTTCGGTATGATCCCGGAGTTTGTCGGACGAGTACCGGTCGTTGTATCGCTGGATGAACTGGATAAGGATGCGCTGATCCGGATTTTGACAGAGCCTAAGAATGCGATTGTAAAGCAGTATCAGGGGCTGTTCAAACTGGACGATGTGGAACTTACGTTTGAGCCGGAGGCGATTGAGGCAATCGCGGATAAGACTCTGGCACGAAAGACCGGCGCGCGGGGGCTGCGTGCGATTATGGAGTCTGCCATGATGGATCTGATGTACCAGATTCCATCTGATGATACGATTGACACATGTGTTGTCACGAAAGATGCGGTAGAGGGAACCGGAGAACCGGTAGTGACCCATAGAGAGGGGCTTCCTGCGAGAAGAAAGCGCAGAACAGGCAGAATCATAGAGAGTGCCTGAATTGTCCCGTCACAGACAGAAGCTGCTCTGGCGGCGGCTTGCCTGAACTGCGGGTGAGACTGCCAAGGTACAAAATTACTGAGCGGACAGAGTCTTAATGATACAATTGAGGTGATGAACAGGATATGAATGAAACGATAAAAATGATGCCTGCGCTGCCAATGCGGGTGCTGACGCTGCTGCCTTCCATGGTGCTGCATTTTGATATCAGCAGGGAGCCGTCAATCAAGGCAGTGGAAGCATCTATGAATCACGATCAGAACATATTTTTAGTTGCACAGAAAAACCCGGATGATGACAATCCGGGTTTGCGAGGTTTATACGAGTTTGGCACAATTGCCAGAATCAGAAGTGTGGCAAAGCATCCCAAAAACATCATTCATCTGACGGTTGAAGGGGAAGCACGTGCCAGACTGACAGGACTGGAGGAATATGACGGCTACCTGTGTGCCAGACTGGAAATCCCTGAAGAACCGGAGGTTGAGGCTGGCGCCGCAGAGCGGGATGCCATGGTGAGAGCACTGAAGGAGCTGCTGCAGCGCTACGGTCAGTTAAATCAGAAATTCGGCAAGGAAATGCTCGGTCATCTTCTGGAGATCCGGGAGCTGCCGGAACTGGTATCCGCGGTATCTAATAATCTGCCGATGTATTATACAGAGCGCCAGCGGCTTTTGGATGCCTCAGGTCTGATGGAGCGGTATGACATGCTCTGTACGATACTTGTGAATGAGATAGAAATTATCCAGATCCGCAATGCCATCCAGCAGAAGGTGAAGGAGCGTGTGGATAAAAACCAGCGCGAGTATATTCTGCGGGAACAGATGAAGGTGATACAGGAAGAGCTTGGAGAGAATACGCTGCTTTCCGAGGCGGAGAATTACAAGAAAGCGGCAGGAGAACTGGAAGCTTCCGAGGAAGTGAAGCAGAAGATTGTCAAGGAAGCAGAGCGCCTGAAAGGTGTTGGAAACAATTCGGCAGAGTCTTCCGTGCTTCGCAGCTATATTGAGACACTGCTGGAGATGCCGTGGGACAGGATGTCTCAGGACAATGAGGAACTGAAGAATGCGAAGAAGGTACTGGAGGAGGATCATTACGGTCTGGAGAAGGTGAAGGAGCGTGTGTTGGAATTCCTTGCGGTACGTACACTGACGAAAAAGGGTGACAGCCCGATTATCTGTCTGGTGGGGCCGCCAGGAACCGGAAAGACATCGATTGCCCGCTCGATTGCCCGTGCACTGGATAAGAAATACGTCCGTATCAGCCTCGGAGGAGTCCATGATGAGGCCGAAATTCGCGGGCACAGACGGACTTATGTGGGAGCGATGCCGGGACGGATTGCGAACGGGATGCGGCAGGCAGGCGTGAAGAATCCGCTGATGCTTCTGGATGAGATCGATAAGGTGAGCAGTGATTATAAGGGAGACACTTCCTCGGCATTGCTGGAGGTACTGGATTCGGAGCAGAATGTGAAGTTCCGTGATCATTACATTGAGCTTCCGATTGATCTGTCACAGGTATTGTTTATTGCGACTGCGAATGATGTCCATACGATTCCTCGGCCGCTGCTCGACCGTATGGAATTGATCGAAGTGACCAGCTATACGGAGAATGAGAAGCTTCATATCGCGCGTGAGCATCTGATGAAGAAACAGCTTGAACGGCATGGGCTGACGAAAAAGCAGCTTACCATTACGAAGCCTGCGATGGCGAAGCTGATTGGCGGCTATACGAAGGAAGCAGGAGTGCGTCAGCTGGAGCGCAGGATTGGCGAGATATGTAGGAAGGCGGCGCGTGAGCTGACAGAGAACCGGACAGAAAGTATCCGGGTAACAGAAAAGAGTCTGGAAAAATATTTGGGCCGGAAGAAGTATTCCGTACAGAAGAAGAATTCAGAAAATGAAATCGGGATCGTGCGAGGACTGGCCTGGACCAGCGTAGGCGGCGATACACTTCAGATAGAGGTTAATATTATGCCGGGCAAAGGCGAGTTCCTGCTGACGGGACAGCTTGGTGATGTGATGAAGGAGTCCGCAAGGACGGCCATCAGCTATATCCGCTCCATCAGTGCTGAGTATGGGATTGATGCAGAATTTTTCCAGAAGAATGACATCCATATCCATATTCCGGAAGGTGCGGTTCCCAAGGATGGACCTTCTGCCGGAATTACGATGGCGACCGCTATCCTGTCCGCAATTGCCGGAATTCCAGTCTATGCGGATGTGGCGATGACGGGAGAGATTACACTTCGGGGACGTGTGCTTCCGATCGGCGGTCTGAAGGAAAAGCTTCTTGCTGCGAATCAGGCAGGGATGAGCCGTGTGCTCGTGCCGGCAGAGAATAAGCCGGATGTGGAAGAGATTTCGGAGGAGATCACGGGCGGCCTGAGGATCGTCTATGTGAAGATCATGCGGGAAGTGCTGGAAGAGGCACTGGTGGCAGCAGGAACGAAATAGCTGTGAGATGGATATAAGAACAGGAGAGACAGCATGATAATAAAGAATGTGGAATTGGAGACAGTCTGCGGTATCACGAGCAGGCTTCCGGAGAACCTGCTGGCAGAGATCGCGTTTGCGGGGAAATCGAATGTCGGGAAGTCCTCCATGATTAATGCCCTGGTCAACCGCAAGGCACTGGCGAGAACCAGCGGCCAGCCCGGTAAGACGCAGACGATCAATTTCTATAATGTCAATCAGGAGGTCTATCTGGTGGATTTGCCGGGGTATGGATTCGCCCGGGTGTCACATAGTGAAAAAGAGAAGTGGGGCCAGCTGATAGAACGGTATCTGCACGGTTCCAGACAGCTTCGTGCGGTGTTTCTGCTGGTAGATATCCGCCATGAGCCGGGAGAGAATGACAAAATGATGTATGAATGGATCTGCCACAATGGGTATGATCCGATTATCATTGCAACGAAGCTTGATAAGATTAAGCGCAGCCAGATTCAGAAGCAGGTTAAGCTTGTCAAGGAAGGACTCGGGGTGAAGCCTGGAACTCTTGTGATTCCGTTTTCTGCTGAGACAAAGCAGGGGCGGGAGGATATCTGGAATGAGATTGAGAGGATCTGTTTTCCGGAGCGGAGGAAGGTACAGGATGAAAGTGAAGGTAGATGACAGTATGACTGAACCGAAGCGCACAGGGCTGGTGACGGCAGAGAGGACAGAATTGTATAGAAAATATGAAAAACTGAAGCAGATCCTGAGCGATATGGGAGCAGCGGCAGTTGCTTTTTCGAGCGGTGTCGATTCCACATTTTTGCTGAAAGCAGCCCATGAGGTATTGGGAGAACATGTGATTGCTGTGACGGTTTCTTCCTGCTGGTTTCCGAAACGGGAGTGGTCAGAGGCGTCGGAATTTTGCAAAAAAGAAGGTATCCGCCAGTTCGTTTGCGAAATCAATGAACTTGAGATCGGGGGCTTCTGTGAGAATCCGCCGAATCGGTGTTATATCTGCAAGAAGGAATTTATGGGCAGAATCCGGGAAATTTCCCGGCAGCAGGGAATTCCATATGTAATAGAAGGCTCAAATATGGATGACAGCGGTGACTACCGCCCGGGACTTCAGGCAATTACTGAGCTTGGGATCAGGAGTCCGCTGCGTGAAGCCGGGCTTTGGAAGCAGGAAATCCGTGAGCTCTCCAGAGAGATGGGACTTCCGACCTGGGAAAAGCCGTCCTTTGCCTGCCTTGCTTCGCGATTCGTCTATGGAGAAGGAATCACACAGGAGAAGCTTCGGATGGTGGAACAGGCAGAACAGCTCCTGATGGAATTAGGGTTCCGTCAGGTGCGTGTACGGATTCATGGAACGATGGCGCGGATCGAGGTTCCGCCCGAAGATCTGGAGCGTGTGGTGCAGAAAGAGATCAGAATGGTGATTATAGAAAAGTTTCGGGAGTATGGTTTTTCATACGTAAGTCTTGACCTGAAGGGATACCGGACGGGAAGTATGAATGAAGTTTTGGAAAAGGCATGATGGAGTGTTATAGGACACGAAGTGAACAGGAATAATTTGGGTCTGGAAAGAGGGATGAAATGCTGAGTCAGTTTTCAAGAACAGAATTACTGGTGGGGAGAGAGAACATGGAACGCTTCCGGAAGGCCAGAGTTGCAGTTTTCGGTATCGGTGGTGTCGGCGGCTATGTCGTGGAAGCGCTGGCGAGAACCGGCATCGGAACACTGGATCTGATCGATGACGACAAAGTGTGCCTGACGAACCTGAACCGCCAGATTATCGCAACACACAGTACGTTGGGAAGGTACAAGGTCGATGTTGCCAAGGAAAGAATTCTGGATATTAACCCTCAGGCGGAAGTTCATACGTATAAGACCTTTTATATGCCGGATACCGCCGGACAGTTTGATTTTACGCAGTATGATTACGTGGTGGATGCCATCGATACCGTAACGGGGAAAATCGCGCTGGTCATGCAGGCCCAGGCAGTAGGAGTCCCGGTCATCAGTTCTATGGGGGCAGGAAATAAATTAGATCCCACCGCATTTAGGATCACGGATCTGTACAAAACGTCCGTATGCCCATTAGCGAAGGTGATGCGCCGGGAACTGAAAAAGCGCGGGGTCAAGCATCTGAAGGTCGTATATTCGGAGGAAACAGCGATGACTCCGCTGGAAATAGAAGCGGATCTGAGTGAAGAGAAAAAAAGCACATCCAATCCGGGCGGGGAAGAACAAACAGAAAGTCCAAGACAGCGTCAGGTACCGGGAAGCAATGCATTTGTGCCTTCGGTAGCCGGATTAATGATAGCGGGAGAGGTTATCCGCGATCTGATGAAGGATATTCCCACGTGTGAAAAGGAAACATTTTGAATAGGCAGTGAATGAAAAAGCTGACAGACGTTTGGGCCTGTCAGCTTTTTTGCGAGGTTTGGAGGAGGGTTATTGAATGGACAGAACCTCATAATCCTGTTCTTCCACTGCCTTCTTCAGCAATTCGTCAGGAACTTTTTGGTTCAGAAGGACGATAGCGGTTCCGGCTTCGTGATTCGCGGAAGCTTCTGCAACACCGGGAACAGATTCCAGTGCCTTTTTGACTCTTGCCTCACAATGGCCGCACATCATGCCTTCGATCCGAAGTGTCTTTTTCAGACCAGCAGTATTGATGGTATAGTCTTGTTTGTCAGGCTGTGCTCCGGAAATGCCCTGATTTGCTGTACTGCAGGTTTGATCTGATACGCTTTCCGGAGGCTCTGCTTTGGCGTGCACCTCTTCTGTAGACTGGATCGTGCTGCCGGAGTTTATTTTGCCGACCGGGTGCTTGGCTTTCCGGTCTTTTCCGGCATCATGTACCTTAAACAGATTGAGGCGCAGAGCATTGGTCACGACACAGAAGCTTGACAGGCTCATCGCTGCAGCTCCGAACATTGGATTCAGCTTCCAGCCGAAAAGAGGGATCCATATTCCGGCAGCAAGCGGGATGCCGATTATATTGTAGAAAAATGCCCAGAACAGATTTTCATGGATATTTTTCAATGTGGCACGGCTCAGACGGATTGCAGCAGGAACGTCGCTCAGACGGCTCTTCATAAGTACGATGTCAGCCGCATCGATAGCGACATCCGTTCCGGCACCGATAGCGATACCGATATCGGCCCTTGTAAGGGCAGGCGCATCATTGATGCCGTCACCGACCATGGCTACCTTTCCCTTTTCCTTCAGAGCGCGGATCACATTTTCTTTTCCATCCGGAAGCACACCCGCGATGACCTCATTTACACCAGCCTGTTTGCCGATGGCCCTGGCGGTACGTTCGTTGTCGCCTGTCAGCATGACAACGTGAATTCCCATATTCTGCATTTCACGGACTGCCTGAGGACTGTCCTCTTTGATTACATCAGCGACGGCGATAATGCCTGCCAGCGTTCCGTTTTTGCTGAAGAACAGAGGTGTTTTCCCTTCCTCTGCGAGACGCTCGGACTGGGTTTTTATTTCGGGCGGGACCGTGGTCTGGCTGCTGATGAATTTGTAGTTCCCTCCATTTAAAATACTTCCGTTCAGGACTGCTTTTAGTCCGTTGCCGGGAAGCGCCTGGAAATCTGTCACTTCCGCTGGTCTCAGATGGCGGGCAGAGGCTTCCTGAAGAATGGCCTTTGCAAGCGGATGTTCACTTTTCTGCTCCAGAGCATAAGCGAGAAAAAGGAGTTCCTCTTCGGTCATTCCGGGAGCAGGGATGAGATCGGTCACCTTCGGTTCACCGGAAGTGATCGTCCCGGTCTTGTCGAGTGCAACGATCTGAACCTTCCCTGCTTCTTCCAGTGTGACAGCAGTCTTAAACAGAATTCCGTTTTTGGCGCCCATACCGTTCCCTACCATGATGGCTACCGGAGTGGCAAGACCGAGTGCACATGGACAGCTTATGACGAGAACAGATATGCTGCGGGCGAGTGCAAAGCCGATGCTTTCCCCGGCAGCCAGCCATACGATCAGGGTAATTACGGCAATCGTGATGACGGCGGGAACAAATACACCGGAAACCTTATCGGCAATCTTGGCGATCGGGGCTTTTGTGGCAGCGGCATCGCTGACCATCTGGATAATCTGGGAGAGTGTTGTATCTTCACCGACGCGGGTAGCTTCACAGCGGATGAACCCGGATTGGTTCAGCGTAGCGGCAGAGACGGGATCACCGGCTGCTTTATCGACCGGGATACTTTCTCCGGTAAGGGCCGCTTCGTTGACTGCACTGCTGCCCTCGAGAACGATACCATCGACCGGGATATTTTCACCGGGACGCACAACAAAAATGTCACCCTTGCGCACCTGGTCGATGGATACAGTCGTTTCCAGACCATCCCGCAGGACAACCGCGGTCTTGGGAGCGAGCTTCATCAGGCTCTTCAGGGCATCTGTGGTCCGGCCCTTGGAACGGGCCTCCAGCATCTTGCCAACCGTGATCAGGGTCAGAATCATAGCGGCGGATTCGAAATAGAATTCATGCATGTAAGCCATGACTGCATCCATATCACCTCTCACCTGTGCATCCGTCATGGCGAACAGTGCATACGTGCTGTAAAGGAAAGAAGCACTGGAGCCGAGTGCTACCAGCGTATCCATATTTGGGGCCCTGTGGATCAGTCCACGGAAGCCGCTTATGAAAAATTTCTGGTTAATGACCATAATTATAACAGTTAAGAGAAGCTGCAGAAGTCCCATAGCCACATGATTGCCTTCGAAAAATGATGGAACCGGCCAGTTCCACATCATATGTCCCATGGAAAAGTACATCAGGACCAGAAGGAATCCGAGAGAGTAGATCAGCCTTTGTCTGAGCAGAGGTGTTTCTCTGTCTGCAAGGGCATTTTCACTGCTGTCTGTGGAAGGCGCAGCTGATGCTTTGGAAGCCGTACGTTTTGGCTGGGCGCCGTATCCGGCTGCTTCGACTGCTGCAATGACTGCCTGCGAAGAGGCTGTACCTTCCACTCCCATGGAGTTAGTCAGCAGACTGACGGAGCAGGAAGTGACACCCGGAACCTTGGAAACTGCCTTTTCCACCCGGGCACTGCATGCCGCGCAGCTCATGCCGGTAACAATGTATTGTTCCATAAAAAGTACCTCCTTTATAAAATGTATTATATACCCAATGGGGGTATTTATGCGCTTCTGGGCATATTATATACCCATCAGGGGTATATTGCAAGCATAAAGTAAAAAAGAATTGGAATATTCGTGTTTTGTTAACTACGAACGGACGCCGGGAATTCGCGTTTGGGCTGCTCTGTAGGTTTTCAAAAGACATCGGAGGGCAGCGGCAGGGG
>JAUNGL010000176.1 GCA_030524665.1 Lachnospiraceae bacterium | reverse complement strand
TGAATAAAACAGACGGAATGGGAATCATTGATGACTGTTCAGAATACAGGACAAGTGCTGAACGGCGCAGAGGCCGCAGGAGAACAGGTGAACTCGATATGCGCGTGGTGCATACGGAAATCAGCTCGGAGGATGTGGTGACGGGTACCAGACAGAAGGTCTTGGATACTTTTCGGGAGTATCAGCAGACTTTTCGCCCTGAATTTGTCTTGTTAAGCGCAGGTCCCTGTTCAGCCATGATTGGAACAGATCTGGAAGAAATTGCAGAAAATATCGGGTTGGACAGCAGTATTAAGACAGCGGCTGTGAAACTGTCAGGACATAAAACATATGAGGTGGGAATATCGGAAACGCTTCTGGCTATGGCAAAGCTTTTGACAAAACCAGGAGATGTACGGAAGAACTGTATCAATCTTCTGGGCGCTAATACCCTCGACTGGCAGGAAGAAAATGCCGCTTCCCTGCGCGGGTGGATAGAAGAGAAAGGTCTTCATGTGATTGCGGATCTGGGCGGAAGTGAAAAGGCTGAAAATATTGCAAAAGCAGCAGAAGCGTCGGTGAATCTGGTTGTTACTGTTTCTGGTCTTGCTGCGGCTAAATATCTGAAGAAAGAATACGGAACACCGTACATTGCTATGGCTCCGTTTGGGAAAAACAGGACGGTCAGGATGCTTGCAGCTCTTGAGACGCAGAAACAGCCTGAAAACAGCCTGCAGTCAGAGAACCAGCAGCCAGGGATCCTGATTGTCGGGGAGCAGCTTCTGGCAAACGCCATCCGGGAAACACTGTTTTGCGATTATGGAATGAAGAATGTCCGGGTGTGTACTTTTTACACCCTTGAAAAAGATCTGGCTCAGCCAGGTGATAAGCGAATCCGAAGTGAACAGGAGGCAGAAAAGCTTCTGAAAGAAGGCGGCTTCCATACGATTATCGCAGATCCGCTGCTTCGCTGTTTTGCACCGAAGGACAGCAGATGGATTGATCTTCCGCACAAAGCGTTCCAGCTTTACGGAGAACATCAGCCGCTCCCGTTGTTTTTAGGAGAAAATCTGGATAAATGGCTGGAGGTACAGTTTACGGATATTTAAAAGGCATCTCTGGTAAGTCAAAGAAGATACTGCCATGAAAAAAGAAAAAAATGGAAAGTCAGGAGGAAAAAGAATTGAGACAGATTGCAATATACGGAAAAGGCGGGATTGGCAAATCCACGACAACACAGAATCTGGCTGCGGCATTAGCAGAGCAGGGGAAAAAACTGATGCTGATCGGATGCGATCCGAAAGCAGATTCGACAAGACTGATCCTGGGAGGAATGGCAAAAGCAACCGTTCTGGATACCATGCGCAGAAAGGAGGAAGAAGACATAGAGATTGAAGATCTGATCAACGTTGGATTCGGGGGAATAAAAGCGGTGGAATCCGGCGGACCGGAACCGGGAGTAGGATGTGCCGGAAGAGGAATTGTCACTGCAATCAATATGCTCGAGAAGCTTGGCGCCTATGAGGAGGATCTGGACTATGTTTTTTATGATGTTTTAGGGGATGTAGTCTGCGGAGGCTTTGCTATGCCAATCAGAGAAGGAAAAGCTCAGGAAATCTATATTGTCTGCTCCGGGGAAATGATGTCTTTATATGCAGCAAATAATATATGTAAAGGGATCCAGAGATATGCGGCTTCCGGGAAAACAAAGCTTGGCGGATTAATCTGTAACTCCCGCCTTGTAGACCATGAAATTGAACTGGTAAAGGAGTTCGCTGCAAAATTAAATACGCAGCTGCTGTATTTCCTGCCGCGGGATAATATGGTACAGCGTGCAGAATGCAGGAGAAAGACAGTAATTGAATATGATCCGGCCTGTGCACAGGCTCTCGAATACCGGTCATTGGCCAAAAGAATAGAAGAAAATACAGAGTATTCTATTCCTTCTCCTTTGCAGACGGAAGAACTGGAATTCCTATTGGAAAAATATGCAGGCTGGCAAAATTGATAAAAAAATACAGGGTCAGACAAATAAAATTGTATAATTTCCGTTTTGGAAATTATGAAAAATGAAACGGAATTGATTATTGATTGGTTATTTTATACAATTGGGTCATCAAATAAAAAACAAATAAATGTAAAACGGAGGTTTACAAACGATGAAAAGAAAAACAATTATCGCATTACTCATGGCATCATCAATGGCATTTGCAGCATGCGCTCCTGCATTCGCATCTGAAGTTCAGATCGATTCTGCTGTTCCTGTGGAGGCAGCGACACAGGCCGGAAAAGTAGTGGTAGCAGTAGATGATGACTCTTTCACCATCGGACCGTGGGGAAGTGATTCTGCAGTACGTGACTGGACAGAGGGAACGATCTGGGCGCACCTTTGCTATCGTCCGTTCATCGGAGCAATGCTTGCAAACGATGAGCTTCAGATGAATGCAGCAAAGTCTGTTACAAAAGTAGACGATGCAACTTACGAAGTAGAAATCTTTGATAACATTGTTGACAGCCAGGGCAATGCAATCAAGGCATCTGATGTAGTATACAGCTACAATAAACTGGCAGAGCTTGGATTTGTATCTGAAATTTCTTTGTATTATGGCAGCGCAGAAGCTACTGGTGATTATACTCTGACAATCACGCTGAAAGACACCAGTGAAGGTGCGATCGAAGCAGTTCTGTGTAATTGCTCCATCGCAAGCGAATCATGGTATGAAAATGCAAGTGAAGATGAGATCAACTCCAATCCGGCTACGACAGGCGCTTACATCGTTACAGATATGGTTACCGGTTCTGGTGTGACTCTGGAAGCAAAAGAAGACTACTGGAAGACAGAAGACAAGGCAGACGTTGAGTTTGAGAACGTAAAAGAAATCGAGCTCCGCTGCATCACAGAGGCTTCTTCCAGATCCATCGCTCTTGAGAATGGTGAAATCGATATGGCTGAGGTTTCTTCTGATGAAGTAGGACGTTTCGAAGAAAACGAAGATTACACGGTAACAAAATACCTCAATGGTATGACACAGTATCTGATCTTCAACTGCAGCGAAGGCCATGCATGTGCAGATGTAAATGTTCGTCAGGGTGTTGCTCGTGCGTTTGATGCATACAACATGTCACTTTCCGCAGGAGAGTGTGTTATGAGCCATGATGTGGCTCCGAACCTTGGACCGGATTACGTAGATGCATGGGAAGAAGAAGAGTACTTTGCATATGATATCGAAGCAGCAAAAGAATACCTTGCAGCAGCAGGATATGATGAGAGCAATCCGCTTGAGCTCAGCTTCCTGAACAGCTCACAGGCTCCGCAGCAGCCGTACGTTGCACTGCAGTCCATGATGGCTGAGGCAAATATTGTTCTTACCATTGACAGTCAGGACCGTGCAGCACGACAGGCGATTCAGAACGACCCGACAGCATGGGATATGTGTGAATACTCCAACTCCGTAGCAGACTTCACAACTACATACTGGAACGATCTGTTCGGCGGTGACAACAACCAGTGCTTCGTACAGGATGAGAAACTGCAGGAACTTCTTTCCGCAGCAATTGCAGACAGAAGTGAAGAAAATATGAGTGCATTCCATGACTACATCAATGAGCAGGCTTATATTGTTGGATGCTATACTGAAGTAAGATCTATTGTCAGCACAGCCGGCATAACAGATATTTCTCTTCAGAAGCTGAACCCGGTACTGAATGCTATGACATTTACAGAAGATTATACATCTGTAGAAGGCTAATCTCCCGGAAGGGACAGCCTGAAAACTAAATGAATGATTGGAGCGGCACTGTATTATTGATCTGTTCACATAGTGCAGTACCGCTCTTTATCCTTAAATACGAAAGGAAGTAAGTTCATGGTACGATATGTTGTAAAGCGATTGCTGATAATGATCCCGACGTTGCTTGCGGTCGGCATCATTATGTTTACATTAATGAACTTCGTCCCGGGTGATCCTGCACAGCTTGCGTTAGGTTCAGGTGTACATACGGAGGCGGAGATTGAGGCAAAACGTGTAGCGCTTGGACTTGACAGACCGTTTGTGGTCCGGCTGGGTGAATACGTCTCAAATATTTTTACACGTTTTGATTTTGGCAAATCTTTGATTGATGGTACTGATATTAAATGGGAATTGATGAAGCGCTTCCCACACACTGCCAAGATTGCAATTTTCAGTATTATTCTAACCATTGTGATAGGACTGCCGCTGGGAATCTATACAGCGGTGCACGCGAACTCCCTTGGTGACAGAGTTTCGCTGTTCGTTACATTATTATTTGACTGTATGCCGAGTTTCTGGACGGCTTTGATGTTGGTTTTGCTTTTTTCACTGAAATTAAAATTGCTGCCGTCATCCGGAGCGAAATCATTAATCTATTTTGTTCTGCCGACGATAGCAAACTCACTTGGTGGTCTTGCCGGTTTCACCAGGCAGGTACGTGCCAGCATGCTTGAGGTAGTGAAGTCAGATTACGTAACTACCGCGAGATCCAAAGGACTTTCGGAAAGAGATGTTATTTACGGACATGCGTTGCCGAACGCTTTGATCCCAATCCTGACGGTTATCGGTATGAGATTTGGTTCTATGCTTGGCGGTGCAACGATTATTGAGGTAGTATTCTCTATTCCTGGTATCGGACAATATCTGGTAAACAGCATTAATAACCGCGATTACAATGCATGTACCGGTGGAATTATATTTATTGCATTTACATTTGCATTAATTATGTTACTTACCGACCTGCTGTATGCCTTTGCAGACCCGCGCATTAAGGCACAGTATGTATCCTCAAATAAAAAGAAGGTGAAATAATGGCTGATGAATTAAAGAGAAAAGATGGCAGGCATCATGGACATCATAGCAGACATGGTAAAAAAGGAAAGAGACGCCATCACATTGATGCCAGCATAAAGCCGGGATCGGCAAGATATGTATGGGCAAGTATCTCCCATAATAAAGGTGCGGTATTTGGAATGATATTTATCGTTTTGATCATCATTCTGTCCTTATTGTCTCCTTTCATCTGCAGATACGACTATTCAGCAACTGATTTTGCACAGATGAAAGCGTGGCCGTCCGCAGCGCATCTGTTTGGAACGGATGATCTGGGCCGAGACATCCTCTCACGAGTTCTCTATGGTGCAAGATATACGCTGATCATTGGTTTGCTGTCCACGGTGCTTTCCGCAATTCTCGGGATCATCATGGGAGCAGTTGCCGGATACTTCGGCGGTGCGATTGATTCTTTATTAATGCGTTTTCTGGACCTGTTCCAGGCATTCCCGTCACTGGTTCTGGCAATGGCATTTTGTGCAGTATTCGGAACTGGTGTGGATAAATGTATTCTCGCTCTTGGTATCACGGGAATTCCTGGATTTGCCCGTCTGATGAGGGCCAACATTCTGCGTATTCGAAATATGGAATACATCGAGGCTGCGACAACGATTAACTGTCCGACCTGGAAAATTATTGCGCAGCATATTATTCCAAATGCAGTTTCTCCTATTATTGTAGAGATCGCAATGAGTGTCAGCAGAAATGGTCTGGCATCCTCTTCCCTCAGCTTCCTGGGTCTGGGCGTACAGGAGCCAAAGCCGGAATGGGGCCAGATGCTTGCAGCAACACGTAACTATATTCGTGATTTC
>JAUNGL010000175.1 GCA_030524665.1 Lachnospiraceae bacterium | reverse complement strand
GATCTGCAAGCCAGGAAACCTGCTTATGACTTATTATCACAGCTCACGATGGATGACAGTGATAATAGATATGGGGCAAAATAGCTTTGTTTTCCGGGCATTTTTGTTTTATGCTATTATTCTGTCTGAATTTGGGCAGAATTTTTTATTTTGACAAAGGAGGACAAGAAATGAGAAACAAAAAATTTTTTTACGGAATGATTTCAGCAGCAGTATCAATGGGGACTATCTTTGGCACTGGTATGCCAGTTTTAGCTGACAGTGTCACCATCACCAACATTCTGGATGGTCAGGAGACGGATGTGACCTATGATTCCCCTCAGCGTATTGTCAGCACGGCCGGATTTACCACTGAAATGTTGCTGGCTCTGGGCCTTGGTGATAAGATTGTGGGTTACAGCTACATGGACAATGAGATTTTCCCCGACTTTAAAGAGGTTTTTGATACACTGACCTGTTTAAGCGAATACAATCCGTCACAGGAAGTGCTCTTATCGGTAGAACCGGATTTCCTTACCGGATGGGCTTCCGCTTTTTCAGATACGAATTTTAACCCGGAATTTTGCGAGAATAATGGCATTTCATGGTATGTTCCCAAGGTAGAAGGAGAAAATGCATCTCTGGAACAGGTATATGAAGATCTGACTAATCTGGGTGAGATTTTCGGAGTGCAGGACAAAGCGGCTGAAGTAATCACAGATCTGCAGGATCGGATTGCTGCTGTGGAAACCGCTGTGGAAGGTCAGGAACCAGTCAGCGTATTCATCTATGATTCCGGTACGGATGAGGCGTTCACACTGGGGTCTGGCCTTGCATCTGATATGATCGCAAAGGCTGGCGGGAAAAATGTATTTGGAGAAGATTTCAATTATTGGGGAACCGTAAGCTGGGAAAGCGTGCTGGATGCAAATCCGGAATACATTATTATCATGGACTACCTGGCTTCCGATTCTCTTGAGGACAAAATTGACTTTCTCAATACCAACGAAGCTCTGCAGGATATCGATGCAGTTAAGAATGGAAATATTTTCTCACTGGGCCTGACCGATGTTACCGGCGGTATCAGAAATGCGGAAGCGATTGAGACAATGGCTGAAAATTTCCACGCAGACTGCTTCGCAGAATAAAACAATCACACAGCGTCAGGAAGTAAATTATGCTAAAAAATGCGAAACATTCTACGCGGATTGCATTAATTGGCGGTCTCCTACTTTTCCTTGTCTTCTCCATAGTCATGGCAATTAACATAGGAGCCGTCAATATCAATCCGAAAATCATCTTTTCGATTATAGCGAATCATCTTACGCGAAAAACAGTCTTTGAGGCAGCGTGGTCTTCCGCACAGGATTCTATTGTATGGACTTTGCGTTTCCCGAAAGTGATTGTGGCCGGATGTGTGGGGGCCGGCCTCTCACTGGCTGGAATTTTTATGCAGGCCCTGACAAAAAATCCATTGGCAGATCCTTATATATTGGGAATATCTTCCGGAGCCTCTACAGGAGCGGTCATTTCCTTACTGATGGGAACACTCCCACTGATAGGAAAGCTGCCTCTTTCTGTGGGAGCATTTTTCGGCGCTTTGCTAACCTCCGTTCTTGTCTTTGTTATCGGCGGAAACGGTGGAAAAGGCAGTACCACCCGGTTGGTTCTGGTAGGTATGGCTATTTCTTCTCTCTTTTCTGCAATGACCAGTCTTATCATATTTATAACACCTGATTCGAAGAAAGTGACCAGCGCAATGTTTTGGATGACTGGTTCTTTTGCAGGTGTTGCGTGGTCGGATGTTCTTCCGGCTATTGTTGCGTTGGTGATTGGCATCGCGGTTGCAGTTATGATAAGAACGGAAATGGATGCCCTGCTGATGGGGGAAGATCTGGCTAAGAACTATGGCGTAAATGTGGTTATGATCAAAATTGTGTTAATCATAACCAGTACCCTTTTGACCGCTGTCATGGTATCCATGAGCGGTATCATTGGTTTTGTGGGTCTTGTAGTCCCTCATGTAGCTAGGCAGTTGATGGGAGCTGCCCATAAAAAAATGCTTCCGGTGGCTTTGTTGGGTGGTGCAAGTTTTATGATCTGGGCAGACGTAATTGCCCGTGTCTGTGTGGCCCCGGAAGAGCTTCCGGTTGGGGTAGTCACAGCTCTGGCGGGAGCTCCCTTTTTCCTTATGATGCTGCGGCGGAGCCGTTATGATTTCGGAAAGTAGAGGTGGCTGATAAATGCAGAAATTAAGAGAAAAACAGATAAAGGATCAGCCTGTAATAGAAGTAAAGAATTTGAAATTTTCTGTTAATGACACTACTATCCTCAAGAATATCAATCTGGCGGTAGAACGAAATGAGTTTGTGGGGCTGATCGGTCCCAATGGATGCGGCAAATCTACCCTTCTTAAAAATATCTACCGTCATTTTACTCCTACAGAGGGCGTCGTTTTTATTGAAGGCGAGAATGTCCACGGCCTGAAAAGCAGAGAAGCGGCAAAGAGAATGGCTATTGTATCGCAGGAAAATAGCCTGACCTTTGATTTTTCCGTCCGGGAAGTCGTGGCGCTGGGACGATATGCACACCGCAGTTTTCTCAGGGATACGGAAGCAGAAGATGAGGAAATTTGTATGCAGGCTTTGAAGGCTGTGGGAATGGAAACCTTCTGTGACCGCAGCTTTCTAAGCCTTTCCGGAGGAGAAAAACAGCGAGTCTACGTAGCCATGGCCTTTGCGCAGCAGAGCCGGATTTTACTGCTGGATGAACCCACGAATCATCTTGATATTGGATACCAGCTTCTTCTGATGGAAACCATGCGGCATCGGCGTCTGGAAGGGGATGGATCTGATTCACAAAATGCGTTCACCATCTTTACTTCAGTTCACGATATGAACCTGGCTGCATGGTACTGTGATCGTCTGATTGTTCTGAAAGACGGGGAAATCGTAGCCACAGGCACTCCGGAGCAGGTCCTGACGAAGGAATTGATCCGGGAGGTGTTTCATGTGAAAGCCGAAATAACGAAACGTACAAATGATGGAAAGCTCCAGATCCAGTATCTTGGCTATGCATAAAGGTTGCCGGGGCCTGCGACGGTTTGTACAGTGGTTAGATGAATGGATATCTTTGAGAAGAAGATATCCATTTTTTAGGTTTACAGAAAAATCTTTTTTGCAGGAGGAGAACTTTTTCTAAACCAAGTCTATGATTGATTTTTACCTTAGTTTAGTGGTAGAATACGGAAAGAGTAAAATCATCGGTGATGTACAGTTTAGGAAATTTTCGGCAGATGTTTTTATGCATCTGCGGATACTGGAGGATAGGAGTGTATGGCATTTTCATTTGACAGCAGAGTCAGATACAGTGAGACAGGTGTGGATCAGAAGCTGACGATATTGTCACTGGTAGATTATTTTCAGGATTGCTCTACGTTTCAATCAGAGCTTTGTGGACATGGAGTGAATTTCCTGAAGGAGAGGAACCGCGCGTGGATGGTCGCTTACTGGCAGATTGAGGTGCTGCGTTATCCGAAGCTCTGCGAGAAAATTACGGTACAGACGTGGCCGTATGATTTTAAAGGTTTCTATGGACTTAGGAACTTTGCACTTCTGGATGCGGAAGGCGCTTTTCTGGCCAGGGCAAACAGTGTGTGGGTCATGATTGACACGGTGACCGGGCGGCCCTGTAGGGTGTCACAGGGAGAGATTTCAGGCTATCAGATGGAGCCGAAGCTTGAGATGGAATATCTTCCGCGCAAGATTGCGACGCCTGAGGATGGGGTTGCGTATGATTCATTTCAGGTGTGCAGGCATCACCTGGATACGAATGACCATGTCAACAATGGTCAGTATATAGGGATGGCAGCTGAGTATTTACCGGACGGGGTTCAGGTGTCGAGGGTCCGGGTAGAATACCGGAGTCAGGCGCATCTGCATGATGTGATTGTACCGGTGGTGACGGAAGCCGGGCAGAAGGTGACCGTGATGCTGTGCAATACATCCGGTAAAGCGTATGCGGTAGTGGAGTTTGTTGCTGGTGACAGCCCTTCGGTCTGTGGACAGTAACTGGAATTTACAGGATGCTGACGGTGCAATTTGGCTGCTGGTCACACCTCCCCTTCGCCGGGGATGGTCGGAGCGTGAACAGGAACAGGATTTAGTACAACAGTTGGCAGAATCAGGGAGAGAATATGTTATTATTAGGAGAAAAACAGGAGCTTATCGTTGTGAAGGAAGTAGCGTTCGGAGTTTATCTTTCCGACACACCGGAAGGGCAGGAACGGGTATTGCTTCCGAAAAAAGAAGTTCCGCAGGGGCTGAAAAAGGGGGATCAGATACGGGTATTTCTGTATCGCGATTCCAGCGACCGGATGATTGCGACCGTGCGGGAACCGGCGCTGACACTTGGCAGGACTGCGGTGCTGAAGGTCAAGGAAATCGCTAAGATCGGAGCCTTTTTAGACTGGGGACTGGAGAAGGATTTGCTGCTTCCATTTCGGGAGCAGACAGCGAAGCTGTATCCGGGAGACGAGTGTCTGGTGGCACTGTACAAGGATAAGAGCAGCCGTCTGTGCGGAACCATGAAGGTATACCATTACCTTATGAAAAATTCTCCATACCAGATCGGGGATCAGATCAACGGACTTGTATATGAGGTGAGCAGGAATTTTGGCGCGTTCGTAGCAGTCGATGACAAGTATTCCGGTCTGATTCCGGCGCGGGAGGTTCCGGCTGAAGTAAAAGCCGGGGACAGAGTCGTTGCCCGTGTGACAGGTGTGAAGGAAGATGGAAAACTCGATCTGAGTATCCGCGAGAAGGCGTATCTCCAGATGGAGGATGATGCGGAGTATGTGATGCAGGTCATTGAGGAGTATGAAGGTGTGCTTCCATTCAACGATAAAGTGTCGCCGGAAATCATCAAGCGGGAGTTTGGCCTGAGCAAAAATGCATTTAAGCGGGCAGTCGGGAGACTTCTGAAGCAGGGGCGGATTGAAATCACAGAGAACAGGATACGCAAGATTAACGAGAAGAATCACCAGTAGGGCAGAGAGTTAAAAAGAACATAGAACAGGAAAATTCAGCAAAGAATGGTAAACAGGAGGTATTGTTATGAAACAGGCAATCAGTACGGACAAGGCACCTGCAGCAATCGGACCTTATTCACAGGCAATCGAAGTAAATGGTATGGTTTATACATCCGGTGTGATCCCGGTAAATCCGGCGACCGGCGAGATCCCGGAGGGCGTGCAGGCACAGGCAGAGCAGGCAATCTCAAATCTCTGTGCGCTTCTGAAGGCGTCTGGAACGTCTGCGGAAAATGTAGTAAAGACAACAGTATTTATTAAGGAAATGAATGATTTCGGTGCGATCAATGAAATTTATGCAAAGTATTTTACCGGCGTTTATCCGGCAAGATCCTGTGTGGAAGTGGCGCGTCTGCCGAAAGATGTGCTGATCGAGATTGAGGCAGTTGCAACAAAATAAACAGGAACGCTAAACATACAGATGAAAGTCTCTGCCGGGCGGCAGGGGCTTTTCTTTAAATTGCGATTTGGTTCAATTCGTGTTTAGTTGATTACGAACGGAACATTTCATACGATGCCCCAGAGCGGGAGGAGCAGGCGGCAGAGGGCGGACTGGAAGCTGTGCTCCGGGCGCAAGAAGAACTAAGGGCTGAGCCAGCACCG
>JAUNGL010000174.1 GCA_030524665.1 Lachnospiraceae bacterium | reverse complement strand
CTTTCATGGTAATATTTTTCTTATTACATAGGTCGGGAACGACCAAAGGCTCATCGATGAAAGACTTCGGTAAAGGAATGCTTTTTGCTGTGTATCTTTTTGGCGTTTTTCATTTTACAGGAGCAGGAACGATATTCAATCTGAACATGTACGGTTTATCGCTTGGAAACAGCCAAATTAATTTTGTACCATTTTCCAATGAAATTGATTTGATTGGCTACTTTCTGAATATCATCCTTTTCGTACCATTTGGTTTTTTACTGCCGTATATTTGGCCGAAGACGGGCAGCATAGTGAGGATACTGTTTTCCGGAATTGCCTTTTCTCTCCTGATTGAATTCAGCCAGTTGTTTAATAACAGGAGGACAGACATTGATGATTTGATTTTAAATACGATTGGAGCATTAACAGGTTATATATTATTTAAGCTCTTTGTCCGTATTACCAGATGCACAAAGCAGCCGGACGATAATGGGAAAGGGGAGCCGGCTTTATATATCTTTTTTACGTTTTTAGGGCATTTTTTGCTATTCAATGAATTTGGTCTTGTAAAAGTGCTGTTAGGATTTTGAAATCAGACGGGTGGTGGCAGCATAGAGGCATAAGGGTGATTTTAATATAAAGGCAGAGGTAATCGCTCCTTTGTGAGTGATGAACCTCTGCTTTTAATCTTGGTTGAGGAAACTGCGGAATTACGGTATAATACCGGATAATAATTTGTGTTTTGAAGTGCGAAATGATACGTTTGATGGAAAGGGGCGATCTGAATTTGCGGAAGAATAAGATTTTGTTATTGGAAGACGATGTGAGTTTAGTGGATGGACTTCAATATTCCTTGAAGAGAAATGGCTTTGAAGTAGAGACGGTGCGCATGGTCAGTGAAGCAATAAAATATCTGCCGGATCTGGGAAACTACGCTCTGCTGCTTTTGGATGTCACACTGCCGGATGGAACGGGATTTGAGGTATGTGAAAAAGTCAGAAAGCAGGGGAGCCGGATATCCAGTTGAAAGATCAGTCAGACAGTGTCACAGAAGAAATACGAAGTACTGCCGGAAGCGGTTATCATTTTTCAGATCAGAGGGCGGGGAATCAGGAAGTGAGGGCCGTTTATTATTCCTTTGCTCTGTTTGTTTACGGTTTTCTGGCGATCGTTGCTCTGATTGCGGCATTCAATATCATCAACAGCATAGGGATGGGTACATCTGCAAGAATGCGCCAATACGGTGCAATGAGAGCGATTGGAACCAGTGTCCGGCAGTTAAAGTCTATGGTGGTAGCGGAAACATCTGCCTATGTCATCCGCGGATTGCTCACAGGTCTGGGAGCAGGGCTGCCCCTTCATCATTTCTTATATCAGCGGATCATTACTTCGCGCTGGGGTGATGCATGGAATTTGCCGGTGTCTGAATTTTGTGTCATAGCCATGGTGATGATTGGGGCAGCGGCCGCCGCTGTGGCCGGGCCGATACGCCGGATATCCGGAATGTCCGTTGTGAAGACGATCAGCGTACAATGACGATAAGGTTTCTGTGGGAAAATATGCAGGCTTGTGATAGAATGGTGTGGAACAGAAGAGAGGAGGTCTCAGAGACTTATGAAAAAAATCCTCATTGTGGAAGATGATCATAAATTAAATGATGGGATCAGGCTGGCTTTGAGAAATGAGTTCCTTTGTTTGCAGGCTTTTTCGCTCCAGTCTGCCGCAGCCTTATATAAGGAACAGCCAGCAGACCTGATCATACTGGATGTGAATCTGCCGGATGGAAGCGGGATCGATTTTATGACGGAAATCCGTAAAACGGATACCGTTCCTGTCATACTCCTTACGGCAAATAAGATGGAGATGGACATTGTATCCGGTCTGGAGCTGGGAGCGAACGATTATATTACAAAACCGTTTAGTCTGATGGTGCTGCGTGCCAGGGTCGGCGTACAATTAAGAAATGAAAAGGCTTCGTCAGGTGTGTATCGGATGGGTGATTTTTGCTTCGATTTCGACAAAATGGAATTTGCAAAAGGAAGCGATCCTCTGGAACTGAGTAAAACTGAGCAGAGGCTGCTTCGGTGTCTGATAGAGAATAAAGGAAGGAATCTAAGCCGCAGTCAGTTAATTGATTATATTTGGCAGGGGGATACGGAATATGTCGAAGAACATGCCCTTACAGTTGTGGTCAACCGTTTGAGGAACAAGCTCGGCAGTGATCCGGAATGCATTAAGACCGTGTATGGAGTGGGATACACATGGACAAGAATCTAATCTCTTCAATCATGGGAGAAACTATGGACATGAAAATGTGGATGGTGGTATCAGCGGCTCTCGTTGTACTGATGTTTTGTATCTGTGTGTCTCAGATCATCTTTTTCATGAAAAGAGAAAAAAAATTTGCCGGCAGAATTCAAAGGATGTTAGATGACGCAATTGCAGGAAAGTTTCAGGAGAAGCATTCCGACGAGTCACAAATATCAGTGATTGAAAATGATATGTGGCGTTATCTCTGCGATCACGAGGCTGCGGTCAGAAAGCTGGCGAAAGAACAGGGGCAGATGCAGGAACAGATATCGGATATTTCGCATCAGGCGGTGATTCCGATTGCCAATATTGTACTATATTCGCAGCTCCTGGAAGAATGGACAGAGACGCTGGACGTGGAGGAAAAGCGGGAAATTAAGGATGAAATAGCTGCGATTCGGGAGCAGGCGGAAACACTGGATTTTCTGATTGAATCACTGGTAAAGTTATCCCGGCTGGAGACAGGAATCATACATGTAAACATCCGGAGACAGCCGCTGCAATTGATATTGGATGTAATAAAAAAACAGTTTCAGGTGATAGCAGCGCAGAAAGAGATACAGCTTGCAGTGCCGGATACGGAGGAAACCGCTGCGTTCGACAGAAAGTGGACAACTGAGGCGGTTGCCAATATCGTGGATAATGCAATTAAGTATACTCCTTATGGCGGAAGTGTGACGGTCCGTGTGCTGCCATATCTTTCTTTTGTCAGGGTGGATATCGCGGACAATGGGATAGGAATCCCGGAGACAGAACAGGCAAATGTATTTTCCAGATTTTACCGTTCCAAATCGGTAAGCGACAGGCCGGGTGTTGGAATCGGGCTGTATCTGGCGAGAGAGGTTATGAAAGCGCAAAACGGGTATATCAAGCTCTCATCGGAGGCGGGCAAGGGAAGTACTTTTTCCATGTTTTTTATGAAAGAGGAAATATCTCAAAAGTGAGAGATTGTGGAGACTGGTTTGTGAGAATCGTATGGTATAGTCTGTATGTAAGAAGATACAGGCTATATTTTTTATTCAGGAAAGAGAGGTCAGCAATGGAGATACTAAAAATCAAAGATTTGAGAAAGATATACGGAACCGGGGAAACACAGGTAAAGGCTCTTGATGGGATTGACCTGACTGTAGAAAGGGGAGAATTTGTGGCGATTGTCGGTTCATCGGGAAGCGGAAAAACTACTTTCCTCAATATGATCGGAGGGCTGGATGTTCCTACCAGCGGTGAAATCATCGTAGACCAGAAGAGGATTCAGGAATTGTCAGATGATGAGCTGACCGTTTTCCGCCGAAGGAAGATAGGATTCGTTTTCCAGCAGTACAATCTGATTCAGATGCTCAGTGTTTGGGAAAATATCATATTACCCTTGAAGCTGGATGGGAGAAGGGTCGATGAAGAATATATATTGGAAATTACGGAGATTCTCGGGCTGGGTGAAAAACTGAAATCAATTCCGGGCCAGTTATCGGGCGGGCAGCAGCAGAGAGTGGCAATCGCAAGGGCACTGAGCACGAAGCCGGCTCTCCTGCTGGCCGACGAGCCGACAGGCAACCTGGATTCCAAAACGAGTCAGGATGTGCTGGGATTATTGAAGGTCACAAGCAATCGATTTCATCAGACAATTATCATGATTACGCATAATGAAGAAATCGCGCAGCTCGCAGACAGGATTTTGAGAATAGAGGATGGAAAGATCATAGCAAGGCAGGTGGGAGCAGATGTGTTACAGTGAAAGAGAGATCAGGCTGCATAAATATTTCCTGAAAAATTATAAGAAAAATACGCTGGCTGTTTTTTTCAGCTTTGCATTAACTTTTATGCTGCTGACAGTCATGCTGGTACTGATACATACAAACCATAAAATAGCAAACATACAGCTGAAGGCAGAGCTTACCCCTTCGGATTGTTATGTGGACGGACTGTCCGGGCAGCAGGTCGAATTGCTGCGAAATGACCCGGAGGTCAGATGGACGGCACTGCAGCAGGGGACATATAAGCTTTACGAACGCAATAATCAGAAGGTGTTTTTAACAAAAAATGATGATGCGGCAATTACCATGATGGCAAAAATCATGGAGGGCAGGCTGCCCCGAAATGAACAGGAGATTGTTGCTGAGAAATGGGTACTTTTAAATCTGGGCATTGAGCCGGTCGTTGGTCAGGAGGTTATCGTAACGGATGAAGCAGGGGAAGAAAAGAAATTTGAACTGACAGGGATCTTATCGGATGTATACGGGAATAAGAAATACGGTATTTTAGATGTATATTCCTCTATGGACAGTGAAAGTACAGATACATATCTGGCCTATATACAGTTTCAGGATTCCGTGAATTATAAAAGTAACGTAGAAGCGCTGCAGGAGAAACTGGGGATTGCGGGCAGCCAGATCAAAGAATGCCCTGCAAGGGAAAATTTCCGCGAATTGTATTTGACTGATGCGGGGGTAATCAGTGTGCTTTTATTCATCTGTCTGGTCGTGTTCTATGGTGTATATCGTATCGCTGTGCTGTCCCGGCTGCAGCAATATGGGATATTGAGGGCCATCGGTATGAAAAGAAGGCAGCTTTGCAGGATGATGTTGCTGGAGTTGTATGATATTTACCGGATAAGTGTGCCGTTCGGCATACTGTGCGGCCTTTTCACAGCCTGGCTGGTTATGCTGATATCTGGTGACAGGGATGCGGAGGTTTATCTCCACAATGAAACGGTACGGTTTGATCTGGTGATCCCAGTCTGGCAGATTCTGCTCTGTGTCGTTGTGACTTTTCTTCTGATCAGTATCATTGGATACATGTTTGGAAGGAAAGTGACAGGTGCTTCTGTCATAGATACCATTTCGGGGAAAGAAACGGAAAAAGAAAAAGCTCTTTTCCTGATACAGCAGGCAGACAGCAAAACAGGAACACTGTTTCGGATGAGCTGCAAGTATATTTTCAGAGATTTAAAAACAAGCGGTTTTGTCATTTTGACTGTCTGTCTGGGAGTGACGTTATTTACAGGACTTGTCTATAAGGCAAAGACTTTGAAAGTATATCGTGAAGATACGAAGGAGATGTATTACCTGAATGGGGATTATGCGCTGACGATGCTGTATTTTGATCAGGTGAATGAAGGCTTATCCAGAGAGAGTGCAGAAAAAATAGAGAGTCTTGAAGACATAGTGTCTGTAAAGACAAGTTCAGGGCTTCCGATCCGTGTGATTGACGAGGATGTAGTAGGAAGGAATGATGCATATTACGATGAATTAAACCAAAGGCTGAGGGAATTGTACGGGTATGGAGAGAGTGGATACGATGGGAAAAATCAGGTTTATAAATCCATGCTGCTGGGATATAATACAGGCGCTCTGAAGGAATTGCAGAAATATGTGGTTGAAGGAGGC
>JAUNGL010000173.1 GCA_030524665.1 Lachnospiraceae bacterium | reverse complement strand
TTCTTGCACCCGGAGCACAGCTTCCAGTCCACCCTCTGTCCGCCTGCGCCTCCCGTTCTGGGGCATCGTACGAAACCTTCCAGTTCTTTAACAAAACACGAATTTGCCCCAGATCAGGTCTATATTTCTGTTACAATTCGTCTTGTGTGATTTACGTTGGTGGTTTATAATAGAGTAGGTTTCACAGGGATTCCGGTAGAAGGAAACTCAGGAAATTGGTTATTATATATGGAAGAGGAATTGTCATCGATGAAACAGATGAAGATTGTATATGAAGGCGGAGAAGGCGAACTGATTGAGAAGAAGTCACGGTTTATTGCGACAGTGCGCCCTGTGGAGAGTGAGGAAGAAGCGCTTGCATTTATCGCGGAAATGAAAAAGAAATACTGGAATGCAACACATAACTGCTTTGCGTTTGTGATCGGGGAAAATCATCAGATTCAGCGCTGCAGTGATGATGGAGAACCGCAGGGGACGGCGGGCAGGCCGATGCTGGATGTGCTGCTCGGAGAGGACGTACATAATGCGGCAGTCGTGGTGACGCGGTATTTTGGGGGAACACTGCTTGGGACAGGCGGGCTTGTGCGTGCATATTCCCGTGCAGTGCAGGAAGGGCTGAAGGGCAGCCGGGTCATTGAAAAAAAGGTTGGCGCTCTGATTTCCATCCGTACAGATTACAATGGAATCGGAAAGCTTCAATATCTGTTTGGCCAGAGAGGGATTACAATCACCAATTCAGAATATACCGATATTGTAGTAGTGGAGACATTGGTACCGAAAGCGCAGATACAGGAATTGAAGGAGGCTGTGACGGAAGCGACAAATGGGCGAGCCGTATTTTTGAAGGAGGAGCCGGTTTGCTTTGCATTTTTGGATGGGGAGCCGTTGGTTTTCTGAATTTCGGATATCAGAATGATTACAGGTTTGGATTAAAATCAGGGGAGAATTATAATGAGCGTGACAGACATGGGAAATATCCGTAAAGCGCCGATCGGAGTATTTGACTCAGGTGTAGGCGGACTTACGGTGGCAAGGGAGATTATGAGAAATCTTCCGAATGAGGATATTGTATATTTTGGGGATACGGCACGCGTGCCGTATGGAAGCAAGTCGAAGGATACGATCATCCGTTTTTCACAGCAGATCATCCGTTTTTTGCGGACTCAGAATGTAAAGGCTATTGTAATTGCGTGCAATACTGCAAGTGCACTGGCGCTGGATGAAGTAGAGGAGGAACTGGATATTCCGATTATTGGTGTGCTGAAGCCGGGAGCAAAGGTGGCAGCGGCGACGACCAGAAATGGTAAAATCGGCGTAATAGGAACTGAGAGTACGATTAACAGTCAGAT
The DNA here is from genome assembly GCA_030524665.1 of Lachnospiraceae bacterium. GTDB lineage: Bacteria > Bacillota > Clostridia > Lachnospirales > Lachnospiraceae > Choladousia. Next base: position 4,397 of record JAUNGL010000173.1, on the reverse strand, counting down.
GTATCCCAAATATATTCGGGAACAAAATCCGGAAGTGGCTGTCTATGGAAAAGCATGTCCGTTGTTTGTGCCATTGGTGGAGGAAGGCTGGCTGAAAGATCCGGTCACGGAAGAGGTAGCACGCAGGTATCTGGAGAATCTGCTGAAGGATGGAATTGACAGTTTGATTCTCGGCTGTACGCACTATCCGCTGCTCCGTTCGCTGATCCGGGGCGTTGTGGGGGAAACAGTGAATCTGGTAAATCCCGCATATGAGACGGCAAGAGAACTTGGTGAACTTCTGAGGGAGGAAGGCCTGGAACATCCGGAAAGAAATGGACAGAAAGCCTGCCATCAGTTCTACGTAAGTGATGCCGCAGAGAAATTCAGGAATTTTGCAAATTCGATTCTGCCATGTGATATCGGCGAGACGCAGAAAATTCATATAGAAGATTACTAGGAGAGAAGAAAATGACAGAAGATGTTTTGGTCAGTGTAAAAGGGCTTCATGTCACGGAAGAAGCAGAACAAAATGAAATTGAAACGATTTCTGCCGGAAGATACTATAACAGAAACGGAAAACACTATATCCTCTATGAAGAAGCGATTGAGGGAACACAGGAGCTTGTGCAGAGCTGCATCAAGCTGCAGAACGGGCGTATGGAGGTCAGGAAAAAAGGGCCGCTTCAGTCTCAAATGATCTTTGAGAGAGACAAGAAGAATACAAGCTGGTACTATACACCGTACGGAAATATGATGGCGGGAATCGAAGTAACCGAGATGAAGGTCAGTGAGACGAAGGATTTGATCGAGGTGAATGTGGATTATTCTCTTGAGATGAATTATGAACACATGGCAGACTGCAGCATTCAGGTGAAGGTCATGGCGAAGGACAGCGGCCTGTTCCATCTCCAGACCTGAATCAGAGGTGAAGACAGCCAAAGTTCAGGGTTATTAAAAACAGAAAGGGCAGGATTCCTATCGGATCCTGCCCTGAAAATGTCTGCGGAACATTATTTGGCCTGCTTGCTTTTTTTGCCCTGTTTTCCGGTCTGCTGAGCCGCTTTTGCTTCTTCTTTTGCCTTTCCGGTTACTTTGTCTTTCATCCTTGCGAAGAAACCTTTCTTCTTCGGCTGAGGTGTCTCAAGCGGTCCGCGTACGCCTCTGACTTCCATGATGTAGATACCGCTGATGACAGCCTTGACTTCTCTCTTAACCGGGATACTGTCGAAGATCGCTGCATCGCTGACAAATGTCATAATTCTCGGACCAACCTTTGCCTTGACAATCGGAAGTTTCGAACGGCGCATGAGCTTCGGAGTCTGGTCAATCACCATCTGAGGAAGGCCAGATTCTTTGATGGGCAGCCGTTTCTTATCTATAATCAGCATGGAGACCGTCTGCTTTGCAGCTTCCATCTGCTCCTGCTGTGCTGTCTGCTTCTTCTGCATCTTCCGTCCGACAAAATACAGGACCACGAGCGCAATCACAAGGATCACTAAAATCACAATTAATACATTTAAAAACGTTTGCATATGTACCTCCATGTTTGCAATTATCGAAATTTATTCTATCATTCTTTGGAAGAAATAGCAAGAATATATTCGTTGGATGTCGGTAGTTATCTGGGTCTGAGGTTGCTGTTCGCGGGGTAGCTGTTCCGCGAGATGTTTCCGGGCAGAATGTACGGAAATCTCGAATACTGTGCGAACAGTAACGAGTCTGATTCTTTGTTTTTTATTAAAAAATATTTTTCCAAGTGCGCAATACAGAAATATATGATATGATAACAGCAGTGTGCTGATCATACATTGATATGGCAGCATGTGAGGTGAGGAAATTCAGATGTGGGAAATCATGGGATAGAAAGGAACAGATTATGAAGAAAAAGAATCTTATGGCAGTATTGATGTGTACCGCCTGTCTGACAGCAGCATCAGTTGCCCCGGGCGTTGTATTTGCAGAAGAGACGGAGGCAGTTACAGAAGCATCTGAGAATACATCAGAAGCGGAAACAGAGAATGGGACAGAATCCGCAGAGACGGAAGCGAAGCTTGAGAGACCGGATTATACGGCTTCAGATTATGTCACACTGGGAGAGTACAAGGGGCTTGTTGTGACACTTGATCCTATCACAGTGACGGATGAGGAAGTGGATGAGGAGATCCGGTATCATGTGCAGCTTGCAGAGGCACTTGAGACGTACAGTGAAGGTCAGGTGCAGGAAGGTGATACTGCAAACATTGACTTTGAAGGAAAGCTGGATGGAGAAGCATTTGACGGCGGAACGAGTGCGGGATATGATCTGATTATTGGTTCCGACTCTTTCATTGATGGATTTGAGGATGGGCTGATTGGGGTATCGGTAGGCGAGACTGTTGACCTTCCGTTGACTTTCCCGGAGAACTATGGAAATACGGATCTGGCAGGAAAAGAAGTCGTGTTTACCGTGACAGTGAATTCCATCAAGCGTATGCCGGAGCTGACGGACGAGCTGGTGAATACAATTTCGGATGGTGAATATACGGATGTTGAGTCTTATCGCAAGAGTATTTCAGAGAACCTCCTGAAAACAAAGGAAGATGAAAAGGACAGTGTAATCAACAACGAGATTCTTACACTGGTAGCGAATAACAGTAAGATCAATGATTATCCGGAAGAGATGGTTGCATATGGTGTCGCAAATATGAAGTCCTTCTATGAGCAGTATGCGGAAGCATATGGGATGGAGTACGGCGAGTTTCTCGAAAGTTTTCTCGGATTGACTGCCGAAGAATTTGATTCGGAAGCACAGACAGCAGTGAAGCAGAATATGCAGCAGGAACTGTATATGAGAGCGATTGCCGAGGCTGAAAATATTGAATTATCTGAGGAAGAATACAAGGCTGGCTGTGATGAGCTGGCTGAGAGATATGGATATGAATCTGGTGATGATCTGGTGGCAGCGTATGATGAGGATACAGTACGGCTCAGTGTTCTTCAGGAGAAGGTGCTGGATTTCCTGCGCGAGAATGCGACAATAGAAGAAGCCTCAGAGACCGAAACAGGAACAGAGGCTGAGACGGAAGCAGAATAAGCTTTTGCTTCCCACACAGAACAGGAAGCTGCTTACACAGACAGAGGAGCAGCAGGTATAGAGCAAATAAAGTCCCGGTATATTTGCAGGAAAATCTTTTTGAATGCTGCAGATAAAGACCGGGATTTTTGTTGAGCAGATTCAGTTGTCCCTGAAAAAGCGCAGGATTCTTCCGTAGTATTTTTCCAATTCTTCAGTCCTCATACTGTACAGCTCATGCTTGCCTGCGTTGACTCTGCACAGCCGGATATCTTTTACCTGATGGGCAAAGAGCCGGATACCATACGGCTTGACCAGCTTATCCTGACCGGCGAGGAAAAGAAGTACCGGAACCCGGATGCGCCGGCAGCGTTCCGGGAAGGTGATCCGGTGTGTTGCCGGGATTGCCGTATACAGCCAATTATAAGAAGCGGCGCTTGTCTGAAGTCTGGAATCAGATCTGCGCAGCCGCAGATATCGTTGGAACCGTGCTTCACTGAGAGAGGAGCTGGATGAGAAATTTTCTCCATCCAGAGTACACGGCTGGCCAAGAACGGGACGGTCTCCGCGCCCGGTCCATTTCATGAAGCAGGCGACCAGAAAAGCGACCGGTTCGGGAATTCTTCCGGTTCGTATCCGCAGCATAGGTGCGGTCAGAACTGCTTTGTCAAAGTCATCCGGATAAGTTTCCAGATAAGCAGCAGCAATCGCCCCACCCATCGAATGCCCCAGCAGGAAACAGGGAGCCTTACCTGCATCAGGACGTACCACAGTCGTAAAAAAGGTGTGCAGATCTCTGACATAATCATGAAAATAGCTGGTATGAACCAGATACGTCTTGTCTGTTTCACGCATGGAATATCCGTGACCCCGATGATCTGCAAGAAATACCTGATATCCGGCATTCAGGAAATAGTAGATCATCTCCTTATATTTCTGGATGCTTTCTGAAAAACCGTGACTGATCACAACGGTACCGCGCGGATTGGACCTGCGGTAGGCTTCATAATAAATCCGGGCCGCAGGATCTGGTCCGGATGTAATATGGCAGGTACCGGTTGTTTTATGTGCTTCCAGATATGGCAGGACGGTTTCCTGCATTTCTCTGAAATAATTTTCTTCTTTGATGCATTTCATAGGTAATCCTCCTCTGGCAGTTTTGCAGCTGGTGCAGTGCGCAGCTTCCTTCCGATATGATATATTATATTGCTTTTCAAAACGAAAATAAATCCGTTTTCTGTAATTTTCACACAAAAACTATATTACTTCAGTAATATTCGTGTTTTGTTAACTAACAGACGCCCGCCACGGGCTGTGTTTCAATAACTGTAGAACAAAAACTGTAAATTTTAGCTCTAACGTA
>JAUNGL010000172.1 GCA_030524665.1 Lachnospiraceae bacterium | reverse complement strand
ATGCCATATGTTCTTCCTCCTCAATTCAATGTTCCCGGCAGAATGAAAGAAGGAGCATGCCACTACTCCCTCTTATATTGCTATTCTTGCTTTGTCATTTCCAGATATTAAGATCTTACAGCGTTTTTTACGCGGCATTCAGCGGCAGGAAGAATCGGAATTCCGATGAAACACATTTCTCCCGCCCAGGTATGTCTCCAACACCGGAATATCCTTGATGGAATCCTCCGGTGTCTCAAAAGGATTCCCGCCGAGAATCACAAAATCTGCCAGCATCCCCGGCTGAATTTTCCCCTTGATATGCTCCTCAAAGCTTGCCTCAGCTCCCCGGACCGTGTAGCTGTCCAAAGCCTCCTGCACGGTGAAGGCCTGCTTGGGCAGATAAGGTCCCACATGATCTCTCAGACTGGTTCTGGTGACAGCACACTGCATCCCCGCAAGAGCATTCGGAAGCTCCACAGGACAATCGCTGCCGTTGCTGACGGAAACGCCATTTTTCATCAATGTTTTCCAGCTATAACTGGTGGATGCCAAAGCACTGCCCACACGCTGCTCCACAATGTGGTTATCATAATCCAGAAAAATACTCTGGGCATACACATGCATTCCCAGCCTGCAAATCTTTTCCAGCTGATCCGGCCGGGTGATCTGGCAGTGTATGATTCCATGACGGTGGTCCTCTCTCGGATGAGATTTCAACGCCCGCTCACAGGCAGACAGCACACGGTCCAGACAGGCATCCCCGATGGCATGAACTGCTACCTGCATTTGATGCTCATTGGCATATCCGATCATCTCATCAAAGGCTTCCTGTGTAAAAACCGGAATGCCGCAGATATCCGGCGAATCTTCATAGGGATGGCTCAAAAATGCGGTGTGTGACCCGAGTGCACCGTCCCCCAGCATTTTCAGAGGGCCAATCCGAAACATCACCGTACCCGTACCTGTATTTTGTCCCGCCTCCACAAAGCTCTTCAGAGAGGCAAGATCTGTGAAATTGCTCTGTTCATAAACCCGGACGGTCAGCTCGCCGGAGGCCTCCAGCTCTTTATAGGCAGCGTTCACCTCCTGCCACGGTATCTGGCGAAAAGCGCTGTAATCATCTGAATGGCAGCTGGTGACACCGTAAGAGTTCATCACCCTGCCGGCCGCACGGATCATATTCTTCAGACTTTCTTTGTCCGGAACCGGAATTGCCCCATAAACCGCATCCATCGCGTTGTCATAAAAACGTCCGTCCGGCTCGCCATTCTCGATCCCGATTTTTCCTCCCTCAGGCTGAGGAGTCTCTGCTGTTACCTTCAAAAGTTCCAATGCCTTGCTGTTTACCACCAGACAATGCCCACAGGCGCGCACCGCACAAACCGGCATCCGGGCAGAAACCCGATCCAGATCATAGCGGTTTGGCATCCGGTCCGCATCGGAAAAGCAATCCTGGTTCCATCCCCGGCCCACAAGCCATCCTTCACCTGAATGAAAATGCTGCCTTCCAAACTCTCTGAAATATCTCACAAGCTCCTCCAGACTGGAAGTATGCTCGTCCAGTCTGGCCGTGACCAGCGCATTTCCAAAAGACATCAGGTGCATATGGCTGTCAATAAAACCACTGCAGACAAATTTCCCTTCCAAATCCACCAGCTTATCCTCTTTTCCGGCCAGAGCCTTTGCTTCCGCAGTGCTGCCGGTAAAAACAAAGCTTCCATGTTCCACCGCAAAAGCTTCTGCCAGAGGAAGCACCCCTGTATATACGATACCGTTGTAATAGATTATTTTCATTTCAGATTCCCCCTTATACCACAGCTTCAATGATCTCCTTCTCACCAATAACAATCTCATGAACCCCAATCTCTTTCTTCTTGTTGAAATTGAAGCTGAGCATATATCCCCTTATGTTCTGATAATCATCAAGATCATCGGCCAGCTGCTTTTCGCCCCGGTGATTGTACTCTTCTCCATGCCCGATTTAATTCATCTTACTACAACGGTTCTACTTTATCAAGCATTTAGCTGCTATCAAATTCCCCAATACTCAAGATGCCGCTTCCAGGGTACACATACCTGACGTTTTCCAGCGGAACTTTCAAAAGATTTTCTGATCATTGAATCAATTTCCTGTCTGTGCACATCCAGTCTCTGATTTCGTATCGCATGTATTCCTGCGATTCACATTCATTCTCACATATAAGGACACGAACAGTGCCACCACGGCACACAGCAACAGAATCACACCTGACTTCAGTCCGCTTCCCATCAGCTGTCCAAACAACACCTGCCCGACCGGCACTGTACCGGTGGCAACTGCAGTGGAAAGGGCACTGACACTTCCAAGCATCTCTACCGGAACGGTACTCTGCGTATACGTCAGCGTCACAATATTTCCAACCCCAAGGCAGAACATGATCGTCATTCCTCCGGCAGCCATTGCTGCGATTCCATATCCTTTTCCCGGAAGTAAAAGAAGTACAAATCCCATCACAGCAAGCATTACCGGCATCGGATAATTCCAGAGGTAGATTCCGGAAAAGCGAAACCATTTCGGCTTCCATGCCACGATCATACCGCCAAACAGCATTCCGCAGGTGATAATCCCCTCCACCGCGCCGTATATCTCAGAAGAAACCTGAAGCTCCAGATTCATAACTGCCGGAAACAGAATCGAATTGATCGGTACAATACAGATATTATAAAGTCCATATGACAGGATAATCCCGGATACCACCAGATATTTCCTGCGAAGCAGCTTCCATGTAGCCACCATGTGAAGATAGGAAGATAACAGGCGAATCGGTTTACGCTGCCTCCCGATCCGCTCCGGCATCCGGATCAGGCATGACAGACGGCTCCGCGATCGGATTTCTCATCACTCCCTGCATCATAGTTCCCGTCAGTGCCAGCATCCCACCAGTCAGGACCGCACACAGCATCCGCGGCAATCGTACATCACGGACAAGCATGTCATTCAATGTGCCTTCATTCTGAAAAAGTGCATGATAAATTTCATTTACCGGAATATTTTTTGCCCCGATATAAACGGAAGCAAGCATCCCGGATAATAACAGCAACACGCCGGCCGCCGTTACGATCCCGAGTTTCTTTTTCATGGTATTCCATCCCATTCTCTCAAAACTATTTGATTTCGTCACTGTTTGCCGTAATTGTTCCGGGGCGCAAAGCCGCATTATTTAGCCATAAGAGAGGCAAAATCCTCTACAAATACTTCTTTTCCTATGCAACTGTAGCCCTCATTGAAATACGGACTGGACGGAAGCTCCACCACATGCCCATCCTGTACGGCACGCATACTGTTATAAATCCCGTTTGACTTCAGGCTCTCAAGATCCTCATCAGTGGCAACGACAAACATATAGTCCGCATCAATCTCTGCCAGTCCCTCATACGTCACAACCGGAAGACTGATATTCTCCTGCTCCGGCATATTTTCCGGCTTCATAAGGCCCATATCGTCATACATCACACCGCCGATGCCCGCTGCATCGAAAATAAAAATCTGACCGCCGCTCGCAAGAAGTGCGAGATAAGTCGTGTCTTCTCCGTACTCCTTGCGAATTTCCTGCCCCTTTTCGGCTGCCTTCGTCTCATATGCAGTCATCCACGCTTTCGCCTCAGCTTCTTTGCCCATCAACTCCGCAAAAGCATCAATGTCCTCCTTCCAGTTGATCTGCGCCAACTCAATCATGACAGTCGGTGCAATCTGCTGAAGCTGCTCATACATCTTCTCCTGAACACTGGAGATAATAATCAGATCCGGCTCAAGCTCCAGAATTCCCTCGACATCCATCGTATCCTGCATACTGTATCCGAGAATCTTGGCACCCTCCAATGTTTCCTCCAGATAAGACGGAAATTTTGTGTAATCATACGCATCCGAGTTTGCGGTACCGACTACCGAATATCCCAAAACCGAAAGGATATCACTGTTGCCGCTCAGATCCACAATCCGCTGCGGATCCGCCGGAATTTCAACCTCTCCGCGCGCGTCCGTCACCGTGATTGTGTCCGTAACTTCCTCTGCACTTACGTACGCCATGCCTCCCACTCCCTGAAGCCCCGCCAAAACTGCGCAGGTCAGAACCGATGCTGTAACAAAATTCGAAAACTTTCTTCTCATGATGATTCTCCTTTTAGATTGATTCGCTTGTTTGTTAGTTTTCGCTAACTTCCGGGCAGTATTATAGCAGAGAGAGTTAGTCTATTGCAACCCATTTTTCTTTTTTCATTATTTTATCATCTTTTCTGATTATTTCTTGTATCTTCGGCCTCCATCCGGTATACTTGGATCTGTACAGTAGCTTTATCTCAAGATTCTGATTCTATCACTGTCCCAAACACAGAGAGGAGCAGCACATGATACACAAAACGACAACTCCCCACCAATTTCGGAATGCCATGCTGAAGGAGCTTGGGTTTCAGGCTTTTCCTAAACACTATTACATTCATTATGAAAATCCCGAATCCCCGGAAAATGGTTCTTATCATCTGTACCAGAGAGAAGGATACTACGACTGGGGAATTGCAGACTATACCATTAATCACGCATTTTCCATTCAGTTTCACAATCCTGACCCTCTGCTGAGACTCGGTGTGGTCTACGATGGGACAACCAAATTCAAGCTTGAAAACGAGCCCGTCTCTTCCTTCCATCCTTCCGCCTTTCTCGTACTGGAACAGGACATCCGCGGCAGACAGGTCTGGAAAAAAGGACAGCACTTCAAAGGTGCAGAGCTCACAATTTATCCTGCGTTTCTGGAAGAACTGAACCACCGCTTCCCGAATTACGCTATCCTTGATTATTTTCTGCCAAACCACACCTACCACTATCTCCCCGCAGATGTCCTGTCCGTCATCCAGCGTATGCTCTATCTGGATCAGACAGACTCCCTGAACGCACTCCACCTGGAAGCGACCATTCTGGAATGTATGGGAGCCATCATCGAAAGCGGAAACAGCAAGGGAGCAAATGCATTTTCTGATCAGGTCGACTTCGGAAGCGTTGAAGTTGGAAGAAACCGCAGAATACGTTTCTGCGCAGAGGATTACCACGCAATCCAGAAAGCGCACACCATCCTGACTGAACAGTTCGTCCATCCTCCGACCATCGACGCCCTGAGCCAGAAGCTGCTGCTCAGTCCTCAGAAGCTGAAATCAGGCTTTGCTTATTATTACCACATAACCATCGGAGAATACACCGCCGCCCTCCGGATGGATCTGGCCGCTACGCTGCTGTGTACCACTGAAAAATCCGTCGATGAAATTGCACGGGAAGTCGGGTATCAGTACTCCGCTAACTTTATCCGGAAATTTCAGGCAGTCTACCACTGTACGCCACTGAAATACCGGATGCGGGAAAAGAAATCCGGCAAAACAAACAGCTAGATAGGCAGCCTGACGCGAAATCGCTCGTTGTATCGATTCCCATCGCACGGGATTATCACATTTTTTTCAACTTCTTAACACAAACAGTTCACAGATTCATAGTATACTTTTCTCATATAAAACAACATGGTTTTATATATTGAGCTTCTTACTTTATAGCCGGGAGCGGATGGCTCCCGGCCCTCCCTTGCTTTCTTCCTTTTATATTTCGATCATCTTTATCCATTGCTGTTGTCATCTGATCAGCGGACTTAACATCACTAGCCAAGATGCTGACTATTCCTACTTGATGTTAGTAAAAAAGGCGTCCAGGTAATACGGTAGGTTTTCCTCAATCATCCTGACATATCTCGCATAACTG
>JAUNGL010000171.1 GCA_030524665.1 Lachnospiraceae bacterium | reverse complement strand
TGTGGATGCAGTAGAGCTTCCACGGGTGACGATGACTGTCACGTGTTCCAAAGGGACTTATATCCGTACGCTGTGCCATGATATTGGGGCTTCTCTGGGCTGCGGAGGATGTATGGAGGCTTTGCTTCGGACACAGGTAGGTGCATTTACAGTGGAGAACAGCGTTACGCTGGCGAAGGTGGAAGAGCTTCGGGATGTGCAGAGACTCTCTGAGATTCTGTATGCTACGGATTCGGTATTTGGAAAATTCCGTGTACTTGAGCTGAAGGAGGAAGGAGAACGACTCGTTCTGAATGGGAATCCGGTTCGGGCAGGTCTCTGTCGCGGGGCAGTGGTTCCGGAGGCCGGGGAAGAGTTCCGGGTTTATGGGACGGATGGACGTTTTCTGGCGGTTTATGCATGGAATGAGGCACGCAGAATGTACACGCCGGTAAAGATGTTTTTATAGCAGGCGTATGCTTTTCTGTTACTTATTCACAGAAGTTGCTATTTTCATTTTGGGTGGTGCCGGAGAAGATAACCGGACAGTGATATCATATCAGAAGAGGTGCGGAGGTGTACATGCGATATTTTGAGGGAACGACAGAGTTTTATTCGGAGGTTCCGACGGCTGTGACACTTGGCAAGTTTGACGGGCTGCATCGTGGACATCAGAAACTGATTCGCTGCGTGAAAGCACAGAAGGTGTCCGGACTTGCAGGTACTGTGTTTGTAATTGCGCCGCAGGGAAGCGGACGGCTGCTGACAAAAACAGAAAAAAGGAAGTGTCTGGAGGAGATGGGGATCGACTTGCTGATTGATTGTCCGTTTATTCCGGAGATTCTCAGTATGGAGCCGGAGCAGTTTGTTTCAAAAATTCTGGTGGAAAAGCTAAAGGCAAAATATGTCGTGGTAGGAACGGACTTCCGGTTCGGTTACAGGCGGAGCGGAGATGCCTGGTTGTTGAAGGCTCTTCAGGAAAAATATGGAATAAGAGTAGAAATCATAGAAAAAGAGTGCAGAGGTTCGCGGGAAATCAGCAGTACCTACATCCGTGAAGCAATGCAGGCGGGAGAGATGGGGCTGGTTTCTGAATTACTGGGATATCCGTATTCTGTAGCAGGAACGGTACAACATGGGAAACAGCTTGGGAGGCGGATCGGAATGCCAACGGTTAATCTGGTTCCGGAACAGGATAAGCTGCTTCCGCCAAATGGAGTATACTATACCGGGGTGAAGTCGGAGGGTAGATATTATCATGGTATTACAAATATCGGATGCAAGCCGACTGTGGACGGTTCTTTTATTGGTGTAGAGACATATCTGTATGATTTCGATGGAAATTTGTATGGGAAGGATATCACGGTGGAATTGCTGGCTTTCCGGCGCCCTGAGATGAAATTTTCATCTGTGGAGGAGCTGAAAGCCCAGATGGAACGCGATATTCAGGCGGGAAAGGAGTATTTCCGTGAATGGTAATATGTGGAATGCGAGCTTTGTCTGTTTTCTGCTGGCAGCGGCAGCGGCGGTAATCTCCGCTGTTTTCCGTCAGTGGAGCCGCAAAAACGAAAAATACCACAGTCACGCAGAGGGACGGGTGGTATCTATAAAAACAGAACCGGCCGAAAGAACAGACAACCGCAGCGAATTTCATGACAGGCAATTTGCAGTGATTGAATACATTGCAGAGGGCAAGCTGATAAAAGTAAAAAGCCCTGAGACATTCTATCCATGTCCCTATTACGTAGGACAGAAATTTCGGCTCTGTTACGACAAGTCAGATCCTCAGAATTTTGAAATCTGTACAGAGAAAAAATGGAAAACCTGTGCTGCACTGATGTATGGAACGGCAATTGTTCTGGTAGTGTTCGGATGTATTTTGTTTCTGATGTTTGCTGCCAGAGTGGAGATTTGAGAATTTCTGTGAAAAACTTTCAGACGATTTCAGCCAATATTCCGGAAATTTTTCGGTTGACTCAGGAAATAGAATATGGTATAGTAGCAAAGTGTGGTCAGCGTAAGACTGGTCTGCACAAATATTACTATTCAGCCGATACTCAGAAGCGTGGAGTCTCCGACCGGCATCTTGGTATCAGGCGATTATCAATCAGGAGGAACGAAATGATTTCAAAGGAAAAGAAAACAGCTATTATCAACGAGTACGCAAGAAAGCCGGGCGACACAGGTTCACCGGAGGTTCAGATCGCAGTTCTGACAGCAAGAATCCAGGAGCTTACTGAGCATCTGAAGGACAATCCGAAGGATCATCACTCCAGAAGAGGTCTTCTGAAGATGGTAGGTCAGAGAAGAGGTCTTCTTGCATACCTGAAGAAGGTAGATCTGGAAGGATACCGTGCATTGATTGCCAAGCTTGGAATCAGAAAATAAGTCACGATTGAAGGGCGGATTATTCCGCCCTGATTTGTGTGTGCAGCTTATACAGAGAATGACTGGATCACCGTCATTCCGGAGTTCAGTCAGGGGATATCTGACTGGCATTGCTGCATGGGCAGGGATACCTGCCGGAGGTTCGGGAAGCTGCGGGAAAGCGCCGGGACCACTGAAAAGCAGATTTCAGGGAAGTCTGTTTTTCAGTTGTTTCGGAATGCATATGCAGATGCCCGACTAGAGAAATAATAAAACAAGGGCATTCGGTGTACAAGAGCAGTTATAGGATTCTGTACAGGAGACTGGCAGAGCGATAGACAGGCTGTGAAGACACCGGGTGAAGTTGAAAATCAGAAAAGGAGATTGGGCATGTACAAAAGTTTTTCAATGGAACTGGCAGGAAGGACGCTTACAGTAGATGTAGGACGTGTAGGCGCACAGGCGAATGGCTGCGCTTTTATGCATTACGGAGAGACAACGGTGCTGTCTACTGCGACAGCTTCCGAGAAGCCGAGAGACGGGATTGACTTTTTCCCGCTCAGTGTGGAATATGAAGAGAAGCTTTATTCTGTGGGAAAAATCCCGGGTGGATTTAATAAAAGAGAAGGAAAAGCATCTGAAAATGCGATCCTGACTTCACGTGTCATTGACCGTCCGATGCGTCCGCTTTTCCCGAAGGATTACAGAAATGATGTAACGCTGAACAATATGGTTATGTCCGTTGATCCGGAGTGCCGTCCGGAGCTGACGGCGATGCTTGGTGCAGCGATTGCTACTGCTATTTCCGATATTCCGTTTGACGGTCCGTGTGCCATGACCCAGATGGGTATGGTGAACGGTGAGCTGATTGTGAATCCTTCCCAGAAGCAGTGGGATGAAGGGGATCTTCAGCTTACGGTAGCATCCACAAGCCAGAAGGTCATCATGATTGAAGCTGGTGCAAATGAGATTAAAGAGGATGTCATGATCGATGCGATTTATAAGTGCCATGACATCAACCTTGAGATTATTAAATTTATCAATGATATGGTAGCAGAGGTTGGAAAGCCGAAGCACACATATGAGAGCTGCGCAATTCCGGAAGAGCTGTTTGCAGCCATGAAAGAAGTTGTGACTCCGGCCGAGATGGAGGTTGCAGTATTTTCAGATGTAAAGCAGGTGCGTGAGGAAAATATCCGTCAGGTACAGGCAAAGCTGGAGGAGGCATTTGCAGAAAAGGAAGAATGGCTGACGCTTCTGCCGGAAGCACTGTATCAGTATCAGAAGAAAACCGTTCGCAAGATGATCCTGAAGGATCACAAGAGACCGGACGGACGTGCAATTACACAGATCCGCCCGCTGGCTGCTGAGGTAGATATTGTACCGCGCGTTCATGGTTCTGCGATGTTCACACGTGGACAGACACAGATTTGTACGATTACGACACTGGCGCCGCTTTCTGAGGTACAGAGAGTTGACGGTTTGGATGAGAATATCCAGAGCAAGAGATATATGCACCATTACAATTTCCCGTCTTATTCCGTAGGTGAGACAAAAGTCAGCCGCGGTCCGGGACGCCGTGAAATTGGTCACGGAGCACTTGCTGAGAAAGCACTTGTTCCTGTACTTCCGTCCGAAGAAGAATTCCCGTATGCAATCCGTACGGTATCTGAAACGTTTGAGTCAAACGGATCTACTTCTCAGGCAAGTATCTGTGCATCCACAATGTCACTGATGGCAGCTGGTGTACCGATTAAGAAGCAGGTAGCAGGTATTTCCTGTGGACTTGTAACTGGTGAGACAGATGACGATTATATCGTGCTTACAGATATTCAGGGACTGGAAGATTTCTTTGGCGATATGGACTTTAAGGTAGCTGGTACACATGATGGTATCACTGCAATCCAGATGGATATCAAGATCCATGGTCTGACCAGACCAATCGTAGAGGAAGCGATTGCAAGAACAAAGGAAGCAAGAGAGTATATCCTGAATGAGATTATGACTCCATGTATCGCACAGCCGAGAGAGTCTGTCGGCAAGTATGCGCCGAAGATTATTCAGATTATGATTGATCCGCAGAAGATCGGCGATGTAGTTGGACAGCGGGGCAAGACAATCAATACGATTATTGAGCGTACCGGTGTGAAGATTGACATCACAGATGATGGTGCAGTATCTGTATGCGGTACAGATCAGGCTATGATGGACAAGGCAGTTGAGATGATCAAAATCATTGTAACTGACTTTGAGGCAGGTCAGGTTCTGGTTGGCGAAGTAGTAAGCATCAAAGAATTCGGTGCATTTCTTGAGTTCGCTCCGGGCAAAGAGGGAATGGTTCATATTTCCAAGATTGCAAAGGAAAGAATCAACCGTGTAGAAGACGTGCTGACACTTGGTGATAAGGTCAAGGCAGTTTGCCTCGGCAAAGATAAGATGGGAAGAATCAGTTTCAGTATCAAAGACGTAAAAGAGAGATAACAGTCGCTGACTGACGGGATAACCTGCAAGGGGGAATTTGGTTTGCAGAGTGATAGCGCAGCAGAAATTTCCGGAGAATTTGCAGCGATGGAATCTGTTATGTGAGAAGAAAGCGCCGCAGGGATAACCGGGGCGCTTTCTTCTATATATAGCATTATTTGTAATTTATTCTGTAATTTGTGATTGCCGGCTGCGGCTGTTATTCACAGTTGGCATTGCGGACCTTTCCGAAAAACTGTGAAATAATTGTGAAATCAGTGCTATGTTGTATGAATCACCGGAAACTTGTACTATAATGTATATATGAGCCCTGTACGGGTAAGCACTGAACGGTAATGTTTTGCCGGATAGGTGTAATCAGGAAAAGAGGTAAATCATGAGATACAAAATAATATCAGCAATGTTAGGGGCGTCATTGGTAGCTGCGGCAGTGTCCGGCTGTGGTGCTTCCAATAAAAATGAAACGGAGGCACCGTCGGTATCCCTTGATGGAGTAGAAATTGTCGGTGAATCAGAGTCAGAAACAGAATCTGAAGAAGTGAAGGAGGAGGTTTTGTCAGCAGATGAGTCAGAACCGGAAACTCTGGAGCTGGATTTGTATAAAAAGCCTTCCGGAATAATCGAGGAAGATGAAACGGAAGAAAACGGACTGTTGGTGGAGAATGAGACCGAATCAGAATCAGAAAAATACGGATCTGGTTCTGTGCAGACAGAGGCCAATCAGATGAAACCGCAGGGAATAGAAGAAGAGACGGAAAGACGCAGTGATCCTGTGGAGGAAACGGAACTTATAGAAAGCCTTGGAACGTATCAGGCAGCGTCGAAAGAGACACCGGCAGTGACAGAGAAGGAAACGGAACACACAGGTAGTAAAAAAGAAACCGAAAAGACTGAAAGCGGCTCAAAAGAAACCGATCAGACAGGCAGTACAAAGAATAAGAGCACCGAAAAGGCTGCAAAGCCGGCTGAAACGGAAACATCCGGAAGGAAGCAGAC
>JAUNGL010000013.1 GCA_030524665.1 Lachnospiraceae bacterium | reverse complement strand
TCCTGAATTCTCTGTTCTTTATTTACCAGGTCAAAGTGAATCCCTCACTTCCACTAATGGTTTTTCATAACTGCCTAAAATACTTTTGAACTGGTCAAGTTCAACCATAGCTTCACCTTCTTTCTATTTTCTGGCTGCTGTTTACAGCTCTTAAACTTATCTGTATGGTGCTGGAATGTATATCACCATGTCTTATCATGCCTTACGTCCGCAGCACTGCTTATATTTCTTGCCGCTTCCGCAAGGACACGGATCGTTCGGATAAACTTTGTCTGCGAGACGCTTCTTCGGGGCACGCGGGCCGGATTCATCCTTATTTGTTCCGGTCACCTTGGCTACCTCTTCACGTTCTACCTTCTGTTCTACCTTAACATGGAACAACAGACGTACCGTATCCTCCTGAATCGAGGAGGTCATGGCATCGAACATGTCATAAGCGCTCATCTTATACTCAACCAGCGGATCCTTCTGGCCGTATGCCTGCAGGCCGATTCCCTGACGGAGCTGATCCATATCATCAATATGATCCATCCACTTCCGGTCAATCACCTTCAGCAGGATGACACGCTCCAGCTCACGGATCTGTTCCTGCTCCTGAAATTCTGCTTCCTTCATCTCATACAGCTTAACTGCCTGCTCTTTCAGCATCTGCTTGAGTTCATTTTTATTTTTAACTGTCTCAACAGTCTCCTCCGTGATTGGCTTCAACGGTATATACGGCAGAAGCAGCGTATTCAGTTCGCGAAGATCCCAATCTCCTTTGTCTGAGTTTTCTCCGAGACAGTTATCCACCGTATTGTCAATGATATCAGTAATCATCTTGAAGATCGAATCACGCATACTCTCACCGTCGAGTACACGGCGGCGTTCTGCATAAATGATTTCTCTCTGCTCGTTATTTACCTGATCATATTCAAGCAGGTTCTTACGGATTGCAAAGTTGTTGCTCTCGATCTTCATCTGCGCTTTTTCAATCGCGCTGGAAAGCATCTTGTGCTCAATCTGTTCATTTTCCTGTACTCCGAGTGACTGGAATACTTTCATCATCTTCTCAGAGCCAAACAGGCGCATCAGATCATCCTCAAGTGAGATATAGAATCTGGACTCACCCGGATCTCCCTGACGTCCGGAACGTCCGCGGAGCTGGTTGTCAATACGCCGGGACTCGTGACGCTCCGTACCGATGATTTTCAGACCTCCGGCCGCCTTCGCTTCGTCATCCAGCTTGATATCCGTACCACGTCCGGCCATATTCGTCGCAATCGTAACGGCGCCGTGAATACCTGCATCCGCAACAATCGCAGCCTCCTGCTCATGGAATTTTGCATTCAGTACGTTATGCCTGATACCCTCGCGTTTCAGCATACCGGAAAGCAGCTCGGATACATCAATTGTAATGGTACCTACCAGTACCGGCTGTCCCTTTGCGTGAGCTTCCTTGACTGCCTCAACGACTGCGCGGTATTTCTCTTTCTTTGTCATATATACGGCATCATCCAGATCCTTACGGGCAACCGGACGGTTCGTCGGAATCTCGATTACATCCATTCCGTAGATATCACGGAACTCTTTCTCCTCCGTCAGTGCCGTACCTGTCATACCGGATTTCTTTTTGTATTTGTTGAAGAAATTCTGGAAAGTGATTGTCGCAAGTGTCTTGCTCTCACGCTTTACTTTTACATGCTCCTTCGCTTCAATCGCCTGATGCAGACCGTCGGAATAACGGCGGCCCGGCATGATACGTCCTGTAAATTCATCGACGATCATGACCTGATCATCCTTTACCACATAGTCCTGATCACGGAACATCAGATTGTGGGCGCGCAGCGCCAGATCGACATTGTGCTGAATCTCCAGATTCTCAGCATCCGCAAAATTCTCCAGATTGAAAAATTTCTCTACCTTATGCACACCCTGCTGGGTCAAGGTGACAATCTTGTCCTTCTCATTGACGATAAAGTCCCCTGTCTCCGTGATCTCCTCGCCCATGATCGCGGTCATCTTTGTCACTTCACCGCTCGCCTCACCGCGTTCCAGCTGTCTCGCCAGAATATCGCAGACCTCATAGAGCTTCGTGGATTTGCCGCTCTGTCCGGAAATAATCAGAGGGGTACGCGCTTCATCGATCAACACGGAGTCAACCTCATCAATAATCGCATAGACAAGATCTCTCTGTACCAACTGTTCTTTATAAATCACCATGTTATCACGCAGATAATCGAAACCAAGCTCATTGTTCGTGACGTACGTGATATCGCAGGCGTACATTTTGCGGCGTTCATCATTGTCCATGGAATTCAGGACACAGCCTACAGTCAGTCCGAGGAATTCATGTACCTTTCCCATCCATTCTGCGTCACGGTGTGCCAGATAGTCATTGACTGTAACGATATGGACGCCCTCCCCGGTCAGCGCATTCAGATACGCCGGAAGTGTCGATACGAGCGTCTTACCTTCACCTGTCCTCATCTCGGCGATACGGCCCTGATGCAGGATAATACCACCAATCAGCTGTACCCGGTAATGCTCCATATTCAGTACACGCTTCGCTGCCTCACGCACCGTCGCAAACGCTTCCGGAAGAAGGGAATCCAGAGACTCTCCTCCCGCATAACGCTCTTTGTACTCCTGCGTCTTCGCACGAAGCTGCTCATCACTGAGTGCCTGCATGGTCGGCCGCAGCGCTTCTATCTTGTCCACAATCGGCATGATCATTTTCAGCTCGCGCTGACTGTGTGTTCCGAAAATCTTTTCTACTAACTTCATCACTGTGTCTCCAATCAAAATATTTAGCTGTACAAAAATACCGGGGCCACCGGCATTCCGCTTAGGGGCAGACAATATCCTGCTCATACCAGCATATTGTATCACTTTCAGGCAAGCAAAACAATTGAATTTTTTATGAACAAAATAAGTACGGGCAGGAAATCCTGCCCGTACAGAATCACTTACATACTGTATCAGTACTCCGGCTCAATCAGCCCGTATGTGTTGCCTTTTCTCTTATAAACGACATTGACCTGCTCTGTCTCTGCATTACAGAATACGAAAAAGCTGTGTCCCAGAAGCTCCATCTGTACGCATGCGTCTTCCGGATACATCGGCTTCATGCCGAAATGCTTGGTGCGGATGATCTTAACTTCCTCGAGCGGCTCTGATTCTTTTTCCAGAAATTCTTTCTTGAAATTGCCGCCTGACTGATGCTTGTCCACGATCTTTTCTTTGTATTTGCGAAGCTGACGCTCAATTACTTCTTCTACCAGATCAATCGATACGTACATATCATTGCTCACCTGCTCTGAACGGATGATATTGCCCTTCACCGGTATCGTTACTTCGATTTTCTGTCTTTCTTTCTCAACACTCAGGGTAACTATAATCTCTGTCTCCGGGGTGAAATAACGTTCCAGCTTGCCAAGCTTGTCTGTTACTGCTGTTCTCAGTCCGTCTGTTACTTCGATATTCTTTCCGCTAATCGTAAACTTCATACTGATCAACTCCTTTACTGAGGTTCTGGGGCAGGTCTTATGCCCGCCTGACTCTGCCAACGGGCAGTCCGTAAAAACTTCGTTTTTCCGGACTCGCTTCGCTCGTCAAATGGACCTAAGCGCCGCTGCTCGTGCAAGCACGGCATCTGCTCTTATGCCCACTTGACTCTGCCCTGTACGGACATTATAACACATTTGGCATTTTTTTCAACTATAATTATCATTTTACCGAATTCTTTTGATATTTCTCATGTTTTGTTGTTAATTTTCACATAACTTTAAGATTTGTTCGTAAGAAAGCTTACCGCCGAACAGATCGAGCGCACTTCCTACCGTCACATCCAGACGGTTCTGTCCCAGCTCTTTCAGTCGGTGAAGATCCTCATAGCTTCCGATACCGCCTGCATAGGTCACACAGTTTCCCTGCCATCTGCCAAGCATCCGCACCAGATCCTGTTCGATCCCCTGTGCCTTTCCTTCTACGTCTGCTGCATGAACCAGAAACTCGGCACAGTATCCGGACAGCTCCTCCAATACTTTTTCATCCAGATATACGTCCGTAAACTTCTGCCAGCGGTCAGTCACGATGCAGTATGCCCCGCCCTTTGCCCGGCAGCTTAAATCCAGCACCAGATGCTCTTTTCCAACCTCACGCACTACCTTTTCCAGATTCTCATAGTGGATCCGGCCATCGCGGAAAACATAGGAGGTCACAATTACATGGGAAGCACCTGCATCCAGAAATTCTGCCGCATTCCGCTCATGAATCCCTCCTCCTATCTGCCATTTCCCCGGCTGACGTGAAAGAGCCTGTACAGCCTGCGCCCTCGTTGCTTCATAATATGGCGAACTGACAGGATTCAGCATGATGATATGCCCTCCCGTAAGACCGGACTGCTGATAGAAATCGGCGTAAAATCCGGCGTCTTTCTCTGATACAAAATTTTCGCTGGCCCGGTCTCCCTGATCCTGCAGAGACCCTCCTACAATCTGTTTTACTTTTCCATTATGTATGTCAATGCATGGTCGGAAACGCATGGCTGATACCTCCATATAATTATGTTCAGTAAGAATAAGAACGGCTCACGCACCGGAGTCAATACTTGTCCGTATTATACCACCGCGCAAGCCGTTTGAATACCTTTTTTGCACATTTCCCGGATGAACCGCTTTTCTTTCAGACTTCCAAAAACCTGAACCGGCAGCAATCCGGAAGATAGAAATGTCAAAGATTAATCTGCGTTTGTCCTGTCATCGCCGGTCAGTGCATCTCCTGCATCCTCTACACCGTCAATCACATCTTTTCCTGCATCACCAACGCCGTCAATCACATCTTTTCCTGCATCGCCGACTCCGTCTATTACCTCTCCGGCCGCACGTCCTGCATTACCGGCATCGTTATCTGTCGCATCATTCACCAGCGCATCATCTGCGGCCGTACCGCCCGCTGCGTTATCATCGGCAACGCCTCCATTGTCGATACTGTTTTCCGTCACGGTTCCATTGTTATCCACAATATCCGTATTATCTGCGGCATTCTCTCCAACAGTATTGCCATCTACCGTATTATCATCTGCCGCAGTGCCATCCGCGGCATTGCCTTTTTCGGTCACCGCTTCCGTCACTTTCGTGTTATTGTTGTCATCCTTTTTGTCATTTCCGCATCCTGCGAGCATTCCCACGCAAAGAATGCAGGCCGCACATAATGCATACTTTCTCCAACGCTTCATAATTCATTCTCCTTTTCTGTTTTGGTATAAGGCCATATACCCCTGTATTTCTCCTTCTGTCTCTGCATGACATATGATTCAGCAGTGAACATTTGCTGTTGCGGTTCGGACAACTGCCGTCCGGCAGACGTATGAACAGCGGCCATCTGCCTGCACAGAAGGTATACCTGTAATATATGCCCTTTTCCGTTTTTTTATTCTTTATTTATCAACTTTCACTGCGTATTTTCTGCCGGAAGAAGCTTCTTCCCATCTGCCGGAAATCAGGTGGGAATAGCGGATACAGATAGCTTCCTCCGCCCACGCTTCGGTTCGCACACAGGGACCAGACAAAAAACAGAACTCCTGTAATCAGGCCCGGAAGCTGGAATAATGCGGTCAACACGGTAAAAACTAACCTGAAAAATTTGAATGCATACCCCAGTTCATAACTCGCCTGCGTGTAGTTTGCGATCGAAACAAACGCCATATACAGCATAGTTTCTGAATTGAACCAGCCTGAATTGACTGCAAATTCGCCCACCACAATACCGGCTATGACACTCAGCGGTGTCGTCAGCATCGAAGGCGTATTGATCGCAGCCAGTCTCAGGCCATCGATCGCAAATTCCAGCACCAGAAGCTGAAGGGCCAGCGGCACATACACCGTTTCCTTCGGAAGAATAAACAGCAGCCAGTCCGGAATCCATCCCGTATTCTGCATCAGCAGCAGCCATACCGGAGTCAGGAACAACGTCAGCATGGAAATCAGAAAACGTGACAATTTCAGATACGTTCCGGTGACGGGAGGAAAATAATAGTCATCTGCTTCTTCCAGAATATCAAATATGGTCGCAGGAAGCATCGAAGCAGCAGGTGAATTATCCACCAAAATTGCAACCTTGCCTTCCAGGATTCCTGCTGCCGCCGCATCAGGCCGTTCTGTATACTTAAACTTGGGAAACGGATTCCACCAGTTCTGATGATAAATGCACTCTGCCAGACTTTCCTGATTCATTGAGAGAGCATCTACCCGGACATTCCGGATCTTTTTGCGCAGCAGCCGAACCAGCTTCGGATCAGCACGCCCTTCCATATAGCAGAGTACCACATCACTTTTGGAGGCTGTACCGACATTCAGCATTTCCATCGTAAGATCCGGATCGCGGATCCGCCGCCGGATCAGGGCCGTATTAAATACAACGGTCTCCACAAAACCGTCTCTGGAACCACGCAGCACCTTATCCTTCTCCGGTTCCTCCACTCCTCTTGCCGGATACGTCCTGCAATCAATCGCAAGACAGCAGGAAAATCCGTCAATTAGCAGGCAGGTCGTCCCGGAGAGAACCGCCGTCTGTATTTCTTCTTCTCCGTACAGCGTGTCTGTTTCCACATAAGGAAGATTTTGCGTCAAAAAAGCGTCTGCGCCCTGTTCCAGATCTTCTGGCTTCAGGGAATAAAAATATTCCATGATCTTCTGCATGACCTCATCTTTGATAAAGCCATCCACAAAATAAAACCAGGCATTGCGTCCGCCGATCTGCATATCACAGCAGTTGATATCAAAATTCTCTTCGACGCGCAATGCCTGATCCATATTCTCTTTTATCGTTTTCGCATCAAACTTCTGCTTCATCCGTTATGGACCTCACTGTTTTGTCATTGTAAGCTTTACTCACAGTGTTTCCCATATCTTCTGAACTATACAAGAAATTGTTACTTTACCACAACCTTACACTTCACACTGATCTTCCCGGATTTTACGGTAATTACTGCCGTTCCTTTTTTCTTCGCTGTAATCTTTCCTTTGGAGCTCACCGTCGCCACTTTTTTATTCGAGGAAGAATACGTCACCTTTTCTTTGCTCGTCTTCGGGGTAAGTATCGGCTTCAACGTCTTCGTTTTTCCCTTTTTCAGCGTAAGAGTTTTACTTACCCCTGTAATTTTCGTTGTCTTGGTCGGATCTTTCTGGACCGTCACACTGATCTTTTTCTTCAGCCCGCTTGCCAGAGTTACTGTTATGGTCGCTTTTCCTGTTTTTTTCTGTGGAGTGATCTTCCCTTTAGAGCTAACCTTTGCCACTGAAGTATTGCTCGACTTCCATGATTTGACCTTATCTCCCTTTCCAAGCTTGCTCACCTTAATGGTCTTCCCTGCCTTTCCTATCGTCAGGACAACCTTCGTCTCGCTGAGCTTGATCGTAGGCGTCAGCTTTTTAATTTTTGTGACATCCTTCTTCGCCCCGCAGACTGTACAGTGATGTGACTTGCTTCCTGCTGCTAAGCAAGTGGCCGCTTTGTCAATCGTCCATTTGCTTGAGTAGGAATGGCCCTTGGGATATTTCGGATCTGCAACTGTATTAGTTGTACCACAGCCAAATTTGCATTTTGCTGTCTTAGTTCCATTCTTGGTGCAGGTGGCATCTCCGTTATAGCTGTATTTCCCCCAGCTGTGGGTTACTGCCGGGAGATACTCTGTTTTCGTCCTATCGCAGTCTGTACATTTATATTCAACTGTTCCATTTTTCTGGCAGGTAGGGACTGTTCTGGAAATCTCCTGCCACTGGCAGACATGCGACGAACGCTGATATTCAGTCTGACTCAGTGTCGGCACTGCAAAATTCTGTGTCCCATTCATTCCGGAAAAATTTGTGTAAATCTGCCTCTCGGCACTTATTACAGCATAAAATCCCCGTGAACCGGCTCCTGCCAGGAAATAGTCGGTAATAATTCCGCCTTTCTGGTCATCCCATGTCGTATCTACCAGATACCACACCCCGTCTTCCATTTTCACATAATTCCACATATGCTTTGACGTATCGTCATTTTTATTCAGGTCACCATTCTTTTTCTTCAGGGCTCTGCCAACGATGATCGCACTCGGAATTCCAAAACGGCCGCACAGAATTTTGAGTGATTTTGCGTAACCCTCGCAGACCACAATCTTATCCTTCAAAAAGATTCCGGCTGGTGTGTAGGCATAACTCCCATTTCCGTAAGTGGCTACATTGCAGATATAATCATGGATGGCACGAACCTTGTCATACGTCCCTGCACCGGAGGGCAGGCTGCCATTGATTTGGTTCACTGCTGCTGTCACCGCACTCTGGAATGCTGCCGTTTCTGATTTGGCGCCGGAATACCGTTCATTCCCGACAATTGACATACCTGTGATTTTCCCTTCCAGCTTCCCTGGCATTCCCAGTATAGTTTGCCAGGAAATACTATAGGAAAATGAAATATTGCTCAGCCAGAAGGCCTCCGGATAATCATAAACAAACGCATCAAAGGCGCTCTGCACTACACACCGGAGTTCATCCAACAGTTCCTGATATTCCACGCATTTATTTTTATCCCATTGTGCGGTTCCATTTACGATGGTTCCCTCTGCCTGAAAAGTCAGGCTTTCACGGAACGGATATTCAATATTCCCGGTCCCCCCGGATGCCCACGCCGCAACCATCGCATCATAAATCAGCCGGCTTTCCCCATCCAGCTGTTCTCCATAACACGTTTCATACTGGGATATGGAATACGCACGAAGCATAGAAAGAGATGCATCCGCGGCGTTTCCGCTGTTCACAAGCGTGACCATCTCCGTATCTTCTACAGATGCTTCTAATTCTTCTATCTGGAGCTCTTCTGTCTCAAATTCCGGTACATCGCCCTCCTCCAGTTCTTCAATTTCCAGTATCAATCCTTCTCCCGCATCGGATTCCTGTTCTTCTTCTGTGATTGCTTCTGTGAATGATTCCACTGATAAGGAGCCCTCCGCTTCCGGTTCTCCCTGCTCCAAGGTCTGGAAATCAGTCTCCATTTTGCTGCCGTTCTGCTGTTCTGACGAAGTTTCAGCATCCCCATTGGTCTGCGGCTCTGACGGAGTTTCAGTATCACCATTGGTCTGTGGCTCCATCATTTCCCCATTCCCGACATCCGGTACTTCACCCGATATTCCTTCACCATCCTGTAATTCTACGGCTTCGGAAACCGTACCGGCCTGCGTGTCTGACAGTATATCCCTATTCACATCATCCTGCGGTTCATCGGAACGCACAGGATTTTCACCGGACTGCGGAAGCACTACAATCTCCGCCTCATCAATACTCAGGTTATCCGATGAAATATTTCCTGCTTCTAAAGAATTTCCAGCCTTCGCGCTGCTTCCCTCCGGCTGCACGATTTCTTCCGGTTCTATCAATATCTCCTCTGCTGCTCCCGCACTGCAGCCAAACAACAGCACCGCCGCCAGAGCCGCTGTCAGAATCCGGTGTCCCTTTTTTCTCATTAAACGCATATTCCTCTCCTCTTCTATTTCCAAGCTTTATCCTGCAGTGGTTCCTTCTTTCATCTCTTTCGTCTAACGCACATCTCCCATAAAAAACAGCGCTACTGTTCCGGGGCCTGAATGTGCCCCAATCGTCGGCCCCACCGGGGCAATCAGGAATTTTTCTATGCCAAACCGCTTTCTGACCAGTTCTTTTACATAGACCGCATCCTCATAACAGTCGCCATGACTAATAAATACGGTATCATTTCTGTTCCTCCAGCTTCCTATCTGTTTTTCCATATTATCCACCAGCGCATTCAGGGATTTTTTTCTTCCGCGCACCTTGGACAGCGCCACCAGATGCCCTTCCTCATCTACATGGAGCACCGGCTTCAGATGAATCATGGTTCCGATTACAGCCGCAGTTTTAGATACGCGGCCGCCCCTGTACAAATGGAACAGATCATCCACGGTAAAGTTATGGCATACATTCTTTTTGTGATCTTCCAGCCACTTCACCAGTGCATCATACTCCATCCCCCCTGTCTGAAGCTCCAGAGCTTTGTGCACCAGAAGCCCTTCTCCCAGAGAAGCAGAAAGAGAATCCACTACCGTAATCCGGCAGTCCGGCATTTCTTCTTCCAGCTCCCGAGCAGCAATTCTGACACTGTTATACGTACCGCTGAGTCCGCCTGAAAACGCAATGTGAATGATATTTTTACTGATTTTCAGATAATCACAAAAACGTTTTCTCGCTTCCTCCGGATTAATCTGAGAAGTCGTCGGCATACAGCCTTCGCGCATCTTCCGGTAAAACTCCTGATACGGAAGAGATTTTTCCGCATCATAACTCTTTCCATCCAGCACATAAGTCAGAGACATAGCCGGAAGCTGGTGCTCTGCAAGGTACTCTTCCGGCAAATCTGCCATATTATCCGTCGTAATCAGATATTTTTCCATAATAACCTCCGCTATTTTCTACTTCAACCATACAACCCTTGACCATTTTGCACTCCAATAATGATACCAGGGCCGCTTCCGGTTAAAGTCATCATACCACGAACACTTTTTTATTGCAAACCCAAAGACATAAAACCACACCCCGTCCCATAAACTGTATCAATAAAACACCCCGGAGTATTACCATGAACTCAAAGCCCAGAATCCTTGTATTCAGAATGCGCGAGATTATTTACACGCTTCTCCTGATATCTCTCGCCATTCTCCTGCTCGTCTGTCTCTTTCTGATGTTTACCGGACGCACATCCGATACCAATACATCAGCCGGCAATTCAGGCGGACAGTCTGCGGAATCACAAACCGGGAGCAGCAATTCCCCGGAAACTTCGGCACTGCAAACAGATCATAGCAGACCATCTGAAACCGTCTCTCAGAATACAGGCACTGAAGCAAGAACCGTCAGTTCCTCTGCTGCATCCGCTGCAGCCTACACCCCAGGTATCTATGCGACACCGATTTATCTGAATGACGCGACCATCGATGTGGAGGTAACCGTTGATAAGAACCATATCAACTCCATCCGCCTCGTAAATCTGAGCGAGTCAGTCTCAGCCATGTACCCTTTGATGACACCATCTCTGGAACATATCACCGCTCAGATTCTGCAGCGTCAGACTCTGGACGGGATTACCAGCCCGCAGGAAAACCGCTATACTTCACAGCTTCTGCTGAATGCCATCTCCGATGCCCTGGCACGTGCAGAAATGTGAAATCACGAAATCCGGAACTCCGGACGCAAGAACGCCCCGGTCATCACATCTGTGATCTCCGGAGCTTTCCTTTTACCACCGCGGCTGTTTTCCCTGCATCTGTCAGGCCGCAGCAGCGATACAGTTACTGGTCACATAAATGAACCATAACATCATTTGTCTTTTGAAACCAGATAATACGGTACTGCTACAAAAAGAATACCGCCAACCATATTTCCAAGTGTCACGATCAGAAGATTGTACCAGAAGCCTGCCATGCTGACAGCCATTCCGTTCGGATTCATCAGACCGATCGACAAGAAGGTCATGTTCGCAATACTGTGCTCAAAGCCGCAGGTAACGAATGTCGCCACACAGCAGAAATTCATGGCAATCTTCGCGCCCTCAGATTTCAGCTTTGCACCGCACCAGATGGCGATACAGACACAGATATTACAGAGAATTGCCTTCGCAAACAAATTCGGGGCCGTACCTGCCATCTTGTTTGCTGCTGTTGTTCCGAAAAATGCTCCGATATCTCCGCTGGCCGGGATACCTGTCATCGTAAAAATACCTGCTGCAATCACAGAACCTACCAGATTGCCGATCCAGCAGACTACCCAGAGTTTTATAATATTCCCCCAGGAAGCAGTCTTCTTCATACCTGCTACTGCCATCACAAAATTATTCCCGGTGAACAGCTCGGCACCTGCCATTGTCACAAAGCAAAGCCCTACGGAAAATACAATACCGCAGGCAAGCTTCGTGCTGTACGCTCCGCCGCCGGTAAATACTCCGCCGACAATTCCCATCAGAATACTTCCAAGTGCAATATAAAGTCCAGCCATCATCGACATCACAAAATATCCTGCCGGATTCTTTGATAATAAACTCAGCTTTCCGTTGGCGGTATTACATACCCCATTCATCTCATCTTTAAACATGATCCGCGCCCTCCCTTTTCTTTCGTGAGATTACAGTTCACAATCCTGCCGGGCCGCAGTTACAGTCCGCTTCACGGCTATAAACCGTAATTCCAAAACATACCATTCCGTTGTGTAAGTTATAACAGGAGACAGATATTCTCTGTCTCCTGCCATTTTCATTTCAAAATCCTGTGGATTAGAACAGGCCGGAAATCTTTCCTGTCTCGTCTACATCGATACGCTCTGCAGCCGGTACCTTCGGAAGTCCAGGCATAGTCATGATCTCACCAGTCAGGGCTACGATGAAGCCTGCACCTGCGGAAATCTTCAGGTTGCGTACAGTTACTTCGAATCCGGTCGGAGCTCCGAGCTTCGTCTGGTCGTCTGTCAGGGAGTACTGTGTCTTAGCCACACAGATCGGGCAGTTGCCGTATCCCATAGCCTCAAGCTCCTTCGCCTGCTTCTGAGCATTTGCAGTCAGGACTACCTTGCTTCCGCCGTAGATCTTCTGTACGATTGCATTCAGCTTGTCCTCGATGCTTCCTTCCAGCTCATAGCTGTAGGTGAAGTCGTTCGGCTCTTCTACGAGACGGATTACTTCCTCTGCAAGCTTGATTCCGCCTTCGCCGCCCTTTGCCCATACTTCAGACAGAGCTACGTTTACGCCAAGCTCTTTACACTTGGTCTCTACGAGGTCAAGCTCAGCCTTCGTGTCAGTCGGGAATGCATTGATTGCAACTACGCACGGCAGCTTGTATACATTCTTGATGTTGCTTACATGCTTCAGAAGGTTCGGAAGACCCTTCTCAAGTGCTTCCAGGTTCTCATTGTTCAGGTCTGCCTTTGCAACACCGCCGTTGTACTTCAAAGCACGGACAGTAGCTACGATGACAACAGCACTTGGCTTCAGTCCTGCCATACGGCACTTGATGTCGAGGAACTTCTCAGCTCCGAGGTCTGCACCGAATCCAGCCTCTGTGATTGCATAGTCACCAAGCTTCAGAGCCATCTTGGTTGCGATCACGGAGTTGCAGCCGTGAGCGATGTTTGCGAACGGTCCGCCGTGTACGATAGCCGGTACGTGCTCCAGTGTCTGTACGAGGTTCGGCTTCAGGGCATCCTTCAGAAGTGCACACATAGCACCTTCTGCGTGCAGGTCGCCTGCTGTTACCGGCTTCTGCTCGGATACCTTTCCGTATGTATATCCAATAATAATTCTTGCGAGACGCTTCTTCAGGTCTGTGATATCGCTTGCCAGACACAGAACTGCCATGATCTCAGATGCAACCGTGATATCATAGCCATCCTCTCTCGGCATACCGTTGGTCTTTCCGCCAAGGCCGTCTACTACAAAACGAAGCTGACGGTCATTCATATCCACGCATCTTCTCCATGTGATCTTGCGCGGGTCGATGTTCAGTGCGTTGCCCTGATAGATATGGTTGTCGATCATAGCTGCAAGGAGGTTGTTCGCTGCGCCGATTGCGTGGAAGTCACCTGTGAAGTGAAGGTTGATGTCCTCCATCGGAACTACCTGCGCGTATCCACCGCCTGCTGCTCCACCCTTAACACCGAATACCGGTCCGAGGGACGGCTCACGGAGTGCTACCATTACATTCTTGCCAAGCTTCTGAAGACCATCTGCCAGACCTACGGTTGTCGTCGTCTTTCCTTCTCCTGCCGGGGTCGGGTTGATTGCAGTTACAAGGACCAGCTTGCCATCCTTTTTATCTGTCTCTTTCAGAAGATTGTAATCGATCTTTGCCTTGTAATTTCCGTACTGCTCCAGATATTTTGCATCAATACCTGCTTTTGCTGCGATCTCCGTAATCGGAGACATCACTGTTTCCTGAGCAATTTCAATGTCTGATTTGAATCCCATAGTAAAAAGTCCTCCTTTTTTCCGGCTGTCCGTCTGATCATGCGTCGTTTTCCCTGCAGATGGGCGCAAAAAAACTGCGCAAAGAGACCCACGGATTCACCTTAGCGCAGTAGCGGAAGCGATACCGTAACGCGGAATGATTCCTTCGTTCACATAAAGACCTTCCCATCGTGTGACACTTAACGTACTGTATCTTCTCTACTTTACAATAGAATAATTTTATATTGGCTGTTTTGAGAAAACAGTAAAAACCATAATGAATAGACTGCCGCCGTCCATATATAAGCGAAAAAAAGGACAACACTTGAATCCCAAATGCTGTCCAGACGGTCGACAAAATTATTATTTTGATTACCCTGTGGTGCTCCACATCAATCCGTCAGCAATCAAAACCGCTTAACTATGGTCAGTATAGCAAATTATCAGGAATGCGTCAAGAGTTTTTTGTCACTTTTTTCACACAGTCTCAAAGCTTCCCTGTAATCTTCAGTACAGCCAGTGCAAATACTTCCCTGACAACATTATGCGGCTGCATTCCGATATCCGAAGAAGCCGGAATTCCGTAAATCTGCGTATAGCCGCTCTTCCTTGCAAGGGCAAGCGCCCGGTAAATATGAAAGTTGTTCGACACCAGCCCGGTCCGGCAGTTCTCCGGATGATACAATTCCCGGCAAAATTCCAGATTTTCCTTCGTGCTGGTGGAACGGTCTTCCCTTTTCAGGCGTTTGGGATCAATTCCCTGCTCTGTCAGATAACGGTACATACATTCGGCTTCCGAGATGTCCTCGCCGCTGCCCTTCCCTCCGGACAGAATCAGTACCGTATCCGGATTTTCCCTTGCATATTCTGCCGCACGGTCGAGACGCTTGCGCAGCGCGCGCGATGGCCTTTCCCCTCTCACCTGCGCGCCGAGCACGATCACATAATCAAGGCCCGGTTCCGCCTTCCGGCTCATACCGGATACCACACATCCTGTCAGATACAGAAATACCAGAATACCAATCAGAAGTATCACAGAACCACCCCATAGAACCCACACAGGAACCGCTCCGGGATGACATCTGACATATTTCAGGAAATGTCCCATCCCTAACAAAAAGATCCCGGCTGCGACCCAAATCCATGCAAAATCGGTCGTAATGCCGGAATACAGCAGAATCGCCAGATAATACAGCAAACACAGTACACCAAGTATCAGGCATACTGCTTCAGCAATCCCCATCCTGCCTATCTTCCGCAGCACTTCTTATACTTCTTTCCGCTGCCGCATGGACACGGATCATTTCTTCCGATCTTCTTGCCCTTGACAATCGTGTTCATCTTCTTTGCTTCCAGATAAAGCGCACGCTTCTTCTCCGCGTCAAAGATATTGTTCCATGCCGGAATCTCATAGAGCCAGTCTGCCTTGGCATCCACCATATTCTTATAAAGAAGCTCATTGTCAAAATCAAGGCTGACAACTGTATCCTCTTCCATCGTATCAATTGGATTCGGTTTCTTCAGGCTGTCATTGATCCCATCCAGAAATCCTACCATCTTCATGACCGGAACATTGTACTTGTCTGCCAGTTCCTTCACAGTACCGGACACTGCTTCCTCCGGATTTTCCAGAAGCTGCTCATAGATTCCCTTCTCTGTCAGGAAATAGTCTGACCAGAACTGCTGAAGCTGTTTTTTATCAGTTTCCTGAGAGTACGCAATCGCTCTCCAATCTTCTAATAAACTCATTGTAAATAACCTTCCTTTGCATATTACTTTTGTTTTGATTATATGTTACATTAGTCGGATGCCAGACAAACCACAGACCGCCTGTTTTTCATTTTCTTGTCTGGCTGAACTGTAACGATTATATAACACTTTCTGTATTTTTCAAATAGTTTTTTATGGAAAGTTGAATATCCTTCAAAATCCCGGTTATACTATGACTAATCCCACAAGCGGACAGCAGCGAAGTACCGCTTCCGGGATTAGCGAATGCTCTTATCATCAGATTCCCCCTCTGATGATAAACACTACAAAAGATAAGATACTTATCCTCCCCTTTTTTAAATCCCGCGGGCATGCAACGATGCATGTCTGCGGGATTCTTGTTCTTCTATAAAAATTTCCTTATTTACTGATTTTGGACTTTGATGAAAGTCCCTTCTGCTTAAAGATTTTTTTGTATAATGACAGTTTGGTCTTAGGTACCTTCACTGCCAGCTTTTTATAATTGTTTTTGCCAACATTTGTAAATACTTTGCTTCCGATATTCTTTGAAGTAAGCTTTTCTGTCTGAATGGTGACAGCCACCAGCTTCGTACAATTATAAAATGCTTTGCTTCCAAGCTTTTCCACCTTTGCCGGAATTGTAATTTTCTGAACCGACGTACAATTTGCAAATGCTGAATTCCCGATCGTAGTTACGTTCTTGCCAAGCGTCACTGCGGTCATCTTCTTACAACCATAGAATGCTTTGGCGCCAATAGTTTTTACCTTAGAGCCTATTACAACCGTCCGTAATGCCGTACAACCCTGAAAAGCACCTGCCCCAATGCTGGTGATATTTCCGGAAATAGTTACTTTCTTCAATTTTTTATTATTTTTAAAGGCATTATTGGCAACAGATGTTACTTTATAAGTGATACCTCCTATCTTGATTGTAGACGGAATGACCAGCGTCGTTTTATTCGTGTTCTTTGCGTCTGCAAATGCGACAGCGGAACCCGCCTTTGTGACTGAATAGATCTGCTTGGTTTTGCTGTCAGTCAGCTTTGCTCCCTTTTGTGGCAGTGTAATTTTAAATTTCAGAGTGATTGTTCCGACGTAATCCCCCATTCCGTTAATTTCTGCTGTCGCTGTTCCCGCTTTTTTATTATTATGGTAAGTAATTGAATAATCCCTATCCTTCTTCAGCTTCTGGCTTCCAAGCTTTACCGTCACTTTAGGTTCCTGAGCCTTACCATTATAAACATAGCTTGCTTTCAGGCCGCTTACCTTCGCTTTTGAAATATTTATTTCGTACCGGATTCCATTTTTCTTAGCATATTTGATTGCATAGGCATCATACGGTGCACAGATCGTCGCTCTTACCACATGGCTCTCATCAAATATCCAGTATGATCCTGTCCATAAAATATCCTCTTCTATGGTTTTCACACTGGCCGGTATTGTGATTTTGGATAAGGCGTTACAACTGTAAAATGCTTCTTTGCCTATGCTCTTTACTCCTGTTTCAATCTCCACCTCTTCAAGTTTATCAAAGAATGCAAATGCTCTTTCAGGTATGCTCGTGATCCCTGACTTGATTACATTTTTTTACTTGACTTTTTATTGGCTTCCATGCATTATCATCTGAACTATAAGAATGCCAGCCGGCAGTCGACGAGATCGGAGACCGGAATTTAGCTTCCGTATCGATCGATATTGCACCGGTTCCGGAGATTGTAAGTACACCCTGATGAAAGTCCCACGATGCATGTTCTCCTGCTAAACGATATGCTTTTTTATCTGCCTTGCCGGTTTCTGAATCTATCGAATAAAAATTCACCATATTGGCATTTGATGCATAATATACAACTTTAGAATTTTTCACAACAGGCTGACAATCAGAGATTGGAGTCGATTGCGTGAATTCCCTGCTGATTTTATTTCCATTTCCATCTATAAACACATAGTGGAGAATACTTGCCGACAGGCTGTCATCCGCACTGGCAGTCCCCTCTGATTCATATTCCTCCCATGAAACCATAAAACGGTTATCATTTATCTTAGTAATTTTGGTTCCCAAAAAACTCTTTCCACCGCCATTATAATTAGTAATCCACTTAATGGTTGTGGCATTTTCAGAGAAATCTGACATTGGAGTAACCGTCAAATAAATATTGTGTGCCGTATCCGAAGTAACACTGTCATATTTGGACTGGTCAATTGATGTACCGAGACAAAGTACATTATTGGCTGACAGCGCCATGCCATCTACACTTGCATAGCAGGAAATAGCCCATGCCGAAGTACGGGAACCGCCATATTCGAGAACAGACAGGGA
Source organism: Lachnospiraceae bacterium (assembly GCA_030524665.1). GTDB lineage: Bacteria > Bacillota > Clostridia > Lachnospirales > Lachnospiraceae > Choladousia. Next base: position 19,697 of record JAUNGL010000013.1, on the reverse strand, counting down.
CGTATTTTCTAAACTCGCAGTATTATATTTTGAAAGCTTTGTACATCTTGAGCCTTCGCTTTGCTCTAATATATAAAGATCTGAACCTTTGCATTTTACATATTGGGCAAAGGAGTGCCACAAATCACTTTTTACTATTTTCCCGGTCATTGATGCCTCGTCTACCTTGATCATTAAAAAGCCCTGATGTCCCTGACCGACTGCGGGATCAACGTATCCCCGGTGTCCCGTAACGATATAAAGATTCCCATTGCACTCAGTCATCTCCACACATCCGGCATGAAACGGATACCCCACTTCCCCTCCAAAAAGCTCCGGATTGCCTGTTATAGTTGCAACACCTGCCTTGTTCCAGTTGGTATCATACTTAATTACACGAATCACTTCAGCCGTATCGCTTTCAGCGGTGTTATTCTGCCCCTCAACTAAATAATATCCATCAGAGCCGGCGTAAAAACCGCCCCACAGGTTCAATTCCATGGCAATGGTTCTTTTGCTTTTTATTTTAAAATTATCATCATAGTACTCTATGCCAATTGACATTCCATTATAGAATACCCTCATATACCCATCGCCTGTCGCTACAAAATCTGATGAGCGTCTCAACCCGATATTCAGATTATTCGAAGCTGTCGGCAAAAGATTACCTGCAGTCTCTGCCGCATGTACCGGCAGGAGCAGCAATGTCACGAAACTACATAGAATGAACAGTGTGACCAATCTCATTTTAATACTTTTCATAACACTTTTCCTCTCTCCTTTTCATAGCTGCGCATGATTTACACGACTTACTTTTCCATATGGCATATTATATATTTAGCAGTACAGGCAAGTCAACAGGATTTCATTTCAGTTTTAAAAACTACTATGATTCACGGTTCTATAGTAAAAAACAAAAGACAGATGGTTCATTTTTTAATGCAGCCGTACATGATACGTGCTATAATAAGAAACAGCCATGCTGTCTCCTGCGGCATTGCTGAAAACTTGAGAAAGGTAAGAATTTGAGATGGAAAGAACGAAAAAGCTCTGTGCAACTGGTTATCTGACATTCTTCCTGAGTGGAATCTGTGCGATTTCCAGCGGTGTTATTGTCAGCATCCTCCAGGAAAAATACGGATTCAGCTTTGGAGCAACGGGTACGATGCTCTCCTTTATGAGTATTGGAAATATGGCAGCCTCCTTCGCCTCCGGCATTCTTCCGGGCAAAATCGGGACAAGGGCTACTGTTGCCCTGCTGTGCAGCGGATACGCACTCGGATATCTTCTGATGTCTGTGACCGGTGTTACCTGGATTTTAATTGCCGCCTTTTTAATGGTTGGCATCGCGAAAGGCTGCGCCCTGAATAATTGTACTGTCCTGGTCGGAAATAACAGCAGCGACCGCACGAAGGGCATGAATATCATGCACGCCTGCTATGCCTGCGGTGCATTGCTGTGCCCGTTTATCATCGCACTGTTTCTGAATGTCAGCCATGCCCTTCCGACAATTGCCATCGCAGTCGCCGGTCTGCTGCTCTGGATTGTATTCTTTGCCGCCGGACTCCCGGGTAAGACAACCGGAACGGAAAAAACAGTCTCCAGAACATCTTTCGACTTTTTACACAGCAAAAAATTCTGGATTCTGACTGCTCTGGTATTTTGCCAGAATGCGGCGGAAACCAGTGTGACTGGCTGGCTGGTGACCTACTATAAAAACCAGCAGATTTTAAGCGGCACGCTAAGTACATATACAGTAACGATCATGTGGAGTTCCACCCTGATTGCCCGCCTTCTCATCGCTTTTGTGTTTCCAGTCAAAAACACCTTCCGGGCGCTTTCTGTCATGGGCTTTGGCTGTACCGTGCTCTATGCGCTGCTGATTCTGGCAGACCAGCCTCTGCCCGCCATTGTTCTGCTGTTTGCCTTTGCATTTGCCATGGCAGGTGTGAATCCGGTAGCCGTAGCTGGTGTCGGCAAAATGATGAGTTCTGCCAGCATGGGCGTTATGCTCCCCCTTGCCAGCATCGGCGCAATCGTTATGCCCTGGATGATCGGCCTGGCAGCAGACATAGTTGGTCTCCGTGCCGGTATGTTCTGCAACCTCATTCCGTGTGCCGGCATACTGGTGCTTAGTCTTGTAATGATACGTTTAAAAGAATAGCGGCCTGATAAATTCCAGTCGCAGACCACTTCCGAAGACGGCGGTCTGCGGCCCGCATCACCAGGCAGCGATCATCTGTGACAGATCACGGTATGCACTTTTTTATCTCTTCCACAAGGTCCATGGAATCTCCGCAATATTTTTCATACATCCCCTGCACTGCTTCCCGAAATTTTTCTTTTTCCTCCTCTGTTATCAGTATTTCCTCTGCGCCGTTTTGAATTGCAATATTTCTCGCCTCTTTTTCACGCTGTGCCCAGATTCTCCGTTCATACAGTGCCGATGCCCTGGCACACTCCCGGATGATTTTCTGATCCCCCTCAGACAGTCTGTTCCACGTATGAAGAGATACCAGCTGCATTTCCGGCACTCTGGCATGCTCATCCACGGTAAAATACTTCGCCACCTTGTAGTGCTGCATTGATTCGTAGGACGGCCAGTTATTCTCGGCTCCGTCCACCAGTCCCTGCTGCAGGCTGGAATACACCTCACTGTAAGCGATCTGCACCGCGGTTGCTCCCAGAATCTCCACCATCTCCGCCATCAGTTCTGACTCCTGCACACGGATACACATTCCCTTCAGATCTTCCAGACAGGTTATTTTCTTTTCCGAAGTATAAAAGCTTCTGACTCCTGCATCATACCAGGACAGCCCCACCAGATCATAGCTGTCTGTCATGGTCAGGAACCGATCTCCGATCTCACCGTCCAGCACCTTCCACATATGCTTTGAGCTTTCATAAAGATACGGCATCTGCAGCACATTCATCTCCGGAATCAGTTCCGACAGTTGTGATAACGATACTCTGGCAAAATCGATACCGCCGTACTGCATCTGCTTCAGCACATCCTTCTCAGGCCCCAGTTCAGCCTCCGGCTGCACCAGAATGCGGATTCTTCCTTTCGTCCTCTCCTCCACAAGCTCTGAAAAATAATACCCGCCCAGAGTTGTCGGGTAATCAGCCGCCTGATTTTCCGCATAAATAAACACATATTCCGGCACCACCTCAGCCGAATGATGTATGTTCCAAAAAATAACCACAGCTGCGGATGCCAGAACCAGTACTGCTCCGATCTGTATCTTAATATTTTTCATAATTCTGCCCTTTCCGGCAAGCTTTGCTTCAACACATACTTTCTGTATTCACTCGGTGTCTTTCCGGTATTCCTCTTAAACACTTTTGTAAAATAGTTGGAATCCCTGACGCCCACCTGGACACAGACATTCTTAATATTGATTGTGACATCCGCCAGCAGCAGTTTTGCTTTTTCCACACGGAATTCCGTCAGATAGACCGTAAAATTTTTATCGAAACAATGCTTGAAGATCTTACAAAAGTAGGCATCAGAATACCCCATATGACCTGCCACATCCTGAAGTGAAATATCTTCTTTGTAATGCTGCTCGATGTAGTGGCGGATATGATCAGCCACCGCACGAAACCGCACATTTTCATCACTTTCTCCGGATCCGTCTGGACTTTCTTCCGTCTCGTGAATTGTTTCGTTCAAATTCTGTTTTGCCTTTATCCCGGCAGCATTTTCCTGTTCCTCCTGCCACAGGTGGATCGCTTCCTCCAATACTGCTACCAGTTCCTCATCAGATCCCGGCTTCAGGAGATAATCCAGCGCCCTCACACCAAACGCCTTTTTGGCATAGCTGAATTCATCAAATGCCGTCAGAAAAATGATACTGCAGTTCCTGTCCATTTCACGGATTTTTTCTGCCGCTTCCAGTCCATCCATTCCCGGCATACTGATATCAAGCAGAGCAATCCTGCATCCGTATTCTCTGAAACGCTGTACCGCTTCCTCGCCGTTTTCTGCCACCACCGTCTCCAGCCTGCCGCCAAAATATTTCTGTATCTTTTTCGTTACGACCATTCGCTCGATGGGCTCGTCATCTGCAACCAATACATATAACATCTTTTACAGCCCTTCTTCCTTTCTCTCCTGGGCCAGCGCAGCCCCTTCTTCCACGCTCTTCCACGGAATGGTAATCCGGATGATAGTGCCCTTATTTTCTTTGCTGAACAGGTCTATTTCTCCATCCGGATACATTGCTTTGATCCTTCGATATACGTTCGCAAAACCAATTCCCAGATCCACCTCATCCTCCTGCAGTGTCCGCTCCCTCAGATGGCACAGTGTCTCCTGTTTCATGCCGATCCCATTGTCTGCCACTATAATCATACAGCTTTCGTCCCGCTCACAGATCCGGATCTTAATTCTGCCTCCTTCTACTTTTGGGGAAAGCCCATGGATAATCGCATTTTCCACAAGCGGCTGCAGAGTAAACACAGGCACCATAATCTTTTCCGCATCTGCCTGACACGTTATTTTATAGGAAATCCTGACTCCAAACCGCATATGCTGCAGATACATATAATCATTAATCACTTTCACTTCCCTCGACAATGGGACCTCCGACTGCTCATTGTTCAGTGTGTACCGAAAAAGGTCGCTCAGTGCTTTTATCATTTTTTCTGTGATATCCGCATCCTCAAGATTCGCCATACCGCCGATGACATTCAGCGTATTAAACAGAAAATGAGGATTAATCTGGCTCTGAAGCAGCTTTATCTTTGCTGTCTCCAGACGCCTCTCCATTTCCAGACGCTCCACTTCTTTCTCATGCAGCTTATCCAGAGCTGCTCGCTTCTCCTCCAAAGTCTGAATGTAGCTGCTCATGGCCAGCTTCATCTTGTTAAAGGCATTGACCATATCACCGATCTCGTCCTGATTCTCTACCTTGATATCATCGATATGAAATTCGTTGGCCGCAATCTTCCTGGAAGCATCTGCCAGTTTGACCACCGGCAGAACAATTGAGGCATTCATCATATTTGCCAATCGGATTACCAGATAAAACAGCAGCAGCGTAACACAGATGGTAGCAAGAGGTACACCGATCATCCATGGGAATTCTCTGTGATAGGTTGCGTTGCCGTTTTTTACACTTTCATTCATCAGAATTCTGGCATAATTCAGCAGATAGGACTGCATATCATACACTTCATACAGCTTGCTGACATACTCAGGGTCTTCATCTTCATCCATCAAATTAAGGAGCGCATCCCGCTTTTTCTGATATACTTCGTAGCTGTTCTGTATGGAGCAGGTCTTCGCGTAAATCCGCTCTCCCAACCGGACATAATCCAGTATCAGCCCCTGCACGGACTCCTGTGCTTCATCCATCGCACCATTCAAAATCTCCTGTTTTTCCACAGAAGGACGCCTGATATATTCTTCAAAAGCGTTCTGTTCATTTTCCAACGTCTGAATCAGCTTTCCATTGCGCGAGTTGCTCTCCATGATTTTATAGAAATCCACCACATAAACACGCACAATCCATGCACACAGAATGCAGGCCAAAATAATAATCAGCAGGACCGTATCCGTAAAAATGGTAATCTTATGTCTGATATCAAGCAACTGCCAGCTCCGGTGCAGCTTTGTCTTCATTCTGTGTACCGTCCTTTCACCTGCAATCCTCTCAAGTATAACACAAAACGGGCAGTCTAAAAAGCAAACTGCCCGTGAAAATCGCTTATGTACCTAATGTTCAGACGTCTGCCAGAAAGGCAGCCGTCTGACCAGTAACAACGCTTCGCGATGTATTTCAGAATAATGATTGCTTTTTATTTGGAGATACGGGAAAACACATATCGGTAAAAGTCATCTTTTTCCTGTCCCATGACCCGGTCAGTAACCATATAACCTCGTCCATCGCGAAGTACAAGCATAATCATATTGATTTCTTTCGCGATATGACGGACCTTCTGCCAGCTGACATGATCAGACTTTTCTCCAACCTTCACATAAATCCCGGCATCGCCAAAACACAGCTCCATGTCCTTTGGAAGCTGCTCCAGTTCTTTAACAGACCGCAGATACATCCCAAGCGGCTGCACCACCGGAACCAGCAGACTGGCAAGTATCAGAACCGTGCGGAGAAATATTCCGTTCCGGTTCCAGAATGCAATGGTCAGTGCGATCAGGGAAATCCCCAGGATCAGAGTGACCATACCCGCTACCGAGTGATACATACGGTGCAGATACAGATACCAGAGATCCTTAGGTTTTACGTCACACGTATACCTGTATCTCACAATAACACAACTCCCTTCCGTATTCAGAATCAGGCTGCGCCACATCTCCTAAGCGAGAAGGTTCGGCAGGAACATACTGATCTCCGGAATAAAGGTAATCAAAAGCAAAACTATAATCATACAGAAATAGAACGGAAGCGTTGCCTTTACAACCTGTTCCATCTTGAGCTTTGCGACTGCAGAACCAATAAACAGTACCGCGCCAACCGGCGGTGTCAGAAGGCCGATTCCGCAGTTCAATACCATCATAATACCAAACTGGATCGGATTGATACCGATAGACGTAGCGATCGGAAGCAGGATCGGAGTAGCGATCAGAATGATCGGCGCCATATCCATGATACATCCCAGGAACAGCAGAATCAGGTTCAGCAGCAGCGCCAGAATAATCGGGTTATCCGTAATTCCGATAATTGCGTTTGCAGCCAGATCCGGCACGTGCAGAGTCGTCAGGCAGAATCCGAAAATACTGGAGGTTGCAATCAGAATCAGTACGATAGACAGCGTATCCACACACTGCTCCAGTACTTCCCATACTCCCTTCCAGGTCAGCCCCCTGTAAACAAATACGCTGACAATCAGGCTGTAAATAACTGCGATTGCAGCAGACTCTGTTGCGGTAAACCATCCGAACACAACGCCTACTACCACGATAACAACAGCCGCCAGTGCCCAGATTGATACGGACAGCTGCTTCAACAGGTTCCACAGACTGAACTTTTCTCCCTTGGGATAATTTCTTTTCTTTGAAATAATATAAGAACCAACCATCAGTGAGAACGCAAGAAGAGCTCCCGGAATATAGCCGGCCAGAAACAGACTTCCTACGGAAATACCGCCTGCAGACATGGCATAAATAACCATGTTGTGGCTGGGCGGAACCAAAAGTCCCTCACAGGAAGAGGTAATGGTAACCGCAGTGGAGAAATCTCCGTCATACCCCTGGTCTACCATCATAGGAATCAGAATGCTTCCCAGTGAAGCGGTATCTGCAGATGCAGAACCGGAAATACCGCCGAAAAAGTAAGATGCCACGATATTCACCATCGCCATACCGCCTGTCATCCAGCCCACACACGCATTTGCCAGGTCGATCAGCTTCTGGGAAATACCGCCGCTTCCCATGAGACATCCCATGGTGATAAAGAACGGAACTGCCATCAGGCTGAAGGAACTGATTCCTTTTACCATCTGCTGACAGATCGTTGTCAGAGGATGTCCCTGATACAGCAGACAGAACATGGAAGACAGCGCTACGGCATATGCGATAGGGAATCTCAGAAGAATCATGACCAGAAAACTGATCAGCAAAATCATAATTGCTGCTGTCTGTGTACTCATAACCGCACCTCCTTGCCACACCATCTCTTGATGTGATTGTAAACCGCCTCGATTTCAAAAACCAGCATAAATAAACCCGCAAGAGGGATCGGTGCATACATCCAAAATTTGGACAACCACGGCATACTGATATAGCTTGCCTTCGCACCAAGGCCTGATGCATACTGCCATCCAACTACGACCATGACAACTGCCAGCACAGTCACCATGACATCTGCCAGAAGATCCAGAAGGATCAGTAATTTCTCCGGAAGATACCGGTCAAACGCAGTCATACGGATATGGCTTCCTTTCCGGATCGCCAGAGCCGCTGAAAGCACTGCCATATAAGACATCAAAGTCAGGACCACTTCCTCACTCCAGGCCGGATCCGGAATAAAAGAGATATAACGTCCGGCAACAGCCATACTGGTGATGAGGATATCAGCGATCAAAAGCAGCTTGCATAGAAATAAACATACTTTGTAAATCGCGTCATATACTGGTTTGATTTTATCAAGTTTTTCAAACATACCAGTTTCCCTCCTATTACAAATGATGCGCAGCGAGCTTTTCCCGCTGCGCATATGCTTATCGTTTATAAACACCCGGGCAGACTATGGAACTGTTGCCCTTTTCTATTTATGGACACGCTGGAATAAATTACTGCATATCCAGAATCTGCTGATACAGTTCTTCCTGTCCCTTTGTATTTTCAGCAACAACATCTGCCACTGCTTCCTGCCACGGTGTCAGGTCAGAAACTTCAACAACTGTTACGCCTTCTTCCTTCAGCTGATTCAGGACTTCTTCTTCTGCTGCTGCGGAGATCTCACGGTTGTGCTGTGAAGCGTATTCAGCTGCCTCTGTGATCCAACCCTGCTGCTCCTCTGTCAGGCTGTCCCATGCTTCGTCTGTGATAACCAGCTGGATGGCTCCAAGTGTATGTCCATCCAGAATCAGATACGGCGCAACCTCCGGGAATGCGTTGGACTTGTAGTTTGCAATCGGCTGCTCAGCGCCGTCAACCACGCCGGTCTGAAGTGCAGAGTACAGCTCTCCAAAAGATACAACCGTTGCAGAAGCACCGAGTGCTTCAACCATGCCTGTCATAATCGGATCGTTGGAAACACGAAGCTTCATGCCTGCCAGATCTTCCATACCTGCAATCTCTTTTGCGGTAAAGAAATGGCGGAAGCCTTCCTCACCATAGCAAAGACCTCTGATCCCGAATCCGTTCTCTGACGGCTCATCCAGGAATTCCTTTGCCAGATCAGATGTCGCGAAATTCCAGAAATGATCTCTGCTCACAAATGTATACGGCAGGGACAGAAGAGAAGATTTCTCTCCGCCATAGCTTGTCAGAGCAAACGCAGAAATACGGGAAATATCAATCATTCCGCCGCCGCCAAGCATAGAGTCCAGCACGTCGTTCTCAGATCCGAGAACACCGCTCGCCTGCAGGTCAATCGTAATCTGTCCGCCTGACAGTTCCTCTACCTTCTCTTTAAAAGCACTGTCAGTCTGTCCTACAATTGTATCCAAAGGGTTAACCTCTGCCATTGTAAGAGTTACTTCTTCTGCTGATGCTACCATACCCATGGAAAGTACCATTGCAGATGTCAGTAATACGGATAATAATTTCTTTTTCATTTTTGTTCTCCTTCCTTTACACAATATTTATACGTTTTCATGATGTATTTATTATATCTGCTATTTTGCACAATTAAAACCGTACAATTTTAAGATTTATGGTAAGTTTTTGACATCCGTACAAATTTTCTTCAGAATTTGATAATTCTTTTTCACAAAAAAAGGATGCTGCGCAAACTATTTTGAGCAACATCCCTTTTTCGTCATGTCCGCGAGTGAAATTTCTTATTCAGCCTGCTGAACTGAAACGAATATTTAAACCTCTGCCAGATATTCTAATCCTGTACCACCAGCTCCTTATAAAATTCCGCGTAATCGTTTCTCCTGTCCTTCGTAAACTGGATCGCAGTTCTCGGATGCTGGTTCAGAAGCCCTGTCATCAAATACTGCAGGTCATATCCCCATACGGTTCCTTCCTCGCGAAGCTTCGTCATATACTTGTCCACGAACTGGAATACCGGGAATACGCTGTACTTCGGGTTGCGGAGGAAGCCAAGAAGAAGCTCCATCGCGCAGTTGCCCGCGCCGCGGCCCATTCCTGCATATGTACCATCCAGCCAGTCCACTCCGTCACCAACTGCCTCTATCGTGTTGGCGAAAGCGAGCTGCTGGTTGTTGTGTGCGTGGATACCGACCTTCTTTCCGTATTTGGATGCAAAGTTCAGGAAGGTATCTGCAATACGGGCAATCTGCTCCGGATACAGAGCGCCGTAGCTGTCCACAATATAAAATACGTCAACCGGTGTCTTTCCGAGGATATCCAGTGCTGCCTCCAGATCTCTCTCCTGCGTATTCGAGATCGCCATGATATTACAGCTCACTTCATAGCCTTTCTTTGCCGCATTTTCGATCATGTCTGCGGCCAGGGGGATCGTATTCAGATAAGTCGCTACACGAATCAGATCGATAGGGCTGTCTGCTTTGTTCAAGATATCGTTTTTATAGTCACATCTCCCAACATCTGCCATCACTGCAATCTTCAGGTCTGTATTGTTCTCCCCTACGATTGCCCGGATATCTTCATCCTTACAGAATTTCCACTTTCCGAATTTATTCTCATCAAACAGTTCTCTCGACGCCTTATATCCGAATTCCATATAATCCACGCCTGATTTGATATTTGCAAGGTACAGCGCTCTGACAAATTCATCGGTAAAATAAAAGTCATTCACCAGGCCGCCATCACGCAGGGTAGCATCGACAACACGCACATCTGAGCGGTAATCCATTAATTTCGCTATTTCTTTCATTCTTCTGTCTCCTTATGATCGGAATATTTCTTCCGTTAGTCGTGTCTATTATACTGGAAAAATGTATTTTTGTACAGAAATTCTAACAGTAACTTTTCAGCATTACTTCATTGAAAGTTACCGTTCGCGGGACAGCTGCCCAGTGAACAGTAACCATTGAAATCAAATTGCGGAAGAATTGCCTTAATAGCTGTCATTATCTTTGATATGAACTCTCACCCGGAATTCGATCTGCATCCGCTGCGCAATTGCACGGCATTTTTCAATTTCTTTCTCTCCGATCACATCTACAACCGTAAAGCACACCCCGATTCCCTTTGCTTTACATGATGCAGCAAACTGAAGCATCGCATCAAAGGATTGTTCCCCGTACACAGAATGTACAATTTCCTGATATGTTTCCGCGTCGGAGGCATTCAGGCTGATAGAAACGGAATCAATTAGCCCGCACAATTCATCTGTAATATTCCTGCTGTGGATCAGGTTTCCCAGCCCATTCGTATTCAGCCGGATTACCGCATGATACTTTTCTTTCAGGTAGCGGGCTGCTCCCTTCAACTGTTCCAGCGCACAGACCGGTTCCCCGTAGCCGCAGAACGTAACAGCTTCTCCTTCTCTGATCCCGGAAACTGCAATCGCCTCTATAATTTCATCCGTCTCCGGCTGACAGCCCAGCCAGAGGTTGTCCCCTGTTCCGACATTATTGCCATTTTTCCGGATACAGAAGCTGCAGTTGCAGGGACATTGATTCGTAATATTCAAATAGTATTTCCCGTGAAGCTGATATACAATGTTTTTCATGATAACTTTCTCCCTTAGCCGAATTTCATATTCAGTAACGACTATCACTTGCCCTTTCCCGTCAAAATTGTCCAAAGCGGGCCGAAATGAGTGATTATCGTCTGGTTCTGTTCATCTCAGAGCATATTTCTCCGCTTTGCAGTAAAATTCCTGACTTCTACTTTTATCACCGCCACGCTGGCTGCCATCTGATCTGTAAACACGAATGCTGGCTGCCTGCAGGCACCCGGAGCATCCGGCTGCTGTCCTTCTGGCTGTACTCCTCTCGTCTGCTGCTGCATCAGAAGCTCCAGTCCGTGCTTTTTTTCCGCAATATCATCCACAATGGATGCCGTTCCATTCCCCATCACGCATTCGAATGCGAAGCCGTACTCACATGCAGTATTTCCTGTAATTAATTGATGCGCTCCATCCATCTCAAACGCTACTTGGCATCCCGCTCCAATCGCTGTGATCTTGCGCCCCTGTCTGGCACTGTGGAAATAAAGAACCAGCTTTCCCTCTTTATATTCATATCCGAAATTCAGCGGCAAAAGATACAGTCCTTCCTCATCCTGCAGCGCAAGCCGGCACACACTGCACCGGTCTATGATCGCAAGCTGTTCCCCGATTTCCGATACTTCTCTGTCTTTTCTTCTCATGCTTACACCATCCTGTCAGTCCTATTTATCAAATCCAAAAACTATAACAGATTACAGAATATCAAAATTTGCCGGAGGGTGCAACCTGTTTCTGCCCGTATATAAACTATTTATCCTTTACTGTTCACACGTCAATGTATTCCCATCAGAATCAGATACATGATATACCCGCCAAGCATGAGAATCCCCTGTGCTCTCCCTGCCTTTTGCCAGAGGATCGAGGGTACGCACATCAAAAACAGCAGTCCAAAAATGGACGGAAGCTCCAGTTTCATAATACTCTCCGGGTAAGCCGAAGGACAGATGACCGCTGAAATCCCTCCTACCAGAACAAAATTCAGGATATCTGCCCCTATGATGTTTCCGAGTGAAAGTGCGGAATGTTTCTTCCGCAGCGCTACCAGTGAAGTCACAAGCTCCGGAAGTGACGTTCCCAGTGCAACAAAAGTCAGTGAAATGATCATCTCAGGTATTCCAAAGGCACCTGCAATCTTCGGGCCGTATTTTACCAGAATATCCGCACCGATATAAATCCCTGCTGCTTCCAGAAAAATTCTTATGATATCACTCACACCGAAGGACTGTTCGGTTGACTGCTCCAAATGAGAGTCTTCCTCTGCCTTTCTGGCATTCCATACAGTATTCACCATATAAAAAATGCAGAGGAGCAGCAAAATGATTCCTGTACTTCTGGTCAGTCCTCCTGTTAACAATCCGCTTACCGCATAGATGAAAAAACCTGCCCCAAGAAACAAGCCTCCCTGCATCATATTTTCGGCCGACTGCGAATCCAGAACAATTGGCTTCAGAGTCAACATAATTCCTGCTATTAATCCCGTATTGCATAAAATAGATCCGAGTGCATTTCCAAGCGCCATTTCCGGCAGCCCCTGCACAGACGCAATCGTAGAAAACAAAGTCTCCGGCAGCGTGGTACCCAGACTGACAATCGTAGCCCCGATCAACACCTCCGACAGATGAAAGCGGTTTGCCAGCGCGATCGCACTGTCCACAAACAGATCGCTCCCCCACACTAAAAGTCCCAGTCCAAGCGCAAACATCAAGATATAATATCCTACTTCCATTTTCCACCTCTGGCTTGAATCTACTCTTAATGTATATGAGAATTCTCTTCCAAATATGTTACACACCGTTTCGCCCCTGCTGCACACTGTACTCACACAACACAGGTCCCCTTTGCCTGTGATCTGCTACAGACCTTCCTCATATATCACTGGCAATCAACACTGTTTTGAATATAATGTTCCAAAAGATATCATTCTGCAAACCGGCATTTGCCGGACTGCAGCGGTAAATATTATGATTCTGAATATCTTGATACTCGTTTTCGCTCTGTGCCTGGACACCTTTGTCGCCAGCGCAGCTTACGGCACCAGCCAGATTGATCTCTCCAAAATGCAGATTGCCGTAATCAATGGAATCTGCAGCCTTTGTCTCGGTATTTCTCTCTTATTCGGTACCTTTCTGGACAGTCGGATTTCCGAAACGTATACGAGAGAAATCTGCTTCTTCAGCCTCCTCTTTCTCGGATGCCTGAAGCTCGCTGATTCCAGCATCCGCCAATACCTGCGCCATCATAAGGCTGTGCACAAAAATATCCGCTTTGCCTTTTCAGACCTCCGCTTTATTATCGATATTTACGGTGACCCGGTCGAGGCGGTCAGAGAGCGCAGCCGTTGTTTATCCTGGAAAGAAACCGTATTTTTTGCCCTCGCCATGTCCATCGACAGTCTGATTGCCGGAACTATGGCTGCATTCCTGAAAATCCCCATTCTTCTCACCGTGCTTGCCGCCTTTTTTACAGGGGTACTTTTCACCTGTCTCGGCCTTTTTCTCGGTCACAAAATCAGCCGCCGCTGTCCGCAGGATCTCTCCTGGATTGGTGGAATCCTGTTCATCGCACTGGCGGTTCTGAAGAACAGATAGCGCACATCATCTCTCTTGCAGACTCAAAATCCATATGATATACTTTTGCTGCACGCAGTTGACAAATCCGTCAACTGCGGTACGATCTGTTCCTGTTCACGAACCACAGAGCTGTGAGCAGAAACTACAATCCAACTTCATGCCCGTCTGATTTCAGGGAACGACCGAGCCAAACTCCAGTAACAACGTTATTATTCAGCCCGATCGCCATGCAGATACAGACCTGAACCAGAGCATGACAAATTTACTGACAGGAGAATATTATGAACCAGACTATTTTATATCTTGAATGTAATTCCGGCATCAGCGGCGATATGACCGTCGGGGCTTTGCTCGATCTCGGCGCCGACCGCCAGGTACTTGAAGCCGGGCTTGCAAGCCTCCCTCTTGACGGATATTCTATTCAGATTTCAGAGGTATTCAAATCCGGGCTGCGTGCCTGCGATTTCAATGTAATTCTGACCCCTGAGTTGGATAACCATGATCACGATATGGCATATCTGCATGGGGAAGCCCATACACACTCAACGCACCAACAGCACTATAAGGAATCCGGTGATGCTTCGCATACTCATGATCAGGCAGAAAATGCGGCACACCATTCTATACACAGTCATGGCAACGACACAGCCTGCTGTTCACATACACATGATAGTGATTCAGATCACCATCATTCACACAGCCATGGCAACGACACCACCTGCTGTTCACACACTCATGGCAGTGATGCAGACTACCATCATTCACACAGTCATTCAAAGGGCGACACGCATCCGGCGCATGGCCATCATCACCATACAGCCCGGAACCTTCAGGATATTATCACAATTCTGAATCAGGGAGCTATAACGGAAAACGCGCGCAGTCTTGCCATTCGTATCTTCACGATTCTGGCAGAGGCGGAAGCCTCCGTCCACGGAAAGCCCGTAGATCAGGTTCATTTCCATGAGGTCGGCGCTGTCGATTCCATTGTGGATATTGCAGCAGCCGCGATCTGCATTGACAATCTGCACCCGGATCAGGTGATCGTATCGGCCCTCAGTGACGGAACGGGGCAGATCCGCTGCCAGCATGGACTGATTCCGGTTCCTGTTCCGGCCGTATCTGCGATTGCTGCCGCACAGAAGCTTACCCTGAAAATCAGACCTGTGGAAGGAGAGCTTGTGACACCGACCGGTGCTGCGATCGCCGCTGCCCTGCGTACGGGCGAGGAACTGCCGGACGAATTCCGTATCCTCCGTACCGGACTTGGCGCAGGCAAACGTGACTATCCGACCACCGGAGTCCTCCGTGCCATGCTTCTGGAGCCTGTCACACAGCAGAGGGAGCACTCCATTCTGATGCTGCAGACGAATATTGACGACTGTACCGGAGAGGCTCTCTCCTTTACTCTGGAACAGTTGATGAATGCCGGTGCCCTGGACGTATACTATACTCCTGTTTATATGAAAAAAAACAGGCCCGCATGGCTCCTCACAGTGCTCTGCACTCACGAACAGCGCCCCTGCATGGAACATATCATCTTTCGGAATACAACGACAATCGGTATCCGTGCGCTTGAAGTCAACCGGACCCGCCTTGACCGTGAAATACACACCATAGAAACTCCGTGGGGTATGGCAGACGTCAAATGCTGCACCTGGAAGGATGAAACATATTTCTATCCGGAAAACGACAGCGTGAGCAGGCTCGCGAAACAGGCGGATGTTGGATTCACGGAAATGTATCACAAAGTACAGGAGATCGCACAGAGATTACTGTCGGAATGACAGGATGATTCGATGTTCACAATACGAAAATATTCTCACCAAAGCCAAACAAGCCCCCTGCTGCTCAGTGCTCTTTGCACTTGAAGCAGGGGGCTTGCCTGATTCGCTAAAAAATCTCATATTTATCCCTGATTTACAGTAATCCAATACCTCTGGATTATTCCGCATTTACTCAAACCAACCTCATCCACCACCTCATTTTCCAATACTCCGCCATTAGCAAGAATCGTTCTGGAGGAAGCCATATTATTTTTGTCACAGGTTACCAAAACCTTATCCGCGCCAGATTCTCTGCATTTCTCTATCATCAATTGCAGCATCTCTTTTGCATATCCTTTGTTCCGCTCTGACGGCAATACACTATACCCGATATTTCCCCCAAAGCGCATCAGAAAATCGGACAGCTCGTGCCTGTAATCAATAATCCCTACCAGTTTATGATCTTCTGTTCTGACTGCCAGACAGACTGTGGACGACACGTAAGCATCTCCATATTTTTTTGACAATCTGTTCTCAAAGTCAAGCCATTCCTCATAATTCTCCGTTTCTTCCAGACCTGCACATCCGTCAAAGCTGTCGTGATTCGCTAAAAATGCCTGTTTATACGCCATTACCTGATCTTCGTATTCTTTTGTTGGTACAACCAATTTAATACGGTTCATATTTTCCCTTTCTGCTATTCCTGTACACAATATTAAATCTCAGCTTTTGCGCCATTACGCATTACTCATTACTGATCTTTCTTTTTCGACTCTATTCCATGATTCAAATTTTATCAATCATGAATTATTTTCTCCCGGCAAACTATTATCTGCTGCAGCAGTTCACCCTGATCAATCTGATTAAAATCCGTTGTATCCACAATAATGTGCGGCCCATTTGCTATAAATCTGTCCATCCCCCTGTTCACAATCCCGTCCACAAAATTTTCATACGGAATCTGTGATACAGGATTCTTTTTTGTCTTTTCAGGATAGCAGTCATTTACTACATGCCCGCGATGCCGTTCCAGACTGTCATTTCTCTCTAAAAATCGCTGATATATCTTCTTGTAATCTCCTGTTAATGTAACAGTAATTGCCTGATACGAATATTTTTCGAGAATTGCAAGCAACCCTTCCCGTGACACGTCCTCAAAGTTATTTTCTAATATAAAAGGCTGTCCGCACTTCATTAGCTGTTCAGCCATATAATACATAATATTCATACTGGCAACACCCAGACTGACCTTTTCTTCTCTTGAACGAAATCCAACCGTATCATACATCAATTCTTTTATCCGATCCTTTGAAATAGCCGGTAATCCAAGATGTCCCGATAAAAATTCCGCCATCGTACTCTTTCCCACAGTAATGACTCTGGTTCTGTTTTCTAAAAGTACGCCCGCACTTTGGACATGTCCACACCTTTCAGCCCTCCTCTATTCCCTTTCTTTTACTGTTACACGGACATTGTCGCCCGGCTGCTTCCCTATCCTGGAACGTATCTCTTTCCGTACACCTATGATGTAGCAGATACTCCCATCCGCATTTTTTACTCCCATATTCACAATGCTGCCGTCATATTTTTCTCCATCAAACGTAACGTGTACTTTTACCCGTCCCCGTCCGAATTCTTCCCTGATATCGTAGGGAAAAATGACATAAGCACCGCCCGTTTCTCCCGCTCCATAAAGCAGGGATTCATATTCATACACTTTGTGGTTCACTGCTGCACCTCATCCGATCTGTTTTCCCCAATATAGCATGAGATCCGCCAGACTCAAAGGACAAAATCCCTCTCTCATCAACGTCAAATCCCCAGCCCATCCGTAATACAGTTCCACTCCTCCAGCAGTCTCTCCAGAGAATAAGCCGCATTCGCCGGACTGGTCGAGGGCAGACCGATGATGTCACGGCCACACCTTTCCTTCTGGTATTTCTCAAACAGTTTTCTCGCCGTTGTACCGTTCGCATAGATATTCCGAATCTGACAATGCTCCAGAATCTGCCTGATATCCGTGACAACGACATTGCGGATGCTGCTGTCACTGGAACCGATGATCTCACACGAGTCGATGACATCCCAGAGTGCGATATGGTTTCTCAGAAGAAACTGCTTTTTCTCCTCAATGCGCTCCGGTATCTTTTCCCCCAGCTCTCCTGCCAGTACTTTCCAGAAACGGTTCTGCGGGTGCCCGTAATAAAACTGCTGTTCCCTTGACTTGACGGAAGGAAAGCTTCCAAGTATCAGGATTTTGCTGTTTTCATCATAGACGGGTGGAAATTCATGGCACACCTGCTGATATTCCCCTATCTTTCTGATACGCTGTCTCATCGCTCAATATCCCTCACTTCTCCGCATTTTCCGAAGCTGCGAGCGCTTCTCCCCGGCCTCCCATTCAATCTGCTGGGTCACGCCCTCCACGATCAGCCCCGGTACTTCCACCGGCTTCTGGTTCTCGTCCGTCGCCACCATCACAAAGTAAGCTCTGTTGATCATCGTCCGCGTACCGTCTAGCTTCTCTGCGTAGGAATCGATGCGCACCTCCATGGAGGAACGTCCGACGTGCGTAATTCTGCCGATCAGCACCACGACATCATTGATGCCTGCTCCCGCTTTAAAATACATATTGTCCACAGCCACTGTCACTACATTGCACTGTGCGTGGCGCAGCGCCACGATGCCTGCCGTCTCATCAATCCATGCCAGCAATTGTCCGCCGAACAGATGCCCCGCCGCATTCAGATGGCGCGGCATCAGCAGAAAGGACTGCTCTACCATAGAATCCTCCACCCGTTTCATTTTTCTCTCCGTCATGTCCAGATACTCCTTCCGTACTCTTCTTCCCCTGCTTCATGCTCATAAATCAATAGTTTTATTCACCCTTTATTCGTACTTCTTGCCCGCAGTGAATCCGCGCCCGCGCACTTCCTTCACCTGTCCGATAATGATAAACGCCTCCGGATCGATCTGCTTTGCCAGATCATTGACCCTGAACAGTTCACGTCGGTTTACCACGGTCAGTACTGCATACATTTCCTTTCGTTTATATCCGCCCTCTATCTCGAACAGGGTCGTTCCCCGGTCAAGCTGATGCAGGATTGCCTCGTTGATTTCCTGATATTTCTCACTGATGATTTTAATCTGTACCCTGCTCTTGCCAAGCAGCAGGAATTCTTCGAGTGCAAAGGAATAGATACATACCAGCAGAATCCCGTACAATACCTGTTCACGATCCGAAAATGTCATCTGCATCAGCAGAATCAGGACATCAAATGCATACAGCAAAAATGCAACCGAAATCCCGGTTTTCCTGTGAATGACCAGCGGCGGTATGTCCATTCCGCCCGTAGAGGCTCCCTCCTGAATCACAAGTGCAATTCCCGCCCCGATCAGCAATCCTGCGAAGATCGTACAGAGCATCGGATCTGAAGACAGCGGTCCCGTGTAATCTGCGAGACGTTCCATCAGGTGCAGAAATACCGGATACGTAAAAGTGCTGAGCAGTGTAGTCAGTGCAAACTGCCTGCCGAGCAGCCATGCACCCAGCAAAAACATCGCGAGATTAAATGCAGATACAAACAGGCTGACCTCAAACCCTGTATAATGCTGTACGAAGATCGCGATTCCCGTTGTCCCTCCCGTAATCAACCCGACGGGGAGGATGAAATATGCTACCGCCAGCGCATATATGCAGTTTCCAAGCAGAATGACCGCCGTTTTTCGCAGCATTTTGTTCTGAATCTTCATAAATTCCGCGTCCTTCTTTCCTTATGATCATTCATAAAAACACCTCATCCTTAAGTATTGCTCCATATCTGAATCAGGATACCTCTGTTTTCCGAATACAACTATTATATTTCTGTCTTTCTTTCAATTACTCAGCTTTATCTTACCTCTTTTTTACCATTCGTCAATACCTTTTCCCTGATCCGGTTCCCACGAGATAATAATTTGGATTCGTGTTTGTTAACTAACGGACGCCCGCCACAGGCCCGGGCCCCCCCACGCAAAAGCGGGTAACGCTCCCCCGAGCGAACGGCTAACTCCCACTAAGAAGCTCAGGAAAGCCATCGCTT
>JAUNGL010000170.1 GCA_030524665.1 Lachnospiraceae bacterium | reverse complement strand
GTTCACACGTCTGCCGAAAAGGCAGCCGTGTGAACAGTAACCCGCTTTCCAAAACAACCGTTGAAAATTCATGTTTCTCATTGCCCAACTGTCCTTTTAATAGTATACTGACATCGAAGGTATCCCGGATACCTCTACTTATTTCAAAGAAAGGATGTATTTTATGTCCTGTTTACGGCATAAACACATAAATAATTCCGGAGCACCTGACTCCATCCTGCATTGTCTGGGCAATTACATCCAAAAGCTATCTCGGATCTGCATCAGCCATTGCCCTGAGAAGCTCAGACAAATTCTGCAGATTCCTTTTATCCATGACAGCACCGTTACCATTCTGTTCCTGTTTTTAGGGACACTGCTTGCCTTCTGGATGGATCACGCTACCAGTAATCTTATTGACGTTTCCTTTGCCTATATGCTTGCAGTCGTTATAGCGGCCCGTTTTACTTCACGTTATATTTATGGTATCATTGGTTCCATATTGAGTATTATATGTATAAATTTCTTTTTTACTTACCCGTATATGAATCTGAATTTTACCCTTGCGGGTTACCCGGTCGCCTTTTTCAGTATGCTGATCATTTCCTCTTTTATGAGTGCTGCTACCACAAGCCTGAAAAAGCAGTCCCTCATCATTGCTGACCGCGAAAAACAGCTGGCACTTGCTGAAAAAGAAAAGATGCGTGCAAATCTGCTGCGTGCAATTTCTCACGATTTGCGTACTCCACTGACTGGTATCATAGGCAGTGCAAACACTTATATGGAAAATACAAATCAACTCAGCGAACAGGAGAAGCTGAAACTGATCACCAACATTCAGGAAGATGCCAACTGGCTTCTGAATATGGTTGAAAACATTCTCACTGTAACCCGAATCCACGCCAAAGATGCCCAAGTCACCAAATCACTGGAACCGATCGAGGAAGTTGTTTCAGAAGCGGTGCAGCGCCTGCAAAAGCGTATCCCCGATGCTGAAGTAAACGTCCGGGTGCCTGACGATTTTCTGATGATACCAATGGATGCGATTCTGATCGAACAGGTCATTATGAATCTGATCGAAAATGCCGTCATGCATTCCCACAGCACACAGCCGACCGACTGTTATGTGACCTGTGATGAGACCTCCGTCTCCTTCCACGTCCGTGATTATGGAGTTGGCATCCCGAAATATAAGCTGCCGGACATCTTTAACGGAACCGGTTCTTCGGTTTCAACCACGCCGGACGGCAAAAAGGGCATGGGCATTGGGCTTTCCATCTGCAAAACCATTGTGAATGCCCACAATGGCACGATAGAAGCTTATAATATGGATCAGGGAGCAGAATTTTGTTTTACGCTTCCCAGAGAAGAAAAAGAATCAGGAGATAACAGATGAATACCAAACTTTCCATACTGATTATTGAAGATGAAAAAAACATCTGCGACTTTATTGCCACAGCATTGATCAATCAAAACTATAAAGTTTACAAAAGCTATTCCGGCAAGGATGGGCTTTCTCAGATTACCTCCCGCTGTCCTGAAATCCTGCTGCTGGATCTGGGACTTCCCGATATGGACGGCATGGACATCATCCGTCAGGTACGTGCATGGTCTTCTATGCCGATCATCGTCATTTCCGCACGTACTCAGGAAAATGACAAGGTCGCCGCTCTGGACCTCGGAGCCGATGACTATATCACCAAGCCTTTCGGCACCTCCGAACTGCTCGCCCGCATCCGGACTGCGGTTCGTCATATTTCACATATGAATGGTTCCGGTCCTGCGGAATCACACATTTTCAGTTCCAAGGGACTTGTGATTGACTTTGACAAACGCCGGATCACCGTAAATGGAGAAGAAATACACCTGACACAGGTAGAATACAAGATCGTCTCTCTCCTTGCAAATAATTCCGGCAAAGTCATCACCTATGATACACTGATTTCTCATGTCTGGGGTCCATATGCCGATGACAACAACCGGATTCTGCGTGTAAATATGGCAAACATACGACGCAAAATGGAGAAAAATCCGGCACAGCCGCAGTACATCTTCACAGAAATCGGCATCGGATACAGAATGGTCGATGCCGATGTATAAGCAGTAAAACAGACCAAATATACCTAAAAAATAATTGCCTGACTTGCTTCCCTGTATATTTAAAAAGAGGGTATCGTGTTACAATACCCTCTTTTACCAATCCTCATATTTTCCGGTATCCTCGACCTATGATCATTTCCCGAGCATCCCGCATCTGAATCCTTTTTTACCTGTGTATTTCCAGCAATTTACTCTTCAGTTCATATTCCATGCGATTCAGCTCTTCTTCTGCACTGCGGCGCTTCTGACGTCCATCCTCCTGAATCTTGAGTACTTCATCAAGCGTCGAAATCAACGATGCGTTTGTTGTCTTGAGTGTCTCGAGATCCACAATTCCTCTCTCTGATGCCTTTGCACTCTCGACCGTCGCCATCTTCAGTGCTTCCGCGTTCTTCTTCAGAAGCTGATTCGTCATATCTGTCACCTGCTGCTGCGCTCTCGCCGCCTGATTGGCATGTTCCACTCCAAGCGCAATCACCATCTGGCTTTTCCAGAGAGGAATCGTATTCACGATCGTTGACTGAATCTTCTCAATCATCAGAGAATCGCTCGACTGTACCAGACGGATCTGTGGTGCCGTCTGAATTGCGATCATACGCGTCAGCTCAAGGTCATGGATTTTCTTCTCAAAACGTTCACACAGATCCTCCAGATCCTTCGCGGCCTGCGCATCCTCAGGAAGATTGCTTCTCTGCGCCTTTTCCACCAGATCGGAAAGTTCTGTGCTGCGCACCTCCTGAAGCTTCTTTTTCCCGGCAAGAATATACATGGAAAGCTCTTTGAAGTAAGACAGATTCAGTCCGTACATCTTATCGAGAACAGCGACATCCTTCATCAGCTGGATCTGATGTCCTTCCAGCACTTCACAAATTTTCTCCACATTTGTTTCTGCTTTATCATACTTTACCTTGAGAGCTGTCATCTTGTTTCCGCTCTTTTTGAACAACCCCAGAAATCCCTTTTCTTCCTCTTCCACATCGAAACTCTTCAGCTCTGTCACGAGGCTGGTGATCATATCACCTACTTCTCCAAGATCCTTTGTCTTGACACTCTTCAAAGCTCCCTCAGAAAAATCCGCCATCTTCCGCTGGGTACCCACACCGTACTGCAAGATTCCATTCGAGTCATGAAGATTAATCTGTTTGCTGAAATCATCCACCATCTTCCTCTCTGCATCAGACAGCAGACTGTCATCAAGCTGCGGTTCAACCTTTTTCTCCGGCACTTCTTCCGGAACCTTCTTTTCTTCCGGTTCCGGGGTTCCAAATGTCAGCACCGGTGTCGGTGCGTCTGCAAAATCCCTGAACTGATCGTCCATTCTGGCTTCCTCCCTTTTCTGTCACTTTTTTCACTTTGTTTTCTTTTACTGTGTTGTACTATTCTGTACTTTTCTGATACTTCTGCTTACAGTGTTTATTTCACCGTCTCCTATTTGCAGATCTCCCAGCCATCATGGCTGCTTTTTCTTCGAAGGATCTGCAAAATCCTGGCCCATTAATCCTTCCTGGGCAAACATGGTGTGAAGGACAGAAATATCCGAAGAAATATCCCACGCAGTGTTTTCAAAAAAGCTATCCAGCAGATTTTCAAATGCCTCATTGATCGTATCCAGCGCATTTTCAATCTCTTTTTTCGTATTCTCAATATTCTGCCCCCTGACCGGCTGCTCATCCAGCTGACAGTAGGCATCCAGCAATTTCTGTGTCGTCGGAAGATAATAGCTCATCATTTTCCGAAGTTCAGGTGCCAGCTCCGGCCTGCGATCCACCTCCCGGAATATCCTCGTCACCACCAGCTCCAGTCGATCCAGCTTTGCCGAAATCTCCTCTCCCGGTATCCTGTCATTACACTCACGAATGTGCGCAATATAACGGTTTCCTTCACGGATCAATTCCCGGCATTCATGGTTCAGAGAACTTTCGGATTTCGTCTCAGCTCCGCTGCTCTCCTTCTTCTGACCAGATGCAGCTCCCTGATTCCGTTCTGTCTCTGAAGAAATATTTTTCTCATTCCGGTGATCTGCCGACATCCCGGAATCATTCTTTTTTTCTTCAATTCTGCGGTCATATTCCTGCTCTGTCAGAAGATACTGCTGATACGTCTCATAATCCGTCATCAGGCAGGTTCCTTTCCTGTCCAGATGACCTTCCGGAAAGAATCCCCTACGAATCATCTTTCTCAGGTCCTTCAATACGAAGCTCTCGCTCCGTCCTGTTCCGGACGCCAGCTCCGCCACTGTACAGTATGTCCGGTCTCTCAGAAGTTCCACATACCTCTGAAATCTTTTCGCAAGTCCCAGTCTTTTGTTTCCGACAGCTCCAAGCCAGAAGCATGCTGCAAATAATACCCCCAGTGTTCCAAAGGCGATCTCCATGGCTACCCCGGTTGTATACGAAACTACCCCCAGAATCGCCAGTGACAACCCGAACATACTTCCCAGACTGTAGCCAGTATATTTCATCACAGCTCCAGAAGCCTGTCCCGGCACTTTCAGTTTCTTCCTGACAGGCTTCAGGCTCTTCTTATTCTCCTTCAATTCACGCTTTATCCGGTCTGCCGCTTCATGATTCGTATATATATTCTGTTTTCTCTGTCTTCTACGTTCTGTGTTTTCTATCTCACTGCCGTAAGTTCCCGATCCCGGCTCATTTTTTTTCTCCGGCTTCTCCCAGGATACTCTAGTCTCAGAATTACCATACGTTTCCTCTTCCGGGTCTATCTCCCGCCATTCCCCGTTGATCCAGTCTTTGTTTTTCCTTCCTGCACTCTGCGGATGTCCCCTCAAGGAATCTCTGAGTGCTTCCTGAAAACCATCTGCTGCCCTGTTTACCACATTTGAAATTGTCGTACTCAACTGGGTGAAATCCTGATTTTCAATTGCATCCTGCACTAGATTTTTGATTTCCTCACCAGCTTCATACCAGTCATTTTTTGCCATTCTCAAAATCTCCTCAAAAGCAACCGGATAGCTCCTCCGGTCTGATGCTGCAACCTATCATTGGCATTATGGTCTGAGTATAACACCATCCCAAACATCATGCAAGAAAATAATCGGAATAAGAAAAGAGCCGCTGCAACTGCAGCGGCTCTTTTCTTAAGCCGTAAATAATTGTCTGTTTCCCAATATTTTAATCGATTCTGTCTGGTTATTTACCAGTATCTTCTCGCACTTACCGGAGTTCTATAGCCATAATCAGAAATCACAATTCCTGTACCCGGATTGCTTGCGTGAACGACCTGTCCATTACCCATATAAATCGTTACATGGCCAATTCCACTGTCACCATTGTAGAACAGGAGATCTCCTGCCTGAATACTTCCAAGGTCTACCGGTGTACCGCTGCCGGACTGTGCTGCTGCTGTACGCGGGATTCCGATTCCAAAGTTAGCAAATACAGACTGTGTGAATCCGGAACAATCTGCTCCGCTTGTCAGGCTCGTACCGCCCCATACATAAGGATTTCCGACAAACTGTACTGCGAAATTTACAATCTGCTGCCCAAAGCTTGAGGATGCTGCTTCTGCTGCTGCCGCTTCCGCAGCTTCGGCCGCTGCCTGTTCTGCTGCAAGCTGTTCCTGATATGCTGCGTCTGCTGCTGCCTGCTGTTCTGCCGCAAGCTGTGCTGCATATGCTGCATCCGCTTCCGCCTGTGCGGCCGCATCCGCTGCTGCCTGCGCTGCCAAAAATTCCTGATACTCTGCTTCCGCCTGTGCTGCTGCATCAATCACCGCCTGCTCATCTGCCTGCTGTGTCGCTGCATCCGCTTCTGCCTGTGCTTCGAGATATGCCTGATAT
>JAUNGL010000169.1 GCA_030524665.1 Lachnospiraceae bacterium | reverse complement strand
CTCCCGTTCTGGGGCATCGTACGAAACCTTCCAGTTCTTTAACTAAACACGAATAGTACAGAATATGGTCGAAATAAATCTTTCTAATAGGTTAGAGAATCTGCCGCTGGCGTTTTTTTTGTTTCTGTGGTATGATGAGACACTGGATTATGAAAAATGGTATTGACGTTTTGCCTGATAGATGGTAGAATGCCTACTAAATCTATATGAAAAGAATAACTGTTTTGAACTGCATACACCGGAAAGGGATGCTTGTGGAAATATGGAAAATGAATGGAAAGTACATGAGAGACCAGTAGTACTGGAATTGAGGAATATTACGAAAAGTTTTGGTGACACCGAGGTTTTGAGAGGGGTCAGTCTTACGATCCATGAAGGAGAGTTTGTGACTCTGCTTGGCTCCTCCGGCTGCGGCAAGACTACAACACTCAGGATTATCGCCGGACTGGAGTATCCGGACAGCGGTGAAGTACTGCTGGAGGGAAAGACGATGGGGGATCAGGCACCAGAAAAGCGGAATGTCAATACAGTATTCCAGAATTATGCGTTGTTCCCTCATATGGATGTTTATCATAATATTGCCTATGGCCTGAAGATCAGGAAGGTTGGCAAGGCTGAAATCAGGGAACGGGTAACAAAGATGTTGTCTCTGGTGCAGCTGGAGGGCTTTGAGAAGCGTATGCCGTCTGAGATGAGCGGCGGGCAGCGGCAGCGTGTGGCAATCGCTCGTGCGCTGATTAATAATCCGCGGGTACTGTTACTGGATGAGCCGCTGGGAGCACTGGATCTTCAGCTCCGCCGTCAGATGCAGCATGAACTGAAGCGGCTTCAGAAGAAGCTCGGAATTACATTTATTTATATTACACATGATCAGGAAGAAGCGATCAATATGTCGGATGTGATCGTGGTTATGAAGGACGGAAGGTTCGAGCAGGCAGGCAGCCCGACGGAGATATATGACCATCCGAAGACCAGTTATGTGGCAGAATTTGTGGGGGCTGCGAATATCCTGAAGGGGACTGTGGTTTCTGTGGATGCTGATACGGTAATTCTGAAGAATGCGTTCGGGACTATGGCATGTAAGAAGGAACAGTTTCCGGTCAGAGAAGGTGATCATCTGACACTGGCGGTGCGCAGTGAGAATATCAGCGTATGGCGGGAACCGAAATCAGAACAGTGGCTTCCGGGTACGATAAAAGAAAAGAGCTTTGTCGGCGGGATGCTGAGAATCGTTGTATCTCTTGGCGATGAGACAGAGGTGGTCATCAGCAGACAGGGCATTAATTTCAATTATGATATCGGGGAGCATGTCTGTCTGGAGTGGTCAGCAGAGCATGCAGTTCTGGTAGATATGGAGGCACCGCGATGAAAAAGAAAAACCAGTGGTGGCTCTGTATTGCACCGCTTTATATATTCACATTGCTTTTTGTCCTCGGACCGATGATTTATATGGTTGCGGTCAGTTTTGCTACCAATAATGGAGACGGATACGGTTTCCAGTGGCTGTTTACGCTGGACAATTACCGAAAACTGCGCGACCCGGTATATCTTCAATGTTTTAAACAGTCCTTTCAGCTCGCATTTTCGACAACCATTCTTGTGGTGCTGATCGGATATCCGTTTGGGTATTTTATGGCAAAGCTGTCGGCACGGGGAAAGAAAATCATGATGTTTCTGATTATGGTACCCTTCTGGACCAGTTCCCTGATCCGGCTTTACGGCTGGATCATTATCCTTCAGGTCAAGGGTGTACTGAATACGGTGCTGAAGGCGATGGGACTGATTGAGAAGCCGCTGAAGCTTCTGTATTCCTACCCGGCGGTATTGATCGGTATGGTCTATGCGCTGCTTCCGTTCATGATCCTTGCCGTGTATTCGAGTGTGGAAAAGATGGACTGGAGTCTTGTTGAGGCAGCGAGGGACTTGGGAGCTTCTCCGGCGAAGGCATTTGCGACTGTGACGCTGAAGCTGACGCTGCCCGGACTGCTGTCCGGTGTGATTCTGACTTTTGTTCCGTCTATGGGGCTCTTTTTTATCGCAGACATTCTGGGCGGGAATAAAATCGTTCTCGTGGGAAGTCTGATTCAGGATCAGTTGACGCGTGGAAGTAACTGGCCGTTTGCGGCCGCATTGGCGGTGATATTGACGATTATGACGAGTCTGATGATTTTCCTCTACAGAAAAATCACGCATGTAAAAGATTTGGAGGGAATATTCTAGTGAGAAAAAAGAAATTTCAGTTCTCCAAACTGTATCTTACAGTTGTGATGCTGATTACCTATTTGCCGATTGTGATGGTGGTCGTCTTCTCTTTCAATGATTCCAAGCTTCCGGTTTCCTGGAAAGGGTTTACCTGGAAGTGGTACGAAGAACTGCTGAACGATGCGGCGCTTCAGGAAGCGCTGGTCAACAGTCTGGTTCTGGGGGTTCTGAGCTGTGCCGCTGCTGCGGTAATCGGTACGCTTGGAGCGATCGGGATGACGAGAGTGGAATATAAGAGTAAGGGAATGATGGAATATCTGTCGACAATTCCGATCATGGTGCCGGAGATTATCCTTGGTATGGTATTTATGGCATTCTTTTCACTGCTGAACTTGCCTTTCGGCATGGTGACGCTGGTAATTGCCCATACGGCATTCTGTATTCCGTATGTGTTTATGATGGTCAAAGCGAGGCTGGTGGGAATTGAACGGTCTCTGGAAGAGGCGGCCAGAGATTTGGGTGCATCCCCGGCCAGAACTTTCTGGGATATTACCCTGCCGCTGATCATGCCGGCGGTGGCATCGGGCTGCCTGCTGTCGTTTGCAATGTCGTTTGATGATGTGGTTATCAGTATCTTTGTGAACGGGCCGCGGGTGTCCACTCTGTCAATCAAGGTATATACGCAGTTAAAGACTGGAGTTACACCGGAAATCAATGCACTCTGTACGATTATCCTGATTGTTGTGATTCTGGTTATGCTGATATCGTCGCTGCTCAAAAGTAAAACCTCAAGACGCTATGAGGATCAATAGCTTTCATGTAAATTTGGTTTGTAGCTGAGAAGGTGTCAATGGCCGGCCCGGCCGTTTCTGCAGCTGACGGAAACTGTGAGGAGGCATGCAGTCAGGCGGATGGTTATACATCGGAACAGTTGCTTATAGATTCCCGAAAATTATGTATGGGCGTAGGAACGCCAAAGGAGGAGCATATGAAAAAGAGATTACTGACACTTGGGCTTGCGGCATTTGCGGCTGTTTCCATGAGCGTATGTGCAGGAGCCGAAGAAAATGGCGAACTGGTATTATTTACCTGGGAAGGCATGTTTCCGCAGGAAGTACTGGATACGTTTACGGAGCAGACCGGCGTGAAGGTGATTTATTCAAATTTCGACACGGATGAGACGATGCTGGAAAAGCTGGCACAGGCAGATGGCGGTGACTATGATGTGGTGATTGCAGATGATTATATCATTGAGCAGGCAGTCAGTGCAGGGCTTGTGAGCGAGATTGATAAGGAGATTGTGACGAATTTTGGTAATATCAATCCGCTTTATCAGGGGCAGTTCTATGATCCGGAAGATAAGTATACAGTGCCTTACGGTGCGGGGATCCCGCTGATTGTATATGATCCGGAGCTGGTAGATTTCGAAATTAAGGGCTATCAGGATCTCTGGAATCCGGAACTGGAGGACAGTATTGCGATTACAGCAAATTACCGTGTGATCAATGGGATTACGCTGCTGTCTATGGGTAAATCCATGAATGAAGAGGATGTCAGCGTCATTGAAGAAGCGGGACAGAAGCTTCAGGAGCTGGCACCGAATATTCGTATGATTCAGGATGATAATACACAGAACGCATTGCTGAATGGAGAGGCATCCGTCGCATTCCTGTATACATCTCAGGTGACGACCGTTCTGGCAGAGAATCCTGATCTGAAAGTGGTTTATCCGGAAGAAGGTCTTGGATTCGGTATCATGGGGGCTTTCGTACCGTCTCAGGCACCGAATGCAGAGGCGGCAAATAAATTCCTGAACTATATTTTGGAGCCGGAAGTGGCGAAACAGTGTATGGAATTTATCGGTTATTACAATACGACGGGTGCAGCAGATGACATTGTAGATCCGTCTCTGGTTGTGCCGGATAGTGTCAGCAAGGGTGAGATTATCCAGAATGTCTCTGCGGAAGCTGACGAAGCGTACAACAAGAACTGGACCGAGTTTAAAGCGGCCTGCGGAGAATAACAGGTGTTTGTGGGGTGCACGTCATATCATTTCTGATGTGCACCCCACATCAGGAATGTGCGGGTATTTTTGGATTGAGAAAGGAAATTTTTGTAATTAAAAATTAAGAATCCCTGCCTTGACTATTAAAGAAGAATAGTGCAATATAAGGAAGAGCGAAACTGTTTTGTTACACAAGACATAAAAGTATCAATCCATGAACGCCAGTCTGGGGAGGCTGTCGATTCAGAAACTGGGTTAGAAGGGTAAGGGACAGAAGTTGAAGAAGAAAAAAAAGAAGGGTGTCATTATTCTGATGATCGTTGTGCTGATTCTTGTGTGCGCACTTGGTGGTGTCGCATATTTTCTTTATGAAAAAGCAAACAGCGGTCTTTTTTTTGAAGAAACGACATTGAATGATTACGATGTATCAGAGAAGACAGCGAAAGAAGTCCTTCTGATGCTGAAAAATGATTACAGCGCACCGAAGCTGGAGATCAGGGAAAAAGGTGAAACAGTACTGACACTGACTCTGGAAGAGTTGGGGTATACGATAGATGAGATGAAGCTGCTTTCTGAGATACAGGATTGCATGCGCAGCCAGAACCTGAGTTTGCTTCTGAGCCTTTTTGAAGGAAATGAATATGAGATCACAGTGCCGTTCCAGTATGATGAAGAAACATTTAAGAAAGCGGTATCCTCACAGAATTTTTCCGCTGCGCGTATTGCGAGTGAAGATGCAGTGATGGAGTTCAATGGTGAAGAATACTACATCAAGCCGGAGGTTTACGGTAATGAATTTGACGATGCGGATCTGCAGGTAATTGTCAAAGAAGTATTGGACAAGCTGGTTGCAGCGGATCGTCCGCAGCCTGATGCGCAGGTCGATGTACCGGAAGCACTATATTTTATTCCGGCAGTGACTCAGGATGATACCGAGATGAACCGCAAGATGAACGCATATAATAAATACTGTAAAGCGTCAGTGACTCATACCTTCGGTGAGGAAACTATGACGATTGACTGGGATACCATTCAGGACTGGCTCGTGATGGAAGATGATAATGCCTATATCAGCGAGGATGCCATGTACGAGTATGTGACAGCGATGGCAGCGAAGTATGATACTCTGTACTATGAGCGTTCCTTTACCGCAGCAGACGGAAGGACGATCACGCTTTCAAGCAATGACTATGGTTATCAGATTGATATCGATGCGGAGGTAAGCCAGCTTCTGGCAGATATTGAGTCCAATACAAAGGTAGAGCGTGAGCCTGTTTATGCAGTCAGCGGATTCAGCCGGAATGGACGTGATGATCTGAACGGCAATTATGTGGAAGTGAATCTGACGGCTCAGCATCTATGGTTATACCGGAACGGAAGTCTGGTTATCGAGAGTGATTTTGTTTCCGGTTTGCCGAAAAACGGACGTGAGACTGCGACAGGAGCGTTTCCGATTGCATTTAAGGCCAGCCCATATAATCTGAAAGGCGGCGGAGGAAGCGGCAGCGGAAGTTGGGATGTCAATGTGCAGTACTGGATGCCGTTCCATGATGGACAGGGGCTTCATGATGCTTCCTGGCGTTCTTCCTTCGGAGGAAACATTTACCAGACGGATGGTTCACACGGCTGTGTGAATTTACCATCCAATGTGGCAGCTGTCATTTATGAAAATGTAGACGCGAATTTCCCGATATTATTGTACAAGTAAAACAAATGAGGGGGCTGTTTTTGCAAGAGACAGTCCCCGTATCATTTCTGAAAAAATAATAGTAAAAAATAAAAAAAGATGTTGACATTTTTGAAATCCAGGTATATACCCGTCTTTGACAGTTGGAGAGTCGATAAATGCCAGAATTCCTTATAAAATCAGG
>JAUNGL010000168.1 GCA_030524665.1 Lachnospiraceae bacterium | reverse complement strand
CCCCGTGAACAGTAACCAGAAGGGTGCAGCAAAATGTGAATCAGCCGCAAAGTCTGGTATCGTTCAAATCGTTTATGATACGATACCTTATGGCTGTCATCGATTTTGCTGCACCCTCTGTTCATCATTTATTTACTCATGTTTCAGACTATACCGCCGGACACAGACAACATAAGTCAAATATCCGTGCAAGCACGGCTACTTAGCTCATTGCTTCGCGGAAATAAACAGCTTTATTCACACTTCACTGCCGGAAAGACGTTTCCCTTCTCTCCGGCTTTTTCTTCCACATCCGGGAAGAGATCACCTGCATTGCCACTGATCTCTTTCAGCCCTTTCTCAGATCCCCTTAAAGGAAAAAGCAAACTCCATCCTTCCTTCCGGCTTCAACAGGAACTCATCATGGGTTCTGGCTCCCCAGGAGTTGTCGCCGCCGACACCCATCTGCCCCAGAGCAGCACGGACTACCGTATAGTGAACCTGCGGCAGTTCGTAAGGATGGGCCGCATTTTCCAGCTCATGGCAGGTATACGGAAGTGCACAGAATTCCATGCCGTCCCCGATAAATTCAAGTCCCCGGCCTCTGGCATCTGTTACTTTCGCCCAGCGCACACCAGTCTTGTTGCCGCATTCCTGCGGAACGAGATACCGTGCCATATTGTCCGCTACCCTGTTCCGGTAAATGCCGAGCTTTGCACCATCGGTCCGGTCGCTGTAGGTCTCCTGCGGCCCCATGCCGTACCATTCCAGACGGTCATAATCCGCATCCAGCTTCATAGTCACACCGAATACCGGCATATCTCCCAAACCTTCTGCCGGATCGTAAATCAGCTTCACCTGAATCCTCCCATCACGGTATACCGTATACTCCAATTGACAGGAAGAAGCCGGAACCGTAGGCAATGGATACGTGTAGGTGACTATCGCATGATCCTCATGTACCTCAAGAGCCGGCTCAGCTGTAGGCTGTCCGTCTGCCGTCTTCGTGTTCACGTACATGCTTGCCAGCTTCCACTGTCCATATCGGCTCATCATCCCGTTTCCTGCATCATTATCAATCGGCGCACGCCAGAATTCAGGAAGCGGAATATTCTTCAGCAGTTCTCTGCCGCCATAGCGGTAAGACACGAGACCTCCGTTCAAATACGAGAACAACACTTCAAAATGTTCTCCGCGGATACCGATATTGAGATACCCCTGCGCTACTTTGAAAAGTGCGGTGCCTTCTGCCGCCTGACCGCAGTTCTCAGCTTCCGGCTCCTCCACCTGATATACGTACTGTCCGAATGCTACCTCATGACCGGCTCTGGCCCAGAGAGTATCCTCCTTCAGCCGGAAAGAAACGGTCACCGCATATTCACCCGGCTCCTGTACCGTATCAAACGGCAGTGCAAATACTTCCTCATTCATAGGAGCTACGCCCACTTCCATCGCCCTCCTCAGAACCGGATATCCATTCCGTTCCAGAATTGCCTCGCATGCGTATACATCGGTATTCACAAATAAATTCCGGTTGACAATCCGTACCTCATTCTCAGACGGGAAGACACGGATACTCTGATAATTGTATTTTACCGTCTGCATCTTCGGGGATTCCTCGCGTCCCTCTCCGCCGTAGGCAATTCCGTTTCCACTGAAGTTATAATCCGCCGGGCGTTCCCCGAAGTCACCGCCGTACGCCTGATATTCCTTCCCGTATCGGTCTTTCTGCGTGATCGACTGGTCAATATAATCCCAGATAAATCCGCCCTGATACAGCGGCTCCTCTTCCTCCAGCCGCATATAAGCCGCCATATTCCCACAGGAATTTCCCATCGCATGTAGATATTCACAGCAGATAAACGGCCGGTCCCGGTGCTCCTTCAAAAACTCTCTGATGGAAGCAGCCGGCGTATACATCTGGCTTTCAATATCAGTCGTATCGTTATAGCGCCTGTCGTTCATGACCCCCTCATAATGCACCAGTCTGGTCGGATCCAGGCGGCGGAACAGCCGGGACATCTCGTAAATCACCCTGCCGCCGAAGGACTCGTTGCCGCAGGACCAAATCAGCACCGAAGGATGGTTCTTGTCGCGCTGCAGCATGGAATTGGCACGGTCCAGCATCGCCCCAAGCCATTCCATCCGGTCACACGGAACTATCAGATCCATGCCGCCCTCCTTCCGGGCAAACGGATCCCAGGATCCATGTGATTCCATATTCGCCTCGTCAATCAGATACAGGCCATAGCGGTCACACAACTCATAAAACGCTGTCTGATTCGGATAATGGCTGGTACGGATTGCATTGATATTGTTCCGTTTCATCGTAATCACGTCGCGTTCCATATCTGCCAGTGTGGTAGCGCGTCCGGTCAACGAACTGAAGTCATGACGGTCTACTCCCCGGAAGATGATACGTTTTCCATTCAGATGCATCATGCAGTCCTTCATCTCAAACTGACGGAAGCCCACCTTCTGGCAGATAACCTCCGTGATCTCTCCTGCCGGATTTTTCACTCTGATCCACAGGTTATAGAGATGCGGTATCTCCGCACTCCAAAGCTGCGGCCGAAGGACCTGTGCCTCCGCCGCTCCGGTCCATTCCTGTTCTTTCTGAACACCGATCCTGCCTCCTGCCGCGCAGATTGCTTCCCAGCGTGTTTCCTCATCTTTTGGATCTGCTGTGCAGTCTTCTCCCGGATTTTCCTGCAGTGCCATAGAAAATTCCTGCAGTACCCTGTCCTGATCTTTCAGCACACATTCCACACTGCCGCTGCCCCATGCCTTGACTGCTACAGACAGCACCGCATTCTCGTAAGCTTCATCCAGTGTCGTACGCACCTGAAGATCGTTTACATGAGTTTCCGGGACTGCATACAGATACACATCCCGATAGATTCCGGAGAACCGGAAGAAATCCTGATCCTCGCACCAGCTCGCAGCAGTCCACTTGTAGACCTGGACTGCCAGCTTGTTTTCTCCCTCCTTCAGCCAGGGAGTCAGTTCAAACTCCGAAGGCGTAAAGCTGTCTGCACTGTAACCTACATACCGTCCGTTCAGCCACAGCGCAAGTCCGCTCTCAGCCCCCTGGAAGGAAACAAATACTCTTTTACCCTTCATCTGTTCCGGCACATAGAAATATTTCACATAGCTGGCTGTGGGGTTGAACTGCTCCGGGATCTCTCCCAGCCCGATTGCCTCACGTCCGTCCCAGGGATACTGTACGTTCGCATACTGCGGCACATCGTACCCTTCCATCTGGATATGAGCCGGCACCCGGATTTCCTCCCAGCGCCTGCAGTCATAATCCTCACGTTCAAATCCCGGCACTGCGCTCTCAAAATTCCGGGCATAGGAAAATTTCCACAATCCATTCAGAGAATACACGAAGCTGCTCCCCTCACTTACTGCTTCCCTCTCGGATGCGTAAAACCTGTGATCCGAATGGGCTGCCATCCGGTTCTCGCAAAAAAACTCCGGATCCTTCACTCTTCCGTAATCAAAATTTCCCATGTGTTTATCCTCCTTGTAAAATGATTTCTTTCATATCCAAACTGCTACAGCAAACAGGCGGATATCACCACGGCAACAGCGCTACTCTCAAACTGCTGTCGGCATATCCGCCTGAATCAAGAATCAAGTATTATTTTATTTCACCGCACCTGTGATACCTTCTGTGAAGCTCTTCTGGAAGCAGAAGAAAATAATCGCCGTCGGAACCGTACAGATCAATACACCCAGCATCAGCATACCATAATCAACCACGTAACCGCTGAGCAGGTTCGATACCAGCATCGGCATCGTGATAGATTCATTCGTCTGCAGGATGATCTTCGGCCACATATAATTATTCCATGCATTCATGAAAGTAATAATCAGAGCTGCCGAGTAAGTGGATTTCATAGTAGGTACAAACATCCGGAAGAAAATTCCAAGCTCACTCAGTCCATCCATACGTGCTGCCTCAATAATGTCCTTCGGGAATGAACGCGACGCCTGACGGAACATCATAATCATGAACGGTGTAGAGATGGAAGGAAGCATGAAAGCCGCCATCGTATTTACCATTCCCAGCTTGGAGAACATACGGAACATTGGAATCATGATGGCTGCAAACGGAACCATCATGGCTGTCAGCAGGATGGTAAAGACCACATCCTTTGCCTTGTCATGATAAATCTCAAAGCCGTAGCCGGCCAGAGAACATACCAGAAGACAGAGAATCGTCAGCACTGCTGCATTCCGGAAAGAGTTCCACAGCGCCCGGAACAGATTCTGATTGGCAACAAGTGCCTTATAGTTTTCCAAAAGATAGGTACCCGGGATCAGACGCCCGCGGGATACATCCACACTCATATTGGTGGCTGCACAAGCCATGTAATATAACGGGAATATGGACAGCAGGGAAAAAATAATTAAAAATATATACATTCCAATTTTTTTGCCTTTACTCATCGTTCGTCACCTACTTTCATCTGGAGCACTGCCAGTATCGCCACCATTACCAGAATCACAATGGACATCGCTGCCGCATAGCCGAAATTCGGACTCTGTACAAAGGAAGTATTGTATATGTAGTGGGACATGGTCATCGTAGACTTTCCAGGACCACCGTTTGTGAGGTTCAAAGACTCATCGAACAACTGCAGTGTACCATTCGTGGAAGTGATTGTCGTCAGCAGAATGGTAGGCTTCAGTAGCGGAATCGTGATCTTAAAAAGTGTCTGTCTCGCATTTGCACCGTCGATTCTGGCTGCCTCGTAGACCGAATAATCGATACTCTGCAAACCGGACAGATAGAATACCATATTGTATCCCGTCCATCTCCAGATCAGTGCAATGATAATAACGATTCTTGCCGTCCATGCATTGGCAAACCACATAACCGGGTTCATCCCTAAATTTCTGAGCACCGTATTTACAAGGCCATCATTGGCAAACAGAGATCTGAAAATCATGGAATAAGATACCAGGGACGTAGCACAGGGAAGGAAAATACAGGTACGCCACAATCCCTTGAATTTCAGATCTTTGTTATTCAGGATGGATGCCAGAATCAGCGCCAGTGTCAGCATGATCGGTACCTGAATAATCAGATAGAAAAACGTATTAAACAAAGTTCCTTTAAATGTAGGATCCTTCAGGATACGCGCATAGTTGGCGAATCCTGCGAACTTCAAATTCACACCGAGTCCCTGTTTCAGAGACAGTATGAAAGCCTGGATCATCGGATAAAAACTGGTCCAGCAGATCAGAATGACTCCAAGTGCCAGAAAGGCCCAGCCAGTCAGATTATGCCGCTTTTCCAGAGTCAGTTTTCTCTTCTTTCCCATCAAGCACACACTCCTTTTCTTAAACACGAAAGGACCTGTCTGCTGCTCTGATCATAGCAGCAGCCACAGACCCTTTCTATTATTTTAGATTATTCTGTTATTCCCTGACTTTGCAGGAAGCAATCCGGTCAAACGCCTGACACAAAATCCTGTATCCCATGCGTTCTGAACTGGTTCTGATTACATTCCCATGCTGAAATCCAGAGTCTCCTGTGCAACCTGCAGCTCAGAATCAATGTCAGCACCTGTCTGTGTGATATTGGAAAGAGCAACACCTACGGCGTCGCGAGCGTCATAGTAGAACGCACCTGTATTGTTGGATGGAGTCTTGGTTGCAAAATCAACGATCTTTGCATATACGGTATCTCCGCCGTAGAAGTCTACCGGTACCTGGTAAGCATCAGATTCGCCTGCCGGAGCCCATGTAGCCAGAGCGCCCTTGGAGATAACATCGTCATACAGAGCTGTGCTGCCTGCGAAGGTAGCGTTCAGGAAATCAACTGCCAGATCTACGTTCTTGCAGTTAGCGGAAATTGCCCATGAAGATCCGCCGTTGTTGGAGTAGTTCGTTGCGTTCTCAGCAGTGTCAAGTTTCGGCATATTGGTGATTGCCCATTTTCCGGACTGATCCTCTGCTGCCTGGATGGAAGCCATGATCCAGCATCCGTTGAAGGTACTTGCTACTGTAGAGCTGTTCAGAGAAGAAATATACTGATCCCAGTCAGTAACCTCTACCAGAGTACCATCTGTAACCATCTGTGCGTACGTACTGATGCACTCTTTCAGAACTTCATTGCCGGCGATATTGCCTGTGCCGTCTTCATTGAACAGGGAAGCGCCGCAGGACTGAAGCATCATCATGAT
>JAUNGL010000012.1 GCA_030524665.1 Lachnospiraceae bacterium | reverse complement strand
AATAGGCATTTTTGCAATACACAAGACAGGACAAAAATCGACTTCCATTATCAAGTGGTGAGTGCTAATTTTTTGTGAATAAATTGTGAATTTCAATCCATGTGCTTTTCCTCTTCCTGTTCCAGCAGCCGCAGTGACAGCTCCAGATAAAACAATTCCTCCGGATCGTCAAGATCTGACTGCAGAATCTCTTTGATCCGCTCCAGTCGGTATAGAAATGTGCTTCTGTGGATGAACAGCGCCTTGGCCGCCTGCGTTGCACTGAAATGCTGCTCCAGATATGCTTCCAGAGTCTGAACATATTCCGTATTATTTTGCGAATCCAGTTTCTTCAGCTTCAGAAGCCCTTCATGGCACAGCATATTCCCGGGAAGACGCCGTGTGGCCTGCTCCATAATATAAGCCAGTGCCACCTGACTGAAATGATGAATCCACAGATACGGCTTCCTGCGACTTCCTACGTCCAGTGCCGTCCGTGCCTGCACGTACTGGCGGCGCAGATTCATATGCCCCTGCATCACCCTGCTGTATCCGGCTTTTAGATAGCTGTCCCGGATAAAATAAACAAGCTTTGCTGCCGCTTCATCTTCGTTTATTCCCAGTCTGCTCAGATTAAAAAAGGTCACCAGTTCCTCCTGATACAGAAAGCTGATGGAATCCCGGAACTGTTTCTGAATGTATCGGCAGATAGCTTTCGTGGAAAGCTGTTTCTGATCCAGATACGTAATCTGCAGAATCAGACAGAGATACTCATGGCTGCTGCTCCATCCCAATGCCGACAGCTGGCGGCTGGTCTGCAGATAATCCGCAGTCCGGTCCGACAGAATCCGCTCAAATATCTGCTCCAGATCCCCTGTCATAGATGCCGTCGTTTCATGCGCCAGCAGATATTCCAGACGCCCGGTCAACGCTTCCAGTATACAGATGTTCCCGGCTGTGATGCTGTTTGTACATTCCGTCAGAACCAGCCGGTGCGTCGGCTGGCCCTCCAGATACAGATTCCGGTTCAGGGAACGGCAGCCGCTGATGTAAGCCGGAAACATAACTGTCTCCCGCGTCCTCGCAAGCTTCTGGTAGCCCTCATCCTGCAGAAGTGCATTCATATATTCTATATTGACTCCGTCATCTGAAAACAGCTTTGCCCTCTCCGGAAGAAGCTTTTTCCCTGCTTCCGCAACCAGAGAAAAATCAAGCCCCATAACCATCAGCGGATTTCCCAGAAAATCTGACGTCACTTCCAGAATTTTCCTGATCCCCGCGTGTTCTGTCAGCAGTGCACTGACTTTTCTGTCCCAGTCATCACACAAATCAAAGATCTGCTGCAGATCATTCATCACCCCCGCAGCCCCTTCCTCCGTACGCAGAACAATTCGTACATAAGTGTTTCCCGCATCCTCCTCATTCATGCGCGTTTCTGAACCAGAAACCGGATCATTTGTATGCCGCCCTTCTTCCGGAGCTGTATCCGCCGTTTCACAAAATACCCGGAAAATTCCATCGTTACAGGTTCCCGGCAGATTCTCGCGAAAGCTTTCCTCTTTTCCTACAGGCACAACGCAGACACGTCCCTGCCTGCCGTCCTGTATTTTCACACTCCCGCGCACCGTACGTTTTTTCTGCTGAAGATTTCCGCAGCATAAAAAAGGCCGCAGATATCCATCCTTTCCGGACAGACCGCTGTGGCCCAGAATCTCGTATTCTTTACTCAACTGTTCATACAGATAAGCCGATGATAATTTCAAAACCATTCCTCCTGTAAAATGAATCTCGCTTTGCGAGATTCCGCGCCGCAAATGCGTCGCATAAGCGACATATTTCTGTCAAATGATAAACGTCTTTGCCACCTCCGCTGCTTCCACACAATTCTCCGTATATGCATCAGCCCCCATACTCTCTGCAATCTGTCTGGTCACGGCGCCTCCGCCTACCATAATCTTGTACTTTCCCTCAGGATCATTGCGCCGCAGAGCTTTCACTACCTGCTCCATTTCCGGCAGCGCCGTGCTGAGCAGCGAAGAAATACATACAATCGAAACCTCCGGATTCTTTGCGACAGCCCGCAGGAACTGTTTCTCTGAAATATCCACCCCAAGATCAATCACTCTGAATCCCGCACTGCGGAACATGATCGCAACAAGATTTTTCCCCACATCATGGAGATCTCCCTCTACCGTTCCCAGAATCACGGTTCCGATACTCTTCTGGCTAAACGACTTGTCTCTCTTTTCGATCAGTTCGAAACCCTTACGGACACTGCGTGCCGCAGCCAGAATCCGCAGGATATCCGCATCTTCATTCTTATAACATTCTCCTACACTCCGCATCGCCGGCATCATGGCTTCCTCCACGATCTGCATCGGGTCGATCTTCCTGGCCAGTGCTTCTTCTGTCAGGCTCTCCGTTTCACCCGGATGCCCCTCTTCAATTGCCCGCCGCAGTTGTTCTAATATTGCCATGATATCCTCCTGATCCCGCCACTGATACAAATTTATTTTCCACCGCCTGCAGAGGCGAGTGTCATCTCACATCTGAATAATAGCTGTCCCGCAGATTCATCACTCCAACAGATAACAGCTCGTGTACGCAATCGTACACGGTCCATAATAATACGGCAGATGGTTTGCCTGACAGACCTGCGTCACCAGCATACCGTACCCCTCCATAGAAGAAAATGCCAGCTTCGGGAAGCGGCACGGTTCATCCGGATACGTGCATGTACTGCATCTTGTACAGCATCCGGCGCCGATGGCCAGCATGTCCGGAAATTGCTCCCGCAGCACCTTCTCAAACGCATAAAAGTGTTCCTTATGCCGCGCTTCTGTCTCCATCATGCCTTCCCCATCCAGAGCATCCTCCAACTCTCCTACCGTCTGTACAAGGATTCCCTGCCTGTAATGTCCAATCTTCTCACGGCACTCCTCCAGTGATCCGCATCCCGGCGGACAGCTCCAGCACCTGCCGTACATATGGCAGGTGTTTGCCTCACACATCTGGCGTACCTCCGGTCTCAGTTCTATCGTGCTGCATTCCAGCAGGGCAACCTCTGAAAAACCCTGCCGCTTTCCCATTTCTTTTAATTTTCCAATATCGATCATTTTAAACACCCCCGCTGCCAAAAAGACATAACGGCAAACCGGCAGTCTGTCTTCTGCACTGTGTTTGTTGTATTAGTGTATCATAAAATCAGCTGTTCCACAACGCATGTTTCACCGCATTGCAGAACAGCTTTTTTCATAAAACAGACATTCGCAATCTGGCGCTGCTATTATGCGGCTGCCAGTTTCTTTGCCAGAACTGCTGCGCTGGCTGCATCATCCGAGTAACCATCTGCCCCGATTTCATCTGCAAAGCCCTGCGTAATCGGCGCACCGCCTACCATGATCTTGATGCTGCCTCTGAAATCCTCCGCATTCAGAGCCGCTACCGTATCCTTCAATGCCGGCATGGTTGTAGTCAGCAGGGCTGACAGGCAGATAATCTTCGTATCCGGATTTTCTCTGTAACACTCAATCACTTTTGCTGCCGGAACATCCACGCCAAGATCGATTACCTCAAAGCCTGCGCTCTCGATCATCATAGCTACCAGATTCTTGCCAATATCATGCAGGTCACCTGCAACAGTAGCAATAATTACTTTACCAAGCGCACCTGTAGATCCGGTCGCCAGATGCGGCTTGAGCACCTCTACACCCTTTTTCATCGCGCGGGCTGCTACCAGCATCTCCGGCACAAAAATCTCACCATTTTTAAATTTATCTCCGACAATTGACATTGTTTCGATCATACCCTCGTTCAGTATCTGGATCGGATCACATCCTTCATCCAGAGCTGCCTGCACAGCAGCACCTACCAGCTTTGCCTTTCCTTTCTCTACCAGCTGCGCAACTTCCGTAATCTTCGACATAATCATACCTCCCGTTTATTATTTCTTTACCGGACCAATCAGACCTTCCCGATAAGCCCCAATATATTCCATACAGTAATCATCCAGACCAAGCAGTGCTTCTGTTGCATACACCAGTCCCAGCATATCCCGGTTCGTCGGATCCATAATCGCACTGTCAAGTCCCGCATTCATTGCCAGCACCAGAAATCCGTAATTGATCAGCTTCCGCACCGGAAGATTGAAGGAAATATTGCTGACCGCCGCCGTGATATGAATCGACGGATACTGGCTCCGCACCGAACTGATGACTTCCACATTCGTCTCGATTCCATCCTCCGAGGTACAAAGCATCTCAACCAATGGATCAATATGGATACGATCAGGGGAAATTCCGTATTCCTTCGCCTTCGCCATAATTTTATCAAATACTTTCAGGCGGTCTGCCGCACATTTTGGAATACCAGTGTCATCACTGAGCAGTGCAATCACCTGCCAGCCCCTGTTTTCCGGCTCTGCCATAATCGGGAAGATCTTCTCGATCTTATCGCCCTCGCCGGAAACAGAATTGAAAATTCCCGGCCTTTTGCAGAACTTGTATGCCTGTGCCAACACGTCCGGGCTGGGGCTGTCCACAGAAATCGGAAGCTCTGTGACTTCCTGAATGCATTCAATCATCCACTTCAGTGTCTCAACTTCCTCTGACTCCGGTACTGACGCACAGCAGTCGATAAACGTCGCTCCTGATTCCGCCTGTGCAGCTGCTCTCGCCTTAATAAACTCAGCGTCTCTTTTTGCAATCGCCTCCGCTACCGATGGAATGGAACCATTGATTTTTTCACCAATAATAATCACGTACTCCGAACCTCCTTTAGAAAAGAATCTGCCACGGAAGTCTTGTGGATTCTTCTGCCTTAATTCCGTATTTTTCTTCATTCAGCTTGTCAATTGCATTGCTAAGTGACATATAGACGCCCGGATATACGGAGCCAGGGCCACCCTGTGCAATACACGGGATAAAATATTTGTTTCCGCACTCTTCACAGACGCGGCGCACCACTGCCTCACAATTTTCATCGGTCCAGTTTTCAAAGTCAACTGCTCTGTTTTCGATTCCGCCCATGAAGCTGATCTTCCCGCCATACTTCTGAATCAGCTCCGGAAGGTTATTCGTTTCCATACATCCCTGCCATACATCGATACCCATCTCAATCATAGATGGAACCAGCGTCGCCGCATAACTGTCCGAATGGTGGATCACCAGATCTACCCCATGGCTGTGATAATATCCGTAAATCTGCTTATACGGCTCAAGGAAAAATTCATCAAACATGGCCGGGCTCATAAATGTACTGTCCAGTCCGCCCCAGTCATCGTGATGGAATAACGCATCCGGATGCAGATTAGAGCAGATTCCTTCTGCCAGCTCCAGCTCCCACTCAGTCAGATACTTGAGCAGATCATGCATCTCATCCTCATCTGTAATGTAGTACATCAGGGCATTCGTAATCTCACAGAGATGATGCGTCTGCTCAAACAGACCAGGTGCCACAAATGCTGCTTTGAATGCCTGATTGCCATCCACTGCATCGTACTGTGCCTTTACCATATCCCATTGCTCCTGTGAAAACTTCAGTGACGGAGCATGTACATAATCTCTCCAGTTCTCGATGTCCTTCACCACGATCTTGTCTGGTGTATGTACCGGAAATGCTCCCGGCACTCCCTTCGGGAACGTATTCGTCACGCCCCATGCATTCACGACATTTTCCTGTCCCGGTGACAGGAGCGGGCTTGAAAACATAAACGGATGAAACAGAAGCTGCACTGCCTCATACTGATTCACGAACCTGTCA
Organism: Lachnospiraceae bacterium; assembly: GCA_030524665.1. Taxonomy (GTDB): domain Bacteria; phylum Bacillota; class Clostridia; order Lachnospirales; family Lachnospiraceae; genus Choladousia. The sequence goes on along the minus strand of JAUNGL010000012.1, from coordinate 33,358 downwards.
GGATTACCCCCGCGGATCACCTCGAGCATGTTTTGTTTGGGTGTTAGCATAATGATACCTCCTTCACATGATTTCGTTTTAATTCTTCGTCAAAACGCTGTCGATCATTTTCTTATTTGTTATTTTATTGTAGCATTTGTACAGATTTTAGGACAGTGTCAAATCTTAGGAAAATGAGGAGGTATTTCATACAATTTGTATGTCAGGAAATCCCAACTGTATCCATGTCTGCAGGCATTGCCGATTACTTCATAAAAACACCTCAAGGATACACTCCTGCTTTTATCAGGATTTCTGATTGAAATGAAAAAAGTTTCATGATAACATATAATAAAATGACCAATGAAAAGTGAGGTGAAAAAATGGTTAGTGTTTGCTCCTAATTATCCAGATATAACACAATATACCACATTAATTCTAATACTTTGAGGGATACGGTGATAACTATGGAAAACATGAAAAACAAATTAATTTCAAAAAAAATCTATCTTGGTATGCTTCTTGCAAGCATATTTTTGACCCTTGCATTTGCAACAAAAGCAAAGGCTTACGACCAAAAAGATGCAATTCCCTGGTCTAAAAACAGCAACATTATCTGCGGATACTATAAAAATAAAAGTGCCGGTGAGGTTGTCTTCCTTCCGGAAGAAAGTATAAACATTGGTAATAGAAACTACAATAAACTGGATCAGTTACTGAATATGAAAAACGTTTCCACCATTATTATTCCCAAAGGGAGCAAAGTACTGGTGAATGGTTCCTTAAAAATGACCAGCAACAAAACCATTATTGCAACAGGTGCTACTTTAACTTTCAAAGAAGGTGCCAGTGCCGTTTTTGCAGCAGCTAATAAATCAGTAAAGAATGTAAAAATCATCGGCGGCAAATGGAGAAGCGCGAAGAGCGGCGGTCACACAGGTGGGTTTTTTCAGTTTGCTTTTGCCAAAAATATAGTATTAGACGGAATCGACTGCAATGCAAATTATAATGGACATGCAATAGAACTAATTGCTTGTGAAAATGTGACTGTACAAAATTGTAAAGTGGCTGCAATTGGAAAGAATCCCAAGGATTGCAAAGAGGAACAGATTCAGATTGATATTGCGACTAAAAAAACTGCACCAATGGCTGCAAGATATGGAGCTAAATATGCAAAAGGTCAGACCTGCAAGAATATCTATATTCTTAATAATAAAATTTCCGGAGCACGTTCTGTAGGAGTAAACTGGTATCAGGGGGAAAATGGAAAATATATCAACAAATTCCATCAAAACATTGTTATTAAAGGGAACACGATGACCAGTACAACCTCAGAAGGACTGCAGTATTTTAATACGATAGGCGGAGAAATCAGCGGAAATACAATCAAAACGAACGCAACCAGAACAGAAAACAACTCTTCCTATACGATAGGTGTACATGTTGCTATTTGTGGAAAAGCCCCCAGTGCTATGAAAAAATCAACCCTGTATATTCAGAATAATGTAATTAGAGGCAATCGAAACGGCATTTATGTGAAAGCATATTTTAACCAAGCAGAAACTAAGGTTCTGTCAAAACTGGGAAAAGTTTATATTAAAAACAACAAAGTATACTGTAAAAAGGGTAAGAAAAATGCGATTGTACAGTTAAAAAACAGTTGTACATCATTTGTAAACAGCAAGAACAAATGCTATAACTGGTAATATCAAAGTACAAACATCTCTCAAACTAATAATACGCGGGTAACCATCTGACTGATTTTTCATATGATATTCTGGGTGACATAACCAGTCAGGCTTGACCGGACACATCGTTTCATAAATGATGGTCACTTCCATGACCTGATTCTGATATATCAGGATCATTGCTTCATACAAAAGGCATCACCTTAATCCGGAATACACTTCACTGATTGTACGGTAAAAGAAATCAATAAGTAAATCTTAAAGGAGTTTTTCTTATGTATGATGAAATTGGAAAGATCGGATGCTCTGCAATAGGATATCAGGAAGTTGATGTGTGCCTTCCTGTTACAATTAAACCATTTGGCGAAGTTGGAAACATCAAAACACACTGCGAGGGAAAACCGTCTATTACACCAGGCAGTGACTGCTGCCCGGGAAAACCGGGCGGTGTATGTAAATTTACAATCAGCCAAAAACTGCGCATTGAAGTTCCTGTCATTTTTGGAGCCAAAGCAGAAGTTGGCGAAGCGTCCGTTGACTGTGGATGCGTAGAAAGCATGGAAAACTGCGAAATGTATCCCGATCACGAGGAAGAATATTCCATTATCAATGACAACACCCGGCCAGAATGACAAATATCATACGTACGAAAGAATAGAAGTATAAATCATTCCGGACACTGGAAATATAAAATCCAGGTAAAGATTTCCTTTCGAAATTCTTCACCTGGATTTTTATCATAGAGAACTTCTTGTTGTATCTGAACAATGCATCCCGTTGGTTTCATTTATATTCTGTATCCAGATCTGCTGTCCCTGTATCAGAGGATAGCTCACCATCCTGCTGCCGTCCAGATCTTCTCTGTGCATATCTACTCCGGTAATCTGGCTGTTCTCATACGTCGTGTAATAATAAATCCCCCGATCCGTATTGCAGCACGAGGTATACATGGTGATCTCATATTTCCCGTCTCCCAGATGCACGCATCCCCTCGGATGCTCGACAGAACCCAGTATATGAAAGAACTGGCTGATGCTCTCTGATTCTGAATCTCCCGAAACAGAATTCAGTTTCGTAAAAGCTGCCCTCACGAAGCGCGACGCTGACGACAAATCCCCCGGCATTCCCATAGCACCCATACCGCGGCTGTAGGCTTTGAGTTCCAAATCCTCTGAGAAATTGTTCTCAGGCATTTCTTTCGACAGGCTCAGGAAATTATTCAGATAAAACATCTGATAATCAAACGGCGGATTATTCGTCAAAACACCGACCGGATTCTCATAGACCTTCAGTCCCTCTTTCACGGATTCCACTGTGATTGATGCCTCCCGATCCGAAATGATCCAGTGCAGCGTTGCCAGAGACAGGTGTTCGTCAAACCTGATCTCTGCCAGATTCATCCTCTCCAGCAAAGTTCTGGCTTCCCTGATATTTTTACACTGTCCCAGTATCCACGGAATAAATTCAAATGGAGCTACATTGTCCTTTCCTGGCACTACCGGCTTATAATCCGCATTTCCCGGGAAATTCAGTCCGGCCATACTAAGTCCCATTTCATTCGTCGCATCGTAATAAAGAGGATAGTCTCCTGCCATGCTTGCCATCCCAATCATCGCATAGTGCTTCTCCATTTTTCCCGCCTGCCGGAACTGAAACGGAAAATTCCGCGGAGTTACCGCTACTCTTTCCTGATAGGAAACATCATAATCTAATGTCCGTCCAAAATAATGATCCTTTGTCTTGTAAGTTACTGCTGTACACATTTTGAAACACCTCCTCCTGATCATGAATAGCAGCAATCGTTCTTATCCCCTCGTCTGCTCCCAATAGTCACCCATACTCGATCCCGGCTTCCCGGTACATTCATCATCCAGATAATTTCCAAGACCGACCGCTTCTGCCTTCCACCCCGTTGCTTCTGCTTCTGTCCGGAATTCAATTTCCGCATACCAAAATGCAGTCGGCATGCCTTCATCCACACAATTCACCTCCAGATGTTTCCCATCGGACAAGAGATATGTCCGTCGTTCTTTGCTGATCAGCGGTTTGCCGATCAAAGCTTCCAGCTTACCGAACAACTCCTCATCAATCTTCGTCTCAATCTCCTGGCGGCTCAATCCATCCGCGCTCGGTGCTCCCTTAAAACACAGAATCAGCTCTGTGTTTCCGCCCCGTTTCGCTTCCCTGCGAATGCGGACCGTTGGTCTTACACTGATATAGCCCTGATCCATCTGATACGTCTCAAGCAGCGGCAGGTCCGCCGGCCAGCCATTTACCATCCATTTCCGTTCAATTTCCATATTCTGATACTCCTTATCTTTTATCTGTATTCCTTCCGTCAAAGCAAATTTATTTCCAGCCGGTCTTGGTTATTTAAAGAGCGGGAATCGGCATCTTCCATCCGATTTTAATATAAACTGTATGATATTCTCAGTATTTCTCTATTCTCATATCAACAGTCCTGTAACTTTCTTCCAGGTCCAGTTTTGGTTATAATTCACAGGCAATCGCACCGCATGGATGAATCCTGTTTTATTTTGTAAATAATATCCGAACCATTTCTTCTTTTGTATACTCTTCAATTTCAATCTTTTCTCCATCGATATAAACAGCCGGAACACCTGACACTTTCAGTACATTTTTCGAATAAGAAACCGCTTCTTTTTCTCTTGCAGAATAAATACCGGACATAAGTGCCTCCCTGAACTCCTTCTGATCCAGTCCGATACTTCCTGCCAGTTCAGCCAGCACTTCCAGTTCACCGATGTCCTTTTCGTCAATAAAATATGCGCGGTAAATCAGGTCACTGTAAGCATCACCACAGCCTTTCTCCGCGGCAAAATACCAGCCCTCAAATGCGAGCCTCGTATAAGGCCGCGGAGAAACAGCCGGAGGAAATTTCATATTCAGCCCGAGCTGCTTCGCAGGCACTTCCAGAATCTGATAGCGGCTTTTTCTTTTTTCATCATGATACGTATCCACCCTTGCTTTCGGCTCTTCTGTCAGTTCCAGCGGCTGCATCCGTATCCTCGCTGCAATTCCCATCTCCTTCAAGGCTTCCTCCAGCGCAGCTTTGGCAACCAGACAATATGGGCACACGAAATCTGTAACAAATACAATTTCTTTCATCTGAATCCTCCTTCCGGATTATGACAGTTTCTTCTATAATATTATAAAGGCTCAGATCCAGCCAAAATCCCCACCGGTAACCGCCAGGCTGAGAAGACTGTCCATCTTTTCCACTTCGTCTCCCTCCACGACTCCGAGCAGCATCGCTGTCTCTTTGATTTCCGGCATCTCTTCATCCGGCCCAATTTCCAGATCAACTTCCTCACCACAATACGGACACACAATGCTGGGTGCTATCTGCAGTGCCAGAAACCGTGTCCCACACTCCTGACATTCATAAAATCCGCAAACCTTTGTTCCATCCGGTACATAATACATAATCATGATCCTCCAATATAGTAATTATCACTCACTGCGAAATAGATGCGACTCCCGGCTGACAGATTGACCGAATCCTGTTAAGGCATCCATCCAGCCGAATTCCTGAACTATTATACTATGAAAACCAGATTTTGAGAATATCACATCTTTTTTCCTTACCCCAGATACACAAAACTCGGGATTCAGGTGCACAAATGCACCTGAACACCCTGAATGACTCTCAGAATTGGAAACTGTTCTGTCAGCATTCTGATTTCCTTTTTCTCCATATCATGTCTCCCACTTACCAATAATCAAAATCTCCGCATGTAAATATATTCAAACTCTCCTCTTTCAACAGCAGAAAATCTCCGCTTCTCATTATTTATAAATACAACATACATTCATTTCCTTCCGCACAAACTCCAATATTTTCATTCATTATATGCATCATATATAATATTATATTACATAATATTTATAATTATTTTGTTTACATTTTATGCATTATAATATAAACTATAAAAACAGGCAATTAGCTATATTGAGAAATTATCACAATTCACTTATATAATATCTTATCTTATTTCAGTTTACAACATTGGATTCATCTATTCTGCTTTAAGCATCCACAAACTATTAGTCATACACATCATAACAACTCAGTAAAAAAACATTGTCTGTATTATCTTTTTCTGATATAGTAACAATAGATAATTTCTCTGTATGGCTTACAGAAAGGACAGCTATATGGAAAATGAAATCAAAAACACCGGATTACCGGAAAGCTTTTCCCAGGAACACACGCCCGTCCAGACAGGCAGCGGCATACCATACGAAGATGCCGCTCTAAAGGTATCCATGCAGTTTTTCGCCGACGAACTTCTGCCCTATCTCGGCATCGAAGGGAAGGTAGCTGGTTTTGCCCCTACGGAGTCTGTACAGTTGGAACTTCATAAGCTTTATCAGGATTTCAACCTTATAATGGAAGACGGAACCTGGAAACCCTTCGAGTTTCAAAGCAAGAACGAAGGGTTGAAAGGATTAAAACGCTTTCGTGCTTATGAAGCCACAATCAGTTACTATCACAATGTAGAAGTCAGCACATACGTCCTGTTTTCCGGTAAAATCAAAAACCCGATGACCAGCTTTACCGAAGGTGCTAACACCTACCGTATCCTGCCCATTATCATGAAGGAACAGAATGGAGATGTGCTGATTCAAAACCTGCTTCAAAAAGTAAATTCCGGAGAAACGCTAAGCAAGAAAGATCTTGTTCCTTTAACCTTGTGTCTTCTGATGGACGGGAAAATGGCTCAGAAGGACAGAATCAAAGCTGCATTTCTGATTACCGGGAAAGCAGAAACTGTTGACAAATCTGTCATTAATAAAATAGAAGCGGTGATATATGCAATGGCTGAAAAATTTTTAGATTCAATGGAAATGAATGAGATTATGGAGGGAATCAAAATGACGCGACTCGGACAAATGTTGGTAAATGAGGGAAGAATAGAGGGCCGTACGGAAGGTGAGAAACGAAAACTACTGGAAATGATCTGCAAAAAACTACGGAAAGGCAAATCCATCGAACAAATCTCCGACGAACTGGAGGAAGAGATGGATGTGATTCAGCCGCTCTGCAAAGCAGCCGCTGAGTTTGCTCCTGAGTATGACTGCGATTCCATCTACAACAAAATAAGTATGGAAAATTAAATCACAGCAATCCTTCTCCCTATTTTGAAAGGCGGTCAGCCCACTCAGGACTGACCGCCTTTTTAATGAATCTCTTGTTATCCAAGCAGCTCCTTCAGCATTTGATTCACGGCTCCCGGATTTGCTTTTCCTTTCATTGCTTTCATCGTCTGACCCACAAGGAAACCAAGTGCTTTTGCCTTGCCGCCGCGGTAATCGCTGACGGACTGCGGGTTGGAAGCAATGACTTCCTCCACGATTCTGCGCAGCTCACCCGCATCGTTGACGGTCTTCAGGCCATGCTCTTCTACATCTTTTTCCGGATCGATATCCTCGCGGAAGATTTTTTCGAATACTTCCTTCGCAACGGTCTGATTGATGGTTCCCGCCTCCGTCAGTTCGATCAGCTTTGCGAGGTTCTCCGGTGAGAAATCCAGCTCATCCGGCTCTTTTCCCTCTTCTTTCAGCAGGCGGAGTGTCTCACCCATCAGCCAGTTGGATACTTTTTTAGGCTTATGGCAGATGGCGGTCGTCTGCTCAAACAAGTCTGCCATCTGTTTCGTTTCAGTCAGGATACCCGCATCGTAATCCGGGATATCGAACTCTGCTTTGTACCGTGCAAGCTTCTCTGTCCGAAGCTCCGGCTGGCGGTCACGTACTTCCTGCAGCCACTCGTCACTGATGATCACCGGAACCAGATCCGGGTCCGGGAAGTAACGGTAATCCTGCGCATCCTCCTTGGAACGCATCGGATGAGAAGCTTCTTTATTGTCATCCCAGCGGCGTGTCTCCTGAATGACCTTCTTTCCTTCCTCAATCAGCTCAATCTGGCGTGCACGCTCTCCCTCAATGGCGCGCGCAATCGCCTTAAAGGAGTTCAGGTTCTTCATTTCTGTTCTTGTACCAAATTCCCGGGCGCCGACCTCACGGACGGACAGGTTCACATCGGCACGCATCGATCCTTCCTGCAGCTTACAGTCAGAAGCCCCAAGATACTGTATGATCAGGCGCAGCTTATCCAGATATGCAATAACCTCCTCTGCGCTTCTCATGTCTGGCTCGGATACAATCTCAATCAGCGGTACACCGCTTCGGTTGTAATCGACTAGTGAGCAGTCCTCCCATTCATCATGGATCAGCTTGCCGGCATCCTCTTCCATATGGATCTCGTGGATACCGATGACCTTCTTGCCTGCAGGCGTCTCAATCTCAATTCCGCCCTCATAACAGATCGGCAGGTAAAGCTGTGAAATCTGATAGTTCTGCGGATTATCCGGGTAGAAATAATTCTTCCGGTCAAATTTGCAGTACTGATGAATCTTGCAGTTGGTCGCAAGTCCGACGGCCAGTGCCAGCTCCACAACTTTTTTATTCAATACCGGAAGGGAACCCGGCATTCCGGTGCAGACCGGACACGTATGGGTATTCGGCGCTCCTCCGAACGCAGTGGAACAGCCACAGAATATCTTCGTCTTTGTCGCAAGCTCTACATGAACTTCAAGTCCGATGACGGTCTCATACTGTTTTGCCATTTCAGATTCCCCCTTTCTGCGATGCAATCGGCGCCATCTCCCAGGCCCCTCTGTCCTGCTCATATGCGTAAGCTGCACGGATGATTTTCTTTTCCTGGAAGCAGTCACCGATCAGCTGGACACCGATCGGAAGCCCCCTGGAATCCAGCCCGCACGGAACCGTCATACCCGGCAAGCCTGCAAGGTTCACAGAGATCGTATAAATATCACCCAGATACATCTTGAGCGGATCGCTCAGACTCTTGCCCAGCTCCGGCGCCGTCGTCGGTGCCGCCGGGCCGAGGATCACATCGTATTTTTCAAACGCACGGTCAAACGCCTGCTTGATCAGCGCTTTCGTGCGCAGTGCTTTCAGATAATAGGCATCGTAATAACCGGAACTCAACACGAAGGAACCGAGCATGATGCGGCGCTTCACCTCTTCGCCGAAGCCCTCGGAACGACTTCTCTTGTACATATTGTGCAGCCCTTCATATTCCGCTGCACGGTAACCGTACTTCACACCATCAAATCTTGAAAGATTCGAACTTGCCTCTGCGGAAGCAATGACGTAATAAGCCGGAATCGCATACTCCACAAGACTTAAATCAAACTCCTCCACAATGGCGCCCTTCGCTTTCAGCACATCGGCAGCCTTCAGAATCCCCTGTTTTACCTCTTCATCCAAACCGGCTCCGAGATAATCGGAAGGAATTCCGATCTTCATGCCTTTGACATCATCTGTCAGAGCAGAGGTAAAGCAGCAATCCTCGCGTTTTACCGACGTACTGTCTTTTTTATCATAAGAAGCGATTGTCTCCAGAATCGCCGCGCAGTCCGAGACATCCTTAGCAACCGGACCGATCTGGTCCAGAGAGGAACCGTACGCAATCAGCCCATAGCGCGATACCGTACCGTATGTCGGCTTCAGTCCCGTCACACCGCAGAATGAACTCGGCTGTCGAATCGAACCGCCCGTATCGGAACCGAGTGTATACGGAACTTCTCCGGCTGCAACAGCTGCACAGCTTCCGCCGGAAGAACCGCCTGGCACATGCGCTGTATTCCACGGATTGCGCGTCACACCGAATGCAGAGGTCTCTGTCGTGCTTCCCATCGCAAACTCATCCATGTTCGTCTTTCCCACGATCACGGCGCCCGCCTGCTGCAGATTCAGCACTGCCTCTGCCGTGTAAGTAGGCTTAAAATTGTACAGGATCTTCGAACTGCAGGTGGTCAGCAGTCCTTCCGTACACATATTGTCCTTGATTCCGACCGGAACACCTGCAAGCGGTGTATCCAGCTTCCCTTCGTCTATCGCCTGCTGTACGCGCTTTGCCTGTTCCAGCGCGCCGTCCGCATCTACCGTCACAAAACAGTTCAGCGTACCGTCTACCGCCCCAATCTGATCGAGCGATGACTGTACCGCTTCCGTCACAGAGATCTCTCTCTGCTTAATTTTCCTGCCCAGCTCCAGGGCAGTCATTTTGGTTATCTGCATTTCTGTCGTCCTTTCCTGTCATACTGGCGTTCCTTCCGCCTTTTTCCAAAATCAACACGGCTGATTCCGGCTCCCTGCCCTACTCTACAGTCTTCGGAACCTTAAATGATCCTTCCTTCTGCGCCGGGGCATTCTTCAGAATTGATTCTCTGTCATCACCGTTCGTTACCTCGTCCTCCCGGAACACATTGTTCACCGGGAACACGTGTGACATCGGCTCCACTGCGGAAGTATCCAGCTCATTTAATTTATCAATATAATCCAGCATACGTTCCATATCCTTCTTCGCCTGTTCCTTCTGTTCATCAGAAAGCTCCAGCTTCGCCAGAATACCAACATATTCCATCGTCTCGTCACTGATCACATTTGCCATTGCTTTACCCTTTCTTTTAAACTGTCATGTATTGAAATGCAGGGTACCGATCCCTCCCATTCATCCGGTCTTCATGATCCAGCAGCTCCCTTTTCCCGCTTCGCGGCTCTGTAACCGGATACCGATGATACAACCCTGCTGTTCAGACACTGTCTGTCTCCCTGTGTCATTTGCCATACCGTTTCAATAGCTCGGTATGAGTGCAGCATCCCCGGCTTCACCGTATTCCAGAACCAGCTCTGTCCCTTCCGTGAGCGGAATACGCCTGTATGCCTGCTGCTCATTGTCAACTGTCATTCCGACCTCCTGATACAACCCACTCAGAACCCCCTGCTCATTTCTGAGCACCACATACGCCACTGCATCTTCCCGTTCAAGGACAATATCATAAACACCTGCCTCGAAATCAGTACCTGCGGTCATCTCTCCATTTATTTCCACTTTGCCGGACAAATTCTGCGGAAGTTGTTTTCTCAGCGGTGCTGCGGCTTTCTGCTCCCCGCACAGGACAAGACTTCCGTCCGTAAATCCCTGTATAAACAAAACATCCCTATCCTCCAGAACAACCTCCGGGGAACAGTCCGCATATTCGCACTCTTCCTCCATCACTTCTTCATACGATTTCTGCGCCTCCGGAGAATACAGGAAAAGATACTGCCCCTGCTTCCCTTCGACCCAGCAAACTTCACCGGAACTATATTCCGTGGAATCTATACCGCACCGGAACTGATAGGCCCCTGCCGGAATATCATAGCCGACTGTAAGCATTCCATTTTCTACTACGGCTTCCAGATAACGCTCTGAATCCTCTTCATATGAGATCACTTCCGGCTTTTCCCCATTTTCCCCGGGACCGATATAGCCGTAAATTTCATCCTCATCACCGGAATCTGCGCTATTTTCCCATTCCTCATTCGGCTCACCAAGACTGTCTCCCGGACTCACTGAGAGTGCAAACGATTCCGCTCCCTCCGCTTCCGTCACCCATTCAGCGTCCTCCCAGTGGAAGAGATCATCTTCTGCGAAACCGTACCCACCAAACTCCTCCAGCATTTCATCCAGCCAGTCTGCCATATGTTCCAGAAGTGGCCCGGCAAAAGAAAACGCCAGGAAAAGGATGACCAAAATAGTTCCAAGCCGGTTTTTCTTTTTCCCTGCACGCGTGGAACCGTTCTTGCGCCCACTGTCAGCGGCTGAACTGCCACTGCGTGTTACATCTTTTTTCGTTTTGTCTGCCAGCCTGTCAGCGCTGCTCGCTTTCCCTGATACCGTTTCTTTCACAGACTTTTTCGCCCGGTAACTGCTGCCCGCATGTACCTTCCGGCGTTCCTGTTCCAGAAGCTTCCGGTAATCAAAAGTCTCTTCTCTCTGCTCCGTCTTTTTCTTTTTACGGTGCAGCTTCTTAGGCTGGTTCAGATTGTCCGCACAGTCTCCCTCGTGAAAATGTGCTCCGCTCGCATTATGTGTGTTCAACTGATATTTCTTATCATTCTTCGTATTGTCCAGTCCACACTCCATACAGCGGCCGCCGACAAGTGGCCCTCCGCACAGAAAACATCGTTCTCTCATACACAGCTCCCCCTGATCTTTTCTATGATTCCCCACCGCGCTTCTTTCATCATCCGTTGTCAGCTATTTCAGTCTTGCTGCCATGCAAACCGCAGCCTCGCCTGCTACATAGCTTCTCTCTGTGATGAACTGTAACTAATATACGTCCGAATCAGGGAAAGAATCCGGTGCAAAAGCTGCTCATAATCAAATCAGCCTGCATACGTACCTGCTGCCCAGGAGAGGCAAACGAATGCTTTAAAGCTTCTGTCTGCGTGTTTCCGCCCTTGCCGCCATGGTCCGGACACTCCATGAATGTCGTGGTCATTCCATGCTTCCATACTACGGTTCCAGCCTGGAAAGATCGCGTGGGAATAATGTCGTTTCTCTTACATTATCCTCCCCAATCAGCTTCATTGTCAAGCGTTCCAGACCAATTCCCAGTCCTCCGTGCGGCGGCATTCCGTATTTAAATGCCCCGAGATACTGATCCATACCTTCTTCCGTCATTCCACGTGCCTTGATCTTTTCACTCAGCATCTCATATTCATGGATACGCTGTCCTCCGGTCGTGATCTCCAATCCGTGGAACAGCAGGTCAAAGCTCAGCGTATATCTTACATCCTCCGGGTCATCCATTGCATAGAACGGACGCTTCTTTGACGGATAATGTGTGACAAATACAAAGTCTGCATCGTATTCTTCTTTGAAATACTGGCCAATCAGGACTTCCTCCTCCGGCTCCAGATCAAACGGGTTGCGGATTCTTCGATTGTATTTCTCTGCGACGAGTTCCTTTGCTTTATCAAAACGCACTGCCGGAATCTGATCTGTCTTCGGGAGCTTCACATCCAGAATTTTCAGCTCATCCGCATACTGTTCTTCCAGAAGCTTCATCGTATACTGCAGAAATCCTGTCTCCATCGCCATGATATCCTCAAAGCTGTCAATATATCCCATCTCAAAATCCAGACTTGTGTATTCATTCAAATGGCGCTTCGTATTGTGTTTCTCTGCACGGAACACCGGAGCAGTCTCAAACACACGGTCAAAGACTCCGACCATCATCTGTTTATAAAACTGTGGGCTCTGTGCCAGCACTGCCGGATGATGGAAGTACTCCAGACGGAACATGTTCGAACCACCCTCAGCTCCCTTCGCTCCGATCTTCGGCGTATGAATTTCAGTAAATCCCTGTCCGTACAGGAAATCGCGGAAGCCTCTTGTGATTCCCTCCTGAAGCCTGAATTTCGCTCTCTCACGAATATTGCGCAAAGACGCACTGCGGTAGTTCAGCTTCGCTTCGAGCGATGTGGAAAGCTTCCATTTACTGATCGGAAGCGGAAGCGCCTCGTATGGCGTGGACAGTATGGTCACATGGCTGATTCTTATCTCAACTCCATGCGGTGCACGCTCATCCTTCTCCAAAATACCCGTTATCACTACTGTCTGGGACTCTCTCAAATCCTTGACTGAAAGATCTGCCGTACCTTCCTCCAGCACACACTGCAATAATCCTTCGCGTTTTCTCAGTACCACAAATGCTACTTCTCCCATATCACGTATGCTGTGGATAAAACCATTTACCTTCACTTCAGTTCCAATCAAACCGCCCTCCAGCAGTTCCTTCAGTTCCAGCGTCTCTTTTTCCTTTACACCTGTTAAAAATTCCATCATAACCTCCTGGCACACTCGCCTCTTTGATCGGACAGTTTCCTGACCGTTGCTTTTCCGGGACTTTCTGAATGAAGAAAGGAATATTTTCAACTATACGCCATACAGGCCGCAGCCCCGCCTGCTTTGCAGGCTATGGCTGAACTGCTGTAACAAAAAAACTGCATCCTCTGCAGTTTCGCTTTCTTCATCCGTATATACCTTTTTCAGCCAAAGCTTTTCCAAAAATACATAGAAAGTCCCGGAACATCATCGTGACATTCCGGGACGGATAATCTTTACCCGCGGTACCACCCGCATTGCAGACGTCTTTGTCTGCCTCTCTTTTCGCATGTAACGTATGCCATACGTACTGCCCTACCTCTGTCTCTGCCCTATGTCCAGCCTGCAGTCTCGAACAGTCAGCTCCGGAGTGTTCCCTGTTGCTCTCTTCCCTCCATCGGCACTCTCAGTCGGTGATGCCGAATTCCTGTCAAGTTCCAAAAGCAGAGTCTCCTTCAATGCCTTTTTTATAATGGAGTCATCCTACCACATTTTTTCTCCGGATGCAAGGAGAATTTTTATTTTTTTCTGTTTCCAGATGGTTGTATCTTAAAAAACTTCTGCTATAATAGTAAAAGACCCGAAGGCGGGACTGCTCTTGTATGTCGCAGCTTCTTCCGCCTGCGGTTATTCTATAGTTATGAATACAAGCGTAAATGACGGAGGAATCAACCAACATGAGCAAACTAATCATACCTGAGAATTACATATCCGCTTTGACTCTGTATGAGACTCAGATCGCAATCAAAACGGTGAAGGACTTTTTCCAGAAGGCTCTTTCTGAGCAGCTGAACCTGCTGCGCGTTTCCTCTCCCCTTTTTGTGGATCCGGCTTCTGGGCTGAACGATAATCTGAATGGTATCGAGCGTCCGGTCAAATTCGGCATCAAAGAGCAGGATGAAGCGGAGGCCGAGATTGTCCAGTCTCTCGCCAAATGGAAGCGGTATGCATTGAAGGAATATGGATTCTCACACGGGGAAGGGCTTTACACAGATATGAATGCCATTCGCCGCGACGAAGAAACGGACAATATCCATTCAATTTATGTGGACCAGTGGGACTGGGAGAAGATCATCAAGAAGAGCGAACGTAACCTTGATACCCTGAAAAAGGTAGTCCGTTCCGTTTACAAAGCTTTAAAGAAAACAGAAAAATATATGTCCATCCAGTATGACTACATCGAAGAAATCCTTCCGAAAGAGATTTTCTTCATTACCTCGCAGGAGCTGGAAAACCTCTACCCGGACAAAACACCGCGTGAGCGTGAATATATGATCACCAAAGAAAAAGGTGCGGTATGTATCATGCAGATCGGAGATTATCTGGCTTCCGGTGAACGCCACGACGGACGCGCCCCGGATTATGACGATTGGGCATTGAATGCCGATATTCTCGTTTATTATCCGGTACTTGATATTGCACTGGAGCTCTCATCCATGGGAATCCGTGTCGATGAAGACTCCCTGAAGCGTCAGCTGAAGCTGGCCGGCTGTGAAGAACGTGCCGAACTGCCCTTCCAGAAAGCAATCCTTGAGCGGGAACTGCCGTATACGATCGGCGGCGGAATCGGACAGTCGCGCATCTGTATGTTCTATCTGCGCAAGGCACACATCGGTGAAGTACAGTGTTCCCTGTGGCCGCAGGAAATGGTGAAGGAAGCCGCAGCACACGGAATCCAGCTGCTCTAAACAGATTCATTCTTTCATACAGGATCAGCAAAGCTTCACCTTAGTGCTGATTCTACGAATCGCACCAGTTCCTGAACGGTCTGCAAGAATACATTTAAAATGCGGACAGAAGCATATTCCCGCTTCTGTCCGCATTTTCTTTCCCTGACCAGATCCCGTTTTTTCATACCATCCAGTTATTTCATGGGCAACCTGGATGCAATCCACAACCAGGTCTTCTGATTTTACAGATTTCTGATTCTCTCAAGTGCTGCCACCGTATTCTCATACGTTCCAAATGCGGTCAGACGGAAATACCCCTCTCCGCTCGGGCCAAATCCTGAACCCGGAGTACCGACTACATTGGCTTTCTCAAGCAGCAGATCAAAAAACTCCCAGGAGGTCATCTTCTCCGGTGTTTTCAGCCAGATGTACGGTGCATTTACACCTCCGGATACCGTGTAACCCATAGACTGCAGGCCTTCTTTGATCGTTTTGGCATTATTCATATAATAACCTACCTGAGCCTTCAGCTGTTCCTTGCCGGCCTCAGAGTAGACTGCTTCTCCCGCCTTCTGGATGATATACGGCGCACCATTGTATTTCGTGCCATGTCGTCTTGCCCAGAGCGAATGGAGCATCACATCTCCGCTCTTCAGATCCTTCGGAACTACCGTATATCCAAGACGCGTTCCGGTAAATCCGGCATTCTTCGAGAAGGATTTCAGTTCAATCGCACACGTTCTCGCCCCGACGCACTCGTAAATAGAATGCGGTACATTCTCCTCCGAAATATATGCCTCATACGCAGCATCATAAATAATCACAGCCCCAACCTTATTTGCATAATCCACCCATACCTGAAGCTGGTCCTTCGTAATCGTAGCTCCCGTGGGATTGTTCGGGAAACACAGATAAATAATATCCGGTGTCTCCTTCGGAAGCTCCGGTGTGAAATGATTCTCTGCCGTACACGGCATGTAGATGACGTCACTCCACATCCCGGTTGCCGTATGATAAGTACCTGTCCGTCCTGCCATGGCATTCGTATCCACATAAACCGGATATACCGGATCGCAGACTGCGATCTTATTCTCTATGCTGAAAATCTCCTGAATATTGCCGGAGTCGCACTTTGCGCCATCCGATACAAAAATCTCGTCTGCTGCTATCTCACATCCGCGATCCGCATAATCATTCTTTGCAATCGCATTGCGCAGAAACTCATATCCAAGATCCGGCGCATATCCTTTAAAGGTAGCTGCATCTGCCATTTCATCTACCGCTCCGTGAAGTGCCTCAATAATAGCCGGAGCCAGCGGCTGCGTCACATCGCCGATTCCAAGGCTGATCACCTCTTTTTCCGGGTTGGCTGCTTTATATTCCCGTACTTTTCTTCCGATCGTGGAAAACAGATAACTGCCCGGAAGCTTCAAATAATTGTCATTTACCTTAAACATTTCAGATTCCTCCTGATTTCTTTCTCTCTGGCAATACTCATTCACATTTCATTTCTCCGTCAAAGACAACCTCTGCCGGTCCCGTCATAAACACAGTATTCTTTTCTTTATCCCAGCAGATCTTCAGATCACCTCCGCGCAGCTTTACTGTCACTTCCCGCTCCGTCCATCCATTCAGAATACAGGCGACAGCCACCGCACACGCTCCCGTTCCGCAGGCCCACGTTTCTCCGGAACCACGCTCCCAGACACGCATCTGTACGGTACTTCGATCCAGTACCCGGATAAATTCCGTATTGACACGGTCCGGAAACATTTCATGCTGTTCAAATAACGGGCCAATCTGTTCGATCTCCAATCCATCTACATCCTCTACCGGAACGACACAGTGCGGATTTCCCATCGATACACAGGTCATATGCCAGGATACCCCGCCGAGAACAAGAGGGGCGCTGACGACTGCCTTCTCTTCCGTCAAAACCATGACCGGAATCTTCTCCGGCTTCAGAATCGGCGCACCCATATCCACCTTTACAAGTGCAACCTTGCCATCCCTCACGGTCAAGTCCAGATATTTGATTCCGCTCTTTGTCTCCACACTGATCTGTTTCTTGTCCGTCAAACCATAATCATACACATATTTTGCGACACATCGAATACCGTTTCCGCACATCGCGCCCTGAGAACCATCCGCATTGTACATATCCATTTGAAAATCTGCCACTTCAGACGGTTTGATCAGAATCAATCCATCTGAGCCAATCCCAAAATGACGGTCGCTGACCTTCACCGCAAGTTCATTCGGATGTTCCACCGTTTCCTGAAAACAGTTCACATAGACGTAATCATTTCCAATCCCCTGCATTTTCGTAAATTTCATTTTCTGCATTCCTTTCAATCTCTGCCTGCAGATACTTTCTCCACATCTTCTGAGAGATTTCGTTTCATTTGCAAAATTTCATTTTTCACAATCCGCTTTATTTTATCATATTCCGTTTCTTCCGGCAATTGCCATTTTCCCTCATCCCTTCATAAGAGCAAACAGCATCTGCGCTGTCTCGACCAGATTCGTCCCGCTGTCCATACTCGTTTTCTGAAGATAACGGTGCGCTTCCTCCTCTGTCATATTGTTGCGGCTCATCAGCAGCTCCTTTGCGTCCGTAATCAGTTTCTGATCCTTCTCACTTCGCTGTGTCGGCATCATACGTTTTCTTCGTCTGCGCCGCTCCTGCTGTTCGATCAGCATCTCCAGCGAATTTACCAGATCAGCAGCCTTCAGCGGCATCAGTACACTGACAACGCCTTCACAGATTCCCGCTCCGATTACGCGCTGGGAAGCTACCAGCAGCATGTCAAAAGAATTCGGAAGATTTTCATATAACTCATCATACAGCATATCAGGATATTTATACCCACAAACAATTACCCCGGAGTTCAAACGGTCCACAGCGCTCAAAGCCTGCAGCCCGCTTGTACAGACAGCACTCACCGGATATCCGCTCCGCACCAGAAGATTCCTGATACTTTTCGCATCTTCCGGCTTAGGGAATACTACCACTACATTTGCCATCGTTTTCTCCTGTTCTGTCTCCTGCTGCTGTTTTGCACAGCAGCATTCCTGTATAAGATTATTTCTATGTCCACAGCATGGAAAATTATCCCATATATCAGCACAAACTCTGCTGCAGAACAATCAGATTTTGGCAAGATAGCGGTCAATCTCCCAATTCGTCACAAAAGCACAGTACTCAGCCCATTCTTTTTTCTTGGAACGGATGTAATGTTGCGCCAGATGCTCTCCAAGCACATTTTTGATAAATTCATCCTGCTCAAGCCCCTGGATTGCTTCCAGAAGACTGCCCGGAAGACATTCAATCCCTGCCGCCTTCCGTTCCTCCTCCGTCATCGTAAAAATATTTGCTTCAATCCGGTTCGGCGGCAAAATCCGATTCCTTATTCCATCCAGTCCCGCCGCCAGACACACGGCAATCGCCAGATACGGATTCGCAGCAGAATCCGGGCTGCGCAGCTCAATTCGCTGCGTGTTTCCAGTTGCCGCCGGGATACGGATCAGCGGACTGCGGTTTCTGCCCGACCACGCGATGTAGACCGGAGCTTCAAAGCCCGGCACCAGCCGCTTGTAGGAATTGACAATCGGATTCGTAATCGCTGTAATCGCGCGGATGTGCTTCATGATTCCGCCGATGAAATAATATCCTTCCTGACTCAGATGATCCGCATTCTCTGCATCATAGAACACATTTTCCCCGTCTCTCGACAGTGACAGATTCAGATGCATTCCGGAACCGTTAAACTCCGGCTTTGGCTTCGGCATAAACGATGCATGGAACCCGTGGCGCTTCGCAATCGTCTTGACAGCCAGCTTAAATGTCATGATCCCATCAGCTGCCTGCAGTGCTTCTTCATACCGGAAATCGATTTCATGCTGCGCCGGAGCGTTCTCGTGATGGGATGCTTCCACAATAAAGCCCATATCCTCCAGTGTCAGAATCATATCCCGGCGTGCATTCTCACCGAGATCCTGCGGACTCACATCGAAATATCCTGCCTTCTCATGTGTGATCGTCGTCGGATTTCCCTCATCATCACTGTGAAACAGGAAAAATTCACATTCCGGCCCTACATCGAACTGATACCCCATATCTGCAGCCTCTTTGATCACCTTTTTCAGAACGTATCTGGAATCTCCCCGAAACGGAGTCCCGTCCGCATAGCTCGCATCACAGATGAAACGCGCCACCTTGCCATGCTGCGGCCGCCACGGAAAAATACAGAACGTATCCAGATCCGGTATCAGACGCATATCTGACTCCTCCACCGGAGCAAACCCTTCAATGGACGCTCCGTCAAACATAATCCGGTTATCCAGCACTCGGTCAAGCTGGCTCGTAGTAACTGCAAGATTTTTCAGGGAACCAAACATATCTGTGAACTGAAGACGGATAAACTCCACGTCCTCTTCCTCGATCATTCTGATAATATCCTCTCTGCTGTATCTGCTCATAAATCCGCTCCTCGCTTTTCTGACAGCAGCACTCATTGTCTCCGCATTCGTTACACAGTAACTGCATTCTAAGACCACGGCCACTGCTTTTGTTTAAAAATTAAAAAGGGCATTCTTCACCTGTGTAAGAACCCCCTTGTCCATCTAATACGACATAATACCAGCGGTTATTTTTTTTGTCAACCAGAAATCATACTCCGGATGACTCTTATTACCATTCCCGGGGCAACTATCCCGCGGGGATTTATCCTGCCTGTTTGGGGGCAGGATCCCGTCCCTGACACAGAGTGTTTCCGGGCAAACTATACGGGAATCCCGGATACTGGGCATCTATTCTCTTAAATAATCTGCCAGTTCATAGACACGGCTCTTCGTAAGATTTGCTGCCGTACTGTTTTCTATGAAAGGCTGCATGCTTCCTCCTTCAAACTCAGCCCCGGCTTCTGCAACCGAAGTTTCCTTTTCTTCAATCCACGCCAGCTCTTCAGCAGTCAGACGGTCCATCTCCTCTTTCGGCAGTTTTTCCCTGATCCGCTGCCACATAGAGTTCAGCTTATCATCCCATAATACATAAAGCTCACCGGACAACTGGTTCAATTCGGACTGTGAAAGCATTCCGCTGTCGAGCTGTGTCTCGATCTCCGCCGCTTTTGCCTCCAATGCTTCCAGTTCTGAATCAATCACAGACTGCTGCGTATCCGGGAAGACCTGCACCTCTTCCTCCTTATACACATAACTGGCAAATCCGGATTCTGCTGTCTCATTATAAAGGCCCGTGAACGGCAGTACAGTTTCCTCAGCAGCAGAAAGATCATAATACCCTACCCAGCTTCTGTAAGCCTCCGGCAGCTCCGCCAGCGGCGCCCCCTGCAGATAAAACAGGACATATTCTGCATCGTTCAGTCCATAAGGCTCACTATAAATATACCGTACCCCATCAATGATTTCCGACGTGCCGGCATTCTGCTCCAGTTCTATTTCCTGAATGTCAACGGAATAGGTATACTCATTTTGTTTCTCCGGTTCCCCGAACTGCCCGGAAAAATTGCTCAGATAAACCGTACCGTTCGGATATCCGTCCCCGATATCTCCCATATCCGAATCATGGTAGCTGCCCTCAAAGGAACCATCTTCATGAACATTCAGTGTCGTCCCCCATGCTCCCGCACCGCTGCTGAACCAGAACTGCAGGTTGGAAACATCCTCATAGGAAAATCCCTCTTCCGCCTGCGCCAGATTCGCCTGCACACTCAGCAAAAGTCCTGCCGTACAGAGAAACGCTGTTCTTCTTAGTCTGCTTTTATTCATAAAAACCTCCTCTTTTTTATATTTTTATTTGTTTTTATTGTATCAAACGGCTATCAAAAAGGCTACCTCTAATTTATTTTTCTTTGTATTGCGTAATTTCTGTGAAAACGTTACAATAAACTTATCAAAAAGAAACGGAGGATTATGAAATGGCACTAAAACTCACAAAAGAATTCAACGGTGTTGTCTTTGCGCCCCGAAAAGAAGAGGTCTATCCGGGCGGCGGCGTGCTCTATCCGCGGATCATCGAGCTTCACCATGCCGGCGAAGAAAACGGCACACTGCTTGCCACCTTTGACCACTCTACCCTGAAGGAACCGCCGGTATCCCCGATCTACCGGAGTGTGGACGGCGGCAAAACCTGGGAGCATCTCAGCGACATGGCTGACACCAAAAACGGCTGGGGAATCCGTTTTCAGCCTGTGCTTTTTGAATTGCCTGTACCGTGCGGCGACCTTCCGGCAGGTACGATTCTCTTTTCCGGCAATGCAGTGCCTCTGCAGGCATTTGAAAAAGACAATCCGCCTGATTTTATCGGAACCGAGCTTCAGCTTTATCTGAGCCGCGATCATGGCAGGACCTGGGAATACCGCTCTACCTATGCGCAGGGCGGAGTGCCTGTTGAGTATAACTGGGACTGTCTCGGCCCTGTCTGGGAGCCATTTATCTATCTGAACGCTGCGAATGAGCTCACCATCGTCTTCACAGACGAGCGGCCACACACAGACCGGAAGCTGAACCAGTGTCTCGCAGTGATTGCCTCCCCGGACGGCGGCCTGACCTGGGGCGAGGAAAAACTGGTCGTCGCGATACCGGACGGCATCCGCAGGCCCGGCATGGCAATCGTGACAAAGCTTCCGGACAACCGGTATTTCATGTGCTATGAGATCGTAAACGATCCGGATCAGGGTGTCTATTTCAAGCTGTCTGACGACGGAATGGACTTCGGCGATCCGGCTCTGTACGGCACGCGTGCACAGACCGCAGACGGCAAATTTGTCGGCAGCATGCCCTACTGTGTCTGGACCAGGAACGGCGGGCCAGACGGAACGATCATCCTGAGCGGCAAGCGGGACAGCGGCTGGCTGGGACTGCGCGATCCCGGAAAATTCCTTGTCAATTACCACCTGGGTGAAGGGCCGTGGGAACAGGTGGATATGCTCGTCTCCTACGACTCACGAATCCACCAGGCCGGCTGGAGTATGGGAATGGCTGTGATCGAAAATGATACCAAACTGATCCAGCTTGCTCCGACGCAGATGGATCCCGTTCTTCTGCAAATCTCCTACGGAATCGCTGCGATGGAAACATCTGACGAGCAGGAAGTATAAAACTGATTTTTACATACTCAAAATGACATTTCCTGCTGTGTAACAGGCAGAAAAAGACGGGTAAAAAGCAATCGCTTTCTTCCCGTCTTTTCCTGCCCCTGTACAACACCTGTATGATTCCGTTTGTCAGGCTCCCAAGCAGACTATTCCTCTATTTTGCAGCAAACCTTCCGGATGCCCGGCAATGACACCGCAAGCAGCATACCATTCAGGAGCACTGGTACTGCTACATGGTTGAAACCGCCCCAAAATTCATGTCCTATGTATCTGATTATCATAAAAATGACAGTGGAAGCGGCAAACACTAAGATCATTATGCGTACTATATTTATATTTCCATTATGCCTTCCACATAATTTACAGAGACACAGAAAAACAATACTCACGCAGACAGCTTCTGCAATCCACATCAGCCTTGAACTGTTCTCTAATGTAATCCCATACTCTTTTTCAAAGTTGGCAGACAGCGGGCTGCAGCCAAATGAATACTTTCCGGCTCCTGAATCTTCAAGCATATCCTTAATCCGTTGGAAGTGCTACTTCCATGACCCGGCTGACAGTACTGCCAAACCGCACGTTTTATTCGCATAATGGATTTTCAGCCCGTCTGTGATCACTGTATTTTCATCCGCCTGTCAACTTCTCTTCTCCTGCCATGCATTCCTATATAGCATAATTTTCTGCTCTAAAAGATTCTCCCCAGAATGGTCCATAGACATTAGCTCTAAGTACTGAGCCGAGAATTGGCTCAGTCCATACAAAATCCACTCTCCCATCCAATGTAACATATACATTTTTTCCACCACCTGTTATACTTGTAGACACAGATAGACTATTTGATTCCACATTGGAACTATTAGTTGTTCTTTGATAACCACTATGGGATATAACCAAACTATTTTGCAGATTTACATCTCCACTTACATAAACAGTCCCCATAACAAAACCAGGTACAGCAGCCGTATTGGATCTGACCGTATAACTTTTAGACCATGAGTATCTAGCCGGCATGGCATATGGCCGAAACAAGTTTAATCTGCTTTCAATTATATTATCCGGCAAATTATCCGAAGGATTATTATCCATCACTATTACTTCCAGGTTCTCACAAAATGTCCTTGCAAACTCCAGTTGATCATCAAGGAACTCCTGAGTATAGCAAAAATCATAATTTGGATTTTCAATTTCAAAATCAACATTATACTTGGCATACTCAGCTTTTAAGGCCGAATAAAAGTCGTCAAACGAAATAATATCCGTACCATTACCGGATGCTGCAAAAGCAGATATTGGCATAAATATACAAAACAAAAATGCGAAAACTAAGTTTATAATTTTTTTCTTCATAAATTCATAGCTCCTTCCTGCATAGCCTTAATTGTTCGCAGCAATATTATCGGTCAATCTCTGGTAACACGCATTCATTTCCAAAACAAATGCTCCCGATAACTGTTACCATTCACTCCATTTTTCGTTTCCCTCTTCGGTATTTTCTACCCAATGGTATCATCTCCTTTCCACTCAGGAAATACGTACTCATGCCAACAGCTAAAACACCGATACCGACATTTTCGTCCAACACTTGAAACAACAACTGAGTCTGGTCCCCTGATGACTATTCATATTGATATTCTATATAACTTACCAACTCACCGTTCTGATATTCCTGCTCTGACAACAAATTTCCTTCCTCATCCCATTGATATTCTATAACTATATCTGACTCCTCAGTCTCCTGGCCCTCCTCCCTCTCATACTTATCTGTTCTTGCTGCCTTTTCTTTTCGTCCATCTTCATCATACTGAATCTGATATTCTGTTGAGGACGCTAACGTACCATCATCCCAGTAATTTTCCTGTTTTACCAGATTGTCCTGCCCGTCATACTCATTGATTGTATAAAAAATCAATTTTCCCTTATTGTCATATGAATATTCTGTTATTATATTTCCGTCTTCGCTGTATTCATACATACAGGTGCCAAGAAGCTTCTTATTGTCATCGCTGATACTGCATCCTGTCCGGATTCCAGATAAATCATACTCGTACGTTGTATGTGTCCATCCGGAACCATCTGCCCCCATTGCCCAAAAATGAAGCTCTGTTTTATTTCCATTGTCATCATACTCATAAGAACGAATTAATTTTTCTGCTCCGTCAGCGGTATATATAGTAGCCTTCCGAAGAAGATTCTGTGTATCAGCGTCAGTTTCCATTGAAGCAGTAAATAAAAAAATTCCCGCTGATACAACTGATACCAGTAATTTACTGTTTTTTCTCATAATAATCTTCCTTCCACCGAACTATCATTTTCGCTTATATTTATTCTTTTTTCAACACAATGGACCCATCCCCTTTCCGCATGTATCAGAAAGCCACCCGGATTTCCATAATGCAGCTCCCTGCTCCATACATCTTTTTATATCAGACAACATGCATTTGCATTTTTGACTTCTGTTTTATATCTTATTATTAATATTTTTATCTATATGCTAATATTTTTTATTATTATATTATCTTTTTTTCACATTGTCAATATAATTTATATCTGTATAGTTGACAAAATTTCTGTTTCACAATAAAATATAATTTAAATACCAAACTGTTTTCAACACGCTGTCAGGATTACAGGACAGCCGGATATTTGATTTTCGAGGTATCCGCGCCCTGCTTCGCTGTTGCCAACACATGCCGCTGACACAACATCATCAGCAGACATACCAGCACGACCTGTCCGTCCGCTGCGTGAGAATCAAAAAGAAAGGAGCATTAACTATGAGCAAATCAAATCTGTCATTGACTGCCCGGGAATCTCAGGCAATGGATCTTCTCTGGGACGCTGACCGCCCCCTTTCCATACCGGACATGATGGAACAACTGAAGGATTGGAAGGAAGGGTATATTTATCTGGTCATGTCCTCTCTCGAAAAAAAGGGCTTCGTACACGTGGCTGGATTTGACCGGACATCCTCCAAAAAGTATTCCCGCACTTTTGCACCGACTATATCGAAAGAGGAATATGCCGCCAGACTTGCCATGTCCATGAATTTCGGCAGGGATTCTGTTCCCCGCATTGCACTGGCAATGGCCAGAGAGTCCGCAGGCGGCGACATAGACCAGACGATTGCCGAACTGGAAGAAATCATTCAGGAGTTAAAAACACAGCAAAATCAGGAAAGATAACGCAGGGAGATAAAATGAAAATAACACCTATGTCACTCGTAACTGCCGCTCTCCTCAGCAGCACTGTGAGTGTAGTCATACATTTTTTCAGGAAAAAGTATCAGCTCACCAGAGTGCATGAGCAGAGAGTCCTGCTGTTTCTGTACATTTTGAGTTTTATTCGCCTGCTGATACCGATTGATTTTTCCTTTACCCGCGGAATCAGACTGACAGGTGTTTATGCCGACCTGATCTACTGGCTGTCCATACACCGTTTCTCTATTCCGGGTATCCACTTTACAATCGGGGATTTGCTGTGTATTCTCTGGGGCGCAGCCGCCGCCATACAATTGATAAAGCTCACCAGACACCATGTTCAGGATCTGTCCGTCCTGAAAGAATGCCCTGTCTGGGATTCCGCACAGATCGAACGGGTACACGGCCAGCTGCTTCCGGTACTTTCTTCCATTCCCGGAGCTGCCGTCTGTAAATGCTCTTTTGCCTGTGTCCCTTTTGCCATTGGGACATTCCGCAGACGGATATTTCTTCCGGATATCGACTATACGGATGAAGAAATGTTTTATATTCTGCTTCACGAATATATTCATTTCCGCAGATATGACACTCTGTTAAAACCCCTGTTTGATATTTTTTTCTGTATCTTCTGGTGGATTCCATTTGCATCCGTCTCCAGAAAAGATATTGAGCAGCTGTTAGAACTGGGATGTGACATGTCAGTCATCCGATTGCTATCTGAAACACAGAAGCCGGAATATATGACAGCTCTTCTGGATTCTTTGAAACACAGTGTTTCCGGACAAAAACATCGTTTCATCCCCCGGTATTCTGTACCTTTTGCCCTTCAGGAGAAGAAAGAGCCGATGATTGAGCGTTTCCATATGCTTGCCCGGCACACGCCGGAAAGTCCAAAGCACTTCAGAGCCGTCGCCGTATTTGTTCTCTGCCTGTTCTGCGGCACTTATCTGCTTTTACCAATACCCGGTTATGAGCCGGATAAGGCTGATATCGAAGAGGATGGCGCCCGGGAAATAACACCGGAAAATTCTTTTATCCTGAAAACAGGAGGAAAATACTATCTCATTGACTCGGAAAGCGGTGTCAGATCCTCCCCCCTTACCGATGAAATGTTAGATGAAATGGTACACAGATATGGTTTTAAAATTAAGGAGATATAAAGATGAAACTAAAAAAGAGAAGAAACTGTAAAATCGCTGCTTCCATGATCAGCATGATATGCGCTATGCATCTAATACAAGCACCAGCCTCAGTGATGTCCTGCACTTTGGCTGAAACCAATATGTCTGTCCACTATCAGACCGCAACGCCATGTTCAGAAGATATTATTGTAATCAAATATCGTACATATAACAATCGTTTGCAGTACCGCCGTTGGAATGATACCAAAAAAATATGGGTAGATCCATATTGGATAGACCTATAAGTGATTTAACCTCTGTCTGTATTTCATACTGTATGATCAGGTTTTCGCTATATTCATATTTCAAATCATGTCACCGTGGTACAGACCATGCGTAAGTGAAATCGTTATTTATGCATGGTCCGTGCCGCGGCGACATAGCGTGAACACGGACATATCTGAATTGGTTACTGTAAAATATACTTGACATTTTAAGTAAAGTGAACTATACTTTTTACGTAAAGTTCACTTTACTTCTTTATAAAAGGAGATGATCCATTGCAGACCAGGATTCAGGAATACCGGAAGGCAAACAAGGTCACACAGAGTGAGCTGGCCGATGCCGTCAATGTCACCAGACAGACCATCATCTCTCTGGAGAACGGCCGCTACAAAGCTTCCCTGGTACTTGCGCACAAGATTGCACAGTTTTTTCACGTAACGATTGAGGATTTATTCATATTCAATGAGGAGGACGAGAACATATGAAAGGCATATTCTGTACCACTACAGCACGCACCAATGAAGAATACCGTCAGATACTGAAAAAGAGAAACCGGCTGATCACAGGACTGATCCTGATCGGACTGATGACACTTGGAATTGCACTTTTTGCGTATCAGAACCATCTGCTGGCAGACGATCATACACTGAGCTTTTATTCGGGAGTCGGAACCGGGCTGACCGTTGGAGGACTGCTTCTGCTGTTCCGGAACCTGCGTACTCTGAAGGATGAGCACAAGTTGAAAACTGAGCGTCTCAAGAACAGCGACGAACGCCTGATTGAGATCAGCAGCAAAGCATTCCGCACAGCTTCCACTGCCATGCTCATCGCCGCTTATTTCATCGGACTGATCGGCGGACTTTACGAGCCGGTCCTGTTCAAGGTACTGTGGCTGCTGGTGACTACACTGTTACTTTTCTATATCGGCAGCTACCGGTATTATGAAAAAAAGATGTGAATCACAGTTCAGCCATATCAAAAGAAAAGACGGAGCCACACGGTTCCGCCTTTTTGTGTTATGATACAGAAATTTATTCCCGCGAAGCAATGAGCCAGGTAGCCGTGCCTGCACGGATATTTGGCGGTGCTGTGTGCCGATGGCCCACGTTAAGCACCGACCGAAGCGGAGCGTAGATGCCGCGAGGGTCAAATACCCAGCAGCTCTGCTGCGCTACAAATTTGATGCTCTGTAGCTTGCTGCGGAGTATTTGACTGCGTTTCACACCCTGCGTTCCACGGGCATCAACAGAATTTCCGCCTTATTTCCTGCTCTCCTTCAGCTTCGCAAATACGCTCTGCAGTACAATGAAGAAGCACAGCAATGCTGCCACTGCAATGTTCGACCAGGAGCTGAGCAGCTTACCGTTCGTCTTTACGAGGGTAGAAATCGTACCGTTGATCAGCACACCGAAGAATGAACCGATCACATTTCCGACACCTCCGGTCAGCAGCGTGCCGCCGATAACTGCAGAGGAAATCGCATCCATCTCCAGTCCCAGCGCCTGCTGTACACTTCCTGACATGGTGTTCATACAGTAACAGATGCCGCCGATAGAACACAGGAAGGAGGAAAGCATATACGCTTTGAGCTTTGTCTTCTTCACATCCAGACCCATCATAATGGCTGACTGCTCGTTTCCGCCTACGGCATACAGGCTGCGGCCAAACTTGGTATAACGGAGCATCAGGAATACTACGACGAGTACGATCAGTGCAATGATAACCGGGATACGGATATACGGGATCTGAAGGATTCCCTTCTTATTCTCATATGCCCCGAACGGAATATTGATCTTAATATTTGCCAGCTTTACAAACAGCTCGCTGCTGTGAACGGAAATCTGTTTGGAATAGATCACGGCTGTCATACCACGCGCAAAGAACATACCTGCCATGGACACAATAAACGGCTGGATCTCAAGATATCCGATGAAGAAGCCCTGAACCGCACCGAACACAAGCCCGATAACCAGAACGAGCACACAGAGCACGATCGGATTCATTCCCCAGTTCTCCATGCCGACTGCCAGAAACATACAGTCCATAGCGATCAGGGAACCTACAGAGATATCGATACCGCCGGTCAGCATGACGCAGGTCATCCCGCAGGTCACGCAGAGAAGTCCCGCATTGTTAATCAGGATATTCAGGAACGTCTGCAAATGTGTAAAGCCTTTGTTGCTGTAAATCACACATCCCGCTGCATACATCACAAAGAACAGCGCAATGGTAATCAAAAGGAGCAGTGTATTGCTGTTGATTTTCTTTTTCATCTTACTGTACCCCCTTTGTAAGAGCCTTCTTAGCAGACCTCTGCTTGAAGTATGCCTTGAAAGGCGGCGCCTGGATAGCTACGATGATAATAACGATGATTGCCTTGAATACCGGAGCCTGGTCAGAAGATACACCGATCGCATACAGCGTCGTCGTGATCGCCTGAATCGTATATGCACCGATGATGGAACCTGCAAGGCTGAATTTACCGCCGCCAAGACTGTTGCCTCCAAGTGCAACGGCCAGAATCGCATCCATCTCAAAGTTCAGTCCGATATTATTGGAGTCGGCAGAACTGATACGGGAAGCAGCCACGATACCTGCGATACCTGCACAGAGACCGCAGACCACATAGCACAGGAAGATAATTCTCTCTGAATTTAATCCGGCAATACGGGATGCCTTCTTGTTGATACCGACACTCTGGATATACAGGCCAAGTGCAGTCTTTTTCAAAAGGATCGACATAATCAGAACACAGACTGCTGCAATCACAATCGGAGTCGGAATAAACCCAAGATATCCTCCAAAGAACTTAAACGATTCCGCACGTACATAAACGATCAGGTTGTTACAGAGCAGCAGGCCGATCGCACGCGCTGCCGAATACAGGATCAGTGTCGCTACCATCGGCTGTACATTCAGGTAAGCGACCAGGAAACCATTGAAGCATCCGCAGACACAGCCCATCAGGATACCGGCAAGCACACCGACAAACAGCGGCATATTCAGTTCTGATGCTGAAGATACGCCATATCCTGCCAGAAGCATACAGCAGAAGGAGGCAGAGAGTGACATCACGGAGCCGACTGAAATATCGGTTCCTGCAGAAGCAGATACGACAAGTGTCATACCGATCGCCAGAATCGCGATCTCACTTCCACGGTTCAGGACATCGATCAGACGCCCGTAGAGGATACCGTTGCGGATGGAAATCGTGAAAAAGCTCAGTGCAAAATTCCCGCTCGCCACATCAAACAGGATATTTACCATCATGACCAGAACCATACAAAAGATAGGAAGGAACAGACGCTTTCCTGTTATTTTCTTTATGTTATTCATTCGAAGCACCTCCCGCAATTGCTTTCATGACGTGTTCCTGCGTCAGATCGTCCGTAATCTCACCGACTTTGGCACCGTCACGCATAACCTCGAGCTTCGAACAGGTACGCAGCATTTCCTCGATCTCGGAGGAGATAAACATAACACCTTTTCCCTGCTCCGCCAGCTCCAATACCAGCTTCTGAATCTCAGTCTTCGTACCGACATCGATACCACGGGTCGGCTCATCCAGAATCAGGAAGTCCGGGTCTGTCGCCAGCCATCTCGCCAGAATCACCTTCTGCTGGTTACCGCCGGACAACTGTTTGATCAGTGTCTCACGGCTTGCCGTCTTAATCTGCAGGATCTTGATATATTCATCTGCAATCTCAATCTGCCTGCTCATCGGGAGCAGCTTAAACATACCGCGTTTTGCCTGCATCGCCAGAATAATGTTCTCACGCACAGACAGATCCCCGATGATACCCTCTGCCTTTCTGTCATCCGGCAGAAGTCCCATTCCAAGATTCATCGCATCGATCGGCGCATTGATCTTTACTTCTTTGCCATTAACCTTCAGAGTACCGGTCTGAGCCTTATCCGCACCATAGATAACGCGTGCCAGCTCGCTTCGTCCGGAACCGAGAAGTCCGGTGAGACCTACCACCTCACCTTTATGTAATGTCAGGTCAAATGGCTTGATCGTACCTTTATGGCTGAGTCCTTTCGCTTCAATCAGTACTTCCGCATGGGAATAGTCCTTCGTTTCCTCAGATTTGATCGCTGCCAGATCATCAAAATCCTTACCCATCATAGCAGCTACCAGCTTCACACGCGGCAGATCCGCAATCGGATATTCCCCGACAAGCTGTCCGTTTCTCAGAACCGTAATACGGTCACATACCGCGTACACCTGTTCCAGAAAGTGTGTCACAAAGATAATTCCCACGCCCTGATCTCTCAGGCGCCTCATCAGACCAAACAGTTTTTCTACTTCATTGTCATCCAGAGAGGAAGTCGGCTCATCCAGAATCAGAACCTTACAGTCCATATCCACTGCACGCGCAATCGCAATCATCTGCTGCAAAGCCAGTGAGTACTCCTCCAGATTCTGGGTGACATCAATCTTCATATCCAGATCATCCATTATCTTCTGGGACTTTTTCACCATCGTCTTCCGGTCAATAAATCCCAGCTTTGTCTTCGGCTCACGGCCGATAAAAAGATTTTCCGCCACGCTGAGGTTCGGACAGAGGTTTACTTCCTGATACACCGTAGAGATACCCTTTTTCTGTGCATCCAGTGTAGAATGATTCACAACCGCACCAGAGATTCCATCCACATGGATCTCGCCTGCCTCAAAGGCATTGATGCCGGTCAGACATTTGATCAGCGTGGATTTTCCGGCACCGTTTTCTCCCATCAGCGCATGAATTTCACCCTTCCTCAGAGTAAAATCCACATTGTCCAGAGCTTTGACGCCGGGGAAAGTCATCGTGATACCACGCATCGTCAATACAACATTTTTATCCATACTTCTTTTCCCTCCCGCTTCGAGTTAAGGGACAAATCATATGCCCATACATATCAGTCGGATATCTATCATCCGCTTTGCTGCCTGTTCGTAACCATAGCCATATACTGCTGTTCAGCCCGATACAGTTAAAAGGGGAGACCAGATGAACCCAGTCTCCCCAGGAAATCAGTAACTGTTTTCCCGATATTCGATTTTCCTATGAATTAGTA
The DNA here is from genome assembly GCA_030524665.1 of Lachnospiraceae bacterium. Taxonomy (GTDB): domain Bacteria; phylum Bacillota; class Clostridia; order Lachnospirales; family Lachnospiraceae; genus Choladousia. Next base: position 1,466 of record JAUNGL010000012.1, on the reverse strand, counting down.
CTGAGCGTCTACGATCTCCTGTGTAACAACCGTAAGCGGCTGCTCTGCACCATCAACTGTGATAGAAGAAAGGATATCTTCGTTTACATACCAGTGCTCTTCCATGTATACTTCTTTGTCCGGTTCCTCGCCTGCTTCCAGCTTCTGGATAACTTCTTCTACGAACGGAGCTGCCAGCGGGTTGCACTCGAAGTCAGCATTGATATCGCCGGACATTACGTACTCAAGACCTGCGGTACAAGCATCGAAGGAAATGAGGATCACGTCACCGTCTACACCGTAGGAAACGCCTGCTGCCTTCATAGCATCCATAGCACCGAATGCTTCGTTATCATTCTGGCATACAACTACGTTGAACTGACCTTCATAGCTCTTGCAGTAGGACTCCATAACTTCCTGTCCTGTAGCCTGGTCAAAGTTTCCATCCTGAGAATCAAGGATTGTCCAGCCATTTGCATCTGCGATTTCCTTGAAGCCTTCGGTACGTCCGATCTGTGCGGAAGAACCATTCGTTCCCTCGATTACCAGTGCATTGATCTCGCTGATGCCCTTAGCCTCTGCATAAGCCTTCAGCCACTCACCTGCTGCAAGACCTTCTGTCTTGAAGTTGGAGCCTACCCATGCAGCATATTTGTCAGAATCATCAATCGTACGGTCGATAACGATTACCGGAATACCAGCTTCTTCACACTCGGTAAGTACGGTATCCCATCCAGTGGAAACGATCGGGTCGATGATGATGTAATCAACTTCCTGCTGAATGAATCCGCGGACTGCATCGAGCTGTGCCTGAGAATCATTGTCACAATCTACGAACTGAAGATCGTATCCGTTCTCTGCTGAGAATACGTCCTGACAGGACTTTGTGGAAGCGGTACGCCAGTCAGACTCATGTCCAACCTGTGCAAAACCGATTACCGTAAGCTCTTCGTCAGCATTTACGGTAAGTGCTGACATACAAAGTGCTGCTGACATAGCTGCTAATACTGCGAGTCTCTTTTTCATGATAAAATCCTCTCTTTCATGTTTTGTTTTATTTCGCCTGGTTTCTTCTTCCAGTGCGCTTATATCTGTATATTACCCAAATATTTTTATGAAGTCAATGCATTTTTCCGTGTAATTGCACAATTCGTCCATCTCAACAATACCAATTTTGTTTTTCTGATTTCTAAAAGCAATACCAATTTTGTTTTTTCAAAAAACCGGATGGAAAAGTTGATTATTTTTCGTTTTTCCATCCGGTAAGTTGGATTTCTTTTGTTTTCATTGATAATTACACTCCAAAATCCCCGTTTTTTTCCATTGTCATTCTGTCCATACACTTATTTTCAGGTTGAAATTTTTCCTGTGAGAGTAAAATTTTTCAGCTTTCCTATGATACATCGCCATCTCACTGCATGACATCAAAAGATAATAACTCAAACTTCCCACATTAAAAATGGGAATCGTTCCTTGAAAAATCAATA
>JAUNGL010000167.1 GCA_030524665.1 Lachnospiraceae bacterium | reverse complement strand
CATTATCCTTGCAGGAATGATGGGTGCAAAAGAAAAATATCCGAAGGAAGAAGCTGAAGAACTGGAATATCAAAAAGCATTACAGGATTATGTTAATCATCTGCAGTCGGAGGAGACAGAAAAACCAATGCCTGTGGCAGCAAAGATACTAAGAGGAACTGCATTTATAGATCTGGCAATTATGGTCGGACTTGGACTTGTATGTTCAGCCGGTAATCTGGATTTGGAATTGTTCAAAACGATTGCGTTTGTTACTTCGTTGATCTTCTTCCTGTGTAATGGAATTGCTATGGCTATGATTTACCGAAATGAACCATCAGGAGATATTCAGGGAGAATAATAAATACAGGAAAGGTATCGAAAAATTATGAAAATTATTATAGGATGTGACGAGGCCGCATATGGTCTGAAAGTAGTGATCATTGATCATTTGAAAGAAAAAGGATATGAAGTAGACGATTTTGGTGCTGAAAAAGGGGAAGTGGTTCTTTATCCGGATGTTGCCTATAAAGTAGCTGATCAGATAGCCGCCGGAAACTATGAGCGGGGAATTCTTCTTTGCGGAACCGGGATTGGAATGGCAATCTGCGCAAATAAAGTTCCGGGAGTAAGAGCTGCGGTATGCCATGATCCTTTCTCTGCCGAACGTTCAAGAAAGAGTAATAATGCACAGATTATGTGTATGGGAGAAAGAGTTGTAGGTGTTGAGTTGGCAAAATATCTTGTAGATATCTGGCTTGACTGTGAATTTGCAGGAGGCAGTTCTGCTCCAAAGGCAGATAGAATCATGGAGCTGGAGCAGGCACATCATTAATAACTTTCGATAATAATACTAATGGAATAATACCGAGTAGAGAGATATCGAATCTATTTATCAGAAGAATTGGATGTGGATGGAACATTCATGGCCGGGCGAAATGGCAAAATGCGCTGCATTTACCTGTCATGAGGGAGTGATCTCCACAGACGCTATGAGAGCACCGTTGATGCAGTTGAATACAAAGGAGAAAGAAAGCTTTCTGAAGATCATGGAGGAGTATAAGAGAAACCTTTCTGTTGTAGTGTAGTGAAATACTGTAAGCTAAGAGGAGATCAAGGAAAATGGCTGGACCGATTCATCATTCAAGAGTTAGAATCAGTTCAGCTATTTTTACTAAACCGCAACCCACCTGTCTCTTCCACCATTTTTAGCCGCATACAGAGCTTGATCAGCCTCCGCAATATAATCGGTGTATGGCTGTCCCTCCGCAGGAAATCTGCTGCATATACCGATACTGATGGTGATGCTGCGCGGATCCTGTTCAGAAGGTCCGATGATAAGCTCTCTTATGACTTTGTTAAACTGATTTCCCTTCATTGCGGCTTCCTGCCTGTCCACTCCGATACCAATATAGAGGAATTCTTCTCCGCCATAGCGAATCAGATACTCATTTTCTTCATCCAGCTCCTGTTCAAGCCTCCACGCCATACGTCGCAGACATTCATCGCCCTGCTGATGCCCATAGGTGTCATTATAAATCTTAAAGTAATATCATGACTGTCATGGCAGCTCCGGTTTCGGCACATTGCTGATACAGTCCATTTATCTTTTCGTCAAAAAATCTGCGGTTTTTAAGTCTCGTCAGCGAATCATGGGCAGCTATGTCGGACAGACGGCGATTCTGTTCCACGATAATCTGCTGATCGAGATAATGCTTTCTGTCTGAGGCATAGCGGTAGGCACAGATAAAAACAGACATCAGTGTCATGACTGTCATATTGACGTTATTTCCGTAATTCTTTGCCGGCAGTTTCCGAAAGACAGGCAGCATTAGATACAGAACGATCAGAAAAAAGCCATACACCACTACTGCCTGGATCGGTGTAAAATAAACCAGCATTGCCACGGTAAGAGAAATAATCAGGTACACACTGATACTGTCAGATACTCTCTGATCATAAACTGTAACACAAGCTCCCCATACCATCAGAAGAAAGCCGTAAAAAACCTGCAGACGGACTGTACATGCAGCCCGTTCCGGCAGATTTTTTTCCAGATATTTTTTCAGAATGAGTCCTGTTGCTGATATGAGAAGCATCACAGTATAAAATATCGCATACACACGGCTTGGCACCGTATTCAGTTTCCCGCCTGTATATGCGAATGTATAGATCAGATTGTAAAGCTGTATCCCAATGATAACCAGAAGAAAGAAACCATTATACTGCAAAATGCGTTCTGCGCATACCAGTGTATAACCTTCTTCCTGTTCCGGTGACATAGGACAGAATATTTTGTCTCTGATTGCAGACATATTGTTCCTCCCTGAATTTTATTACACAATGTGGCCAATATGTAAATGGCTGCAGGATTGATCCACATCATTCGCTCATTATAGCAAACATCCTGTAAAAAGAAAATATAATCTACTGCTATTTTAATCATTCATTGTTACAGTGGTTACTGTTCATGGGGTAGCTGTCCCGCGAGGTGTTCAGGTGCGGTTTCGCACCTGAATCCCGAGTTTTGAGGTAGCTGTCCCGCGAGCGCGATTTTCTTTCGATATGATATATTATAGGCTATTGCAAGGGAAGCTGTTAATGATATATACTTTTTATCAGAAAAGAAAAAACCAGATAAGTAAAAAATGTTGCCGGATACAGTATGGGCAACTGTAAAAACAGGAAAGGAAATGAATAAGATGAAAGAGCATTGCTTCAATGAATACGTGGGATGGGCCGAAGGGATAGCCGTAAAAATCCGTGAGAAGATGGAATGGGTAAGTGAAAAAAACAGAGACAGGATTCCCTACACTACGAATGCTGACGGGGATTATGATGACCGTTCCGATACAGAAAGGGAATGGTCTCTGGGCGATGGACTTAACTGGTGGACGAATGGATTCTGGGGAGGCATTATGTGGCTTCTTTATCAGGATACAGGCGAAAAAAGATATGCAGACATTGCGCGTATTTCCGAGTACCGAATGGAGAAATGTTTTAATGATTTTTATGGCCTGCATCATGACGTGGGATTTATGTTTCAGCTTTCTGCTGTTGCGGATTACCGGCTTACGGGAAATGCGCGTTCGAAAAAGACGGGAATGCATGCCGCCAATCTTCTGGCGGGTAGGTTTAATCCGGCTGGGAATTTTATACGTGCGTGGAACGAGATGCCGGGGGATGATACGACGGGTTGGGCGATTATTGATTGTATGATGAATCTTTCTCTGCTGTACTGGGCGTCTGAGGAGACGAATGACCCCAGATTCCGCCACATTGCCATGGCTCATGCAGACACAGCGGGGAAATATTTTATAAGGCCGGATGGGTCCGTGAACCACATTGTGGAGTTTGACCCGGAAACGGGAGAAATAGTACGAAGCCTTGGAGGGCAGGGATATGGAGAAGGTTCATCATGGACAAGAGGCCAGGGCTGGGCAATCTATGGATTTATGATCAGCTATATTCATACCGGAAAACAGGAATATCTGGATACTGCAAAGCGGGTGGCACATTACTGTATGGCAAACCTGCCGGAGAATGGCATTATTCCGGTAGATTTCAGGCAGCCAAAGGAGCCTGCATATGAGGACTCCTGCGGAGCATGCGTCATTGCCTGTGGACTTCTGGAAATTGCAGGATATGTACCAGAGCAGGAGAAGGGTATGTATGTGAGGGCAGCGGTGAAAATTTTAAAAGCCATCGACGAAAGCCGTGCGGACTGGAGCAGGGACTGCGATGCTATTGTACAGAACTGCACAGCGGCGTACCACAGTGCGGAACATCATTTTACTATGAGTTATGCGGATTATTTCTTCCTTGAAGCAATCTATAAGCTGAGAGGGACAGGAAGGTTTCTGTGGTGATCCGCAGGAAATCAACGAGTGATTATTATTCACGGTCCTGCTGTCTATGAACAAATGTATGATATGCCTGAAGAGATTTGTAAAGTCCTATAATCTTCCAGAACGCTGCTGGCGAATAAATGTATTATAGGTCTCCGGTTGCTGTGAAACCGGACCTCAGCGGTCTGGAAAATTTCAGGAAAATATATTTGCACATTATGTATATTTTTGCGTAAAAAAATACGTTTAGGCTAGATAAGATTGCCAATCTGTGTTATACTTAAACACGTATAAATTGCAGAACTGAGTTATTTGCTTATTATTATTTTTCTTCAAAATGCAGGAGGAGAAAAATAACAAAAAAACAGATAAGAATAAGGTTTGCGGAACAATTTTATAAGGAGGGTGAGCAATTGGAGAATTATACCAAGTATAAGTTGAAAAGCAACGACGAGCTGGTGTCATTATTGGCCGGTAAGGATCATCTGTTCATCGTTGCCTGCAACAAGTGCTTTAAGGAATTTGAAACCATTGACGAACCAGATTGCAGTGAGTTTGAGAAAATCGCCACTGAATGCGGGAAAACAATCACAGGCAGTGCAAAAGTTGATTTTTTGTGCAACAAAACCCAAACTGAAAAGAAATTGCAGGATATGATTCCGGAAGGTACGGAACATGTTTTTGTAATCTCCTGCGGTCTGGGAATTCAGACAGTTGCAGATTTGGCAGGGAAACCTGTATATGCGGCCAGCAATTCACTTAATTACAGAGGGCATCACGGTATGGCGCTGACGAAGAAAAGCTGTGATGCATGTGCACAGTGCTACCTGAATATCACAGGCGGTGTCTGTCCTATCGTTGACTGTTCCAAGAGTCTGGTCAACGGTCAGTGCGGAGGCGCGAAGGACGGCAAATGTGAAGTGGACAGCAATAAAGACTGTGCATGGGAAAAGATCTACAGAAGACTGGAGAAGCAGGGACGTCTGGAAGAGTTTTTACACCAGCCGGTACAGGTGCGGGATTACTCAAAGGTGAATTTCAAGTTTGTGAATGATTATGTGAAATCAATCCGGGAAAACAGGCTCGAAGGCTACTACGGCGGAGTTCATCCTTCAGAACGCAAGGAGTTCACAGAGCATCTTGCACTGGAGAGATTTCCGGATCCGGAGGTTGTGGTTATCCCGCTGTCTATGCATGCGGGCGCTCCGGCGAACCCAGTGGTACAGGTAGGAGATACCGTGAAGGTTGGCCAGAAGATTGGTGAAGCTGCAGCCTTTATCAGCAGCCCGATCCATTCCAGCGTGAGCGGAACCGTCATTGCGATTGAACCGCATGGACATGCGACGCGAGGCGAATGCATGTCTGTTGTCATCCGGTCAGATGGAAAGAACACTCTGCACGAGTCCGTACAGCCGCATAAGGATCTTGACAGCCTGACACCGGATGAGATCGTTACGATTGTCCGCGAGGCTGGCATCGTAGGTATGGGTGGTGCCGGTTTCCCGACATCTGTAAAATTGAAACCTCCGAAGCCAATCGATACGATTTTGCTGAATGGCTGCGAATGTGAGCCGCTTCTGACTGCGGACCACAGAGTGCTTCTGGAGTTCGCAGATGATGTAATCTTCGGACTTAAGGCAATCATCAAAACAGTAGGCGCTGAGAAAGGCCTTATTGTGATTGAGGACAACAAGCCGGATGCCATTGAACTTATGAAAGCAAAGACTGCTGATATCAGCGATATTGACGTTGTTGTGGCTAAGACGAAATATCCGCAGGGCGCTGAGAAGATGCTGATTAAGCGTGTAATGAAAAGACAGGTGCCGAGCGGCGGTCTGCCGGCAGATGTGGGCTGCGTGGTGAGCAATATCAGTACCACGAAAGCGATCTCTGATGCAATCCAGAAGGGTATGCCGTTAGTGGAACGTGTTGTGACTGTGACTGGTGAACATCTGAAAAAGCCGGGCAATTATATCGTGAAGATCGGTACTAATACAAAGGACCTGATTGACTATTGCGGCGGTATTACAGGTGATGATGTGACAATTAAGGCAGGCGGCCCAATGATGGGATTTGTCCTTTCAGATGTGAATGTACCGATTATGAAAGGTTCCAACGGAATTATTGCCGTTGATACCGACCATACGGTAGAACAGCCATGTATTAAATGCGGACGCTGTGTGGACGTATGCCCGATGGAGCTTTCACCGCTGTATTTCGCAAAATATGCGGATGAGCAGAACTGGCAGGGCATGAAGGATAAAAAGGTCATGGACTGCGTTGAATGTAGATGCTGTGAGTACATCTGCTCCTCCAAGATTCCGTTAGTGAGCAAGATCAAAGCCGGAAAAACTGCAGTAAGGGGGATGAAGTGATATGTTAATTACC
>JAUNGL010000166.1 GCA_030524665.1 Lachnospiraceae bacterium | reverse complement strand
GTTTTCTACCACAGCGGTTGCATTCTTCGGCGTCTACTACAAGCTGCAGAACTTCCTTTTTATGCCTATGAACGGACTTGGGCAGGGTTCTCTCCCTATTGTTGGATATAATTATGGTGCCAAAGACATGGAACGGGTAAAACAGACCAGCAAGATGGCGATCGCTACAGGGGCGCTTATTGGTGCAGTTGGGACAATCGTATTTCTCATCATTCCCGAATATCTCCTGCAATTGTTCGCTGCCAGTGCAGAAATGACAGACATGGGTGTTTCTGCTCTGCGTATCATTTCCATTACATTTATTCTGGCAGCTGTCACAATGATTACGGGATACATTATATCCGGCCTTGGAAACGGAACCGTCAATATGATTGCCGCAGCTTTAAGACAGATTATACTTCTGATTCCATGTGTCTTTATCCTTGGAACAGTCGGCGGAATCTCTATGGTATGGTTCGCTTTCTGGATTTCCGAAGCCGGGGCTTTGATTTATTCTGTTTTCCAGATCCGAAAATACTTTTCAAAATTAGACGTTCATGTAGTACATCCCTGAAGAATTTTTCTTCACCCAAAATCTCCGAATGGTCTGCGCCAGATTCTCCGGCGATGCTGCTCCATGGACTTTTTCGTTACTATTTACGGCACTGTGTCCGTGAACAGCAACCTTTTCATCTAAGATACCTGATGTCCGGCGAATATCTTCCGGGAGCAGCCTCCGCCCACTGCGGCCAGAACGAAGGCTTCTGGAAGAGCCCAGACCGCATACAGCAGCCCGTTTTTCATCTGATCCACGGACATGAGTGAAATAAACTGTACCTGATAAACCGGGGTCAGGACAATCATCCGGTAAAGCGGATCTCCTTCCGATATATTACATATCATCGGAGCAGCAAACACTGCAAGTGAAACAGCCAGCGCTGCAATCTGGCTCCGGCAGGCTGCTGAAACGAACAGCGTCATTCCTGTCACGGCAAAGGTACAGGTAAAGATCAGGAGAATCTGGTACCCAAGCAGCTGACCGCACGTAAGATTGAAGGGAATGTAGTATTCCGTAAATTCGCTCGGTGCAAACCGGATGCTGCAGTCCAGCCCTTCACTTCCAAATACTGCAAATGCTGCTGTCAGATCAAATACGACAAAAAATAGTGTAAGAAGAAAGGCTGCCAGGAATGCTGCCGCCACTTTTGCAGCTGTTCCTCTCGTTTTTCCATACCGGGTTGTCAATATCAGACTGTCTGCACCACCGTACTCGCCGGAAAATACAGGAGCAACCATCAAAATTTCAAGCAGCATCAGCATGAAAAAAATCCGAACCAGTTCCTGACTGACAGAAAGCCAGCCATAGACATAACCGATCTGTATTTTTTCATCTCCATACACATCCCGTACCGTCAGGCCATTCCAGTTCCCGTCTATATCAGAAAAACGTGCATAAGCAGCAGATTGGGTGGAATTCTGGTACAGATAGGCTGCATTCATTCCGTGCAGGTCTGTCGTTGGCCGGAAATCCTCCAGCATCTGTTTTACTTTCTTATCCGTCAATACTCCTTCGTATTTCTCCGCAATTCTCTTGTCAAGCGTGATTGCCTGCATTCCGGTGGCTTCCGCCTCTCGTCCGTCCGTCGCGTACATGCTGCGCCAGACGGATGAGAGAAACAGCAAGTTAAACAATAACAGAATCCCCATACCCAAAACCGGGATTCGCCTTGTAAATATCTTCCTGAATTCAAACGTAATCATCCGTCTCATGTTCTGTCTCCTCCTCCAAAGTAATAAAGATACAGGTCTTCCAGATCCGGCTTTACCTGAACTGCACCCACAGATGGCATCCGTTTAGAGAAGACCCGAACCACTGTACGGTCATTCCCCGCATTCCGGACACTTCCGAAACGGTAACCAGACGCATATTCCTCTGCCCTTTCCGACGGTACGATACATTCCCATATCATTCCGTCCATCCCTGCAGTGATCTCTTCCATTTTCCCAAACTGCAGTACCTTTCCTGCTTTCATCAGTATCAGCTTTTCCGCCAGACATTCCACGTCAGATATGATATGTGTGGATAACAGGATAATTCTGTCTCTGGAACATGCTCCAATCAGGCTGCGGAACCGGATCCGTTCTCTTGGATCCAGTCCTGCTGTCGGCTCATCCAGAATCAGAATGCGCGGATTTCCCAGAAGCGCCTGAGCGATTCCAAGTCTCTGCTTCATGCCTCCGGAAAATGTACGGATTTTACTCTTCCTTTTGTCAGCCAGTCCGACCAGCTCAAGAAGCTCTTCCGCCTGCTTTTCTGCGTGCTTCTTTGCCACTCCCTTCAGCGCAGCAAGATAAAGCAGAAAATCCAGCGCCGAAAAGTCTCCATAGCATCCGAACTGCTGCGGAAGATACCCGAGCAGCCTGCGGTATCCTTCGCCCATGCTGCAAGCGTCTTTTCCGTTCAGGAGAATTCTCCCGGAAGAAGGCTTCTGAATGCCGCACAGCAGACGCATCAGCGTAGTTTTCCCTGCGCCATTCTCCCCGAGCAGACCGTAGATACCGCTCGTCAATGTCAGATTCATCTGATCTACCGCTGTCTTTTTTCCATATTGTTTCGTCAGATTACAAATTTGCAGCTCCATAAAAAACACTCTCCCTTTTTTCTGTTTCGGAGAGTGTACCTCGAAAATCTCTATTTTTTATCTACGGAAGTTCTCAAATTCGCCCCGCATCTCACAGGAGTCCATTTTCAGCTACAATTCACGGCCCTGCGGTCTGCGGACAGTAACCATTTTCTCTCATATCTTACATCATCTTCCCGTTTCCTCAGATAAATCAACTGAAAATACTGCCAGAACCTGACCCCCACCTTCCGTATTGCGAATCTCCAGAAACCCTCCATGATGCTCACAAAGAATTTTACAGATATACAATCCGAGTCCAAACCGTTCCGCCTGCCCTTTCTCTTCTGTATAATACGGAGATATGGCATTCTTCAGGCTCTTTTCCGAAAAACCCGGCCCGTCATCCGCAACCGTAAGCCGGAATATATCTGCAGCACAGACCTTTACCATGATCTGCGTTCTGGCATAGCGGACACCATTCGCCAACAGATTATCGCAAACCTGCATGATAAATCCCGGATCAAGCCTGACATGCCCGCAGTCTGCCCGGTATTCAAATAACAACTCCTTTCCCGCATGTTCGCAGACTGACTTTGCATTTTCTTTCAATGTCTCTGCAAATTCCCCGGCATCCAGCGTCTGATACTCCGGCCGCTGTTCCTCCAGCCGCTGCAGATGGCTCATACTGTCCACATAATGTTCGAGACGGTTCATATGTCTGGACATCGTTCTGGCTGTTTTCCTCGTGTCCTCATCGGTACTGGACTGCAGCATCTCATGATATCCCTTCAGTACAGTCAGCGGTGTACGCAGATCATGTGCAAACGCAGCATTGAGGCGTTTCCTCTCCTCAATCTGGCGCCACATCTCTGTATAATTCTGTTCAAGCGCACTGCGCATCCGTTCGAAAGAAGTGCAGAGCTGCCCCAGCTCATCCTCGCTCTGATACGTTATGGTAAAATCCAGATTGTTCTCTGCAATCCGTTCCGAGGCCCTCCGCAATTCCATCAGCGGTTCCTTCAGCCTGTTCCGGTAGAACAGGGCCGCTGCTGCGAGAATACAGAGTACAGAGTAAACAGGTGTCGCAGCCAAAGGAATCAATTCCAAAGCAATGGTCAGCTTCTGATCCCTGTCAGACAACGTACGCTCCGCTTTCCCGATATAAGTTCCTTCTCCCAGCCGCTCCCCGTTCTTATTCGTCAGATAATATTTCTCCGCTGTCTCAGGGTATGAATCATAGATATTCTGGGTGGCTCGGTCACAGACAAAAGCGGTCAGCCCGCTCAGGAAAAGCGCAAGCAGAGCAAAGCCTGCAATATAACAGCAGATGCTCTTCTTCAGAGACTGCTTCTTTCTCAGCTGCTTTATTTGATTCATTTATATCCACACCTTTCCTGCCGCCGTTCCTATTCGTATCAATTCTTCGTTTTATTTGATCCATTTATATCCGCACCCCCAGACAGTTTCGATATAGGGTCGTTCTGTGAATCCGGCAAGCTTCGTCCGTATTCTTCGGATATGCTCTGCCACCACGCTGCTCTCTCCTTCGCTGTCATACCCCCAGACCCGCTCGTAGATCCGTTCTTTGTCAAACACCTGCCCCGCATTCTGCGACAGAAGCTCCACGATCTCAAACTCCTTTTTCGCAAGTGCGATCGTTTCTTCCCCGAAGTAGACGGCCCGCTCCAGATAATCGATTGACAGCTCGCCGGAAAACCGGATTCTCGTGCTGGTCTGGCGGCGCATTTCACGGCGCAGATGTGCAGATACCCTTGCCAGCAGCTCTGCCAGAGAAAAAGGCTTTACAATATAATCATCCCCGCCCGCTGCAAATCCCTGAAGCTTGTCATTTTCTTCAATCCGCGCAGTCAGAAACAGGATCGGACACGCCACATGATTCCGTATCCGGCTGCACACCTCAAGCCCGTCCATATCCGGCATATTGATATCGAGCAGTATGAGATCCGGCTGACGTTCTGACAGCTTCAGCGCACTGGCACCATTTGTCGCTGTCCACACCTCATAACCGTTTCTGCCCAGAAAGCAGGCGAGCATCTCCACAATATCCGGCTCATCGTCCACGATTAAAATCCTCTGTTTCACCCGTTTTCCCTCCCGTTTCGTTCCTTTGTTCATAGATATCCGGACATCTGAATCATCATCTCTGTATTCCTTCCTCCACTTGAAACTTTCCCTTATGGATATCGGATTTTCAGGGACCAGAACCGCTGCAGCAAAGACTCATCTTCATCTATATCTGATTTTCCGAATCAGGAACTGCCCACGGCTGAAGTATATCTTTCATCTCTTCGTATGAAAAAGCACAGACATACAGATCCTCCTGACCGTCAAATGAACCTTTGGTAAAATGAATTTCCAGTTCCCCTTGATTCCAGATGATATTTTCAGGGGTTAATGCACGTTTAATCCCTCACATGAAAGCGTTTCATCCATGTTTCGGCAGCGTTCCATGAGCTGTTCCCGCGCATCCTCTTCGGGTACCTGAAACAGTGTCCATACATCCATGATATCCCCGGTATCTTTATCAAAAATCATATTACTGTAACTCTCCTCTGCAGTTCCATCATAATGGCTGTCCGCCGGATACAGCAATGATGTAAGATATGCAATGATTTTTTCTGTCTCCGCACCTGGATATACCTCCTTCTGGATCAAATGCGTTTGAAAATCTGTCCCCTCATTCCTGCACTGAATGTAATCTTCCCATGCTTTTTTCAGAAACTCATCCATATCGTACAGTTCTTTGCGCTCTTCATAGAATTTGAGGATCCTTTCCTGAGTCTCTGCACTCAGTCTGGCAAAGCTTTCTCCAAAATCCTCCAAACCTCCCACTTCATTTTTCCACAGCAGTTCTGTCCCGTCCTCTAATCGATAGCTCTTTCTGAACAGCCTTCCGGAATCCCAGACACTTATATTTACTTCGTCTCCACTATCCTCAAAAACGGCCGCATTCTTTTCCTGTATAAAGTTCGGCTCTACAGGACATTCCATCAGATCAGCAATCTTCTCCGGAGTTTTCCCAAACTCCTTCACATCATTTCCATCCAGCGACTGCTTTGCCGTCACCTGATTGATATACATATGGAACGGAGCGTCTTCTCCCTCCAACGGCCAGGAAAACTCCACTTCGGAGAGATTTTCTATCAGTGCAAGCAGCAAATGCCCGCAGTCCACCAGCTTCCATTCTGACGAATCATCCTCCGTCAGTTCTTCCGCCAGTTTTACAGTCAGTCCATACGGCTCTTTTTCCGACCGTATCTCAAAAGTAAACTTTTCGGCAGGAATATAACCCTGATCAGCCAGCTCCGTGATGAGCGCCCCAACCGCAGAGGCATTCCCTACATACTTTGTCTTCATTTCATACAGAATCTCTGCTTCCTCCTCTGTACCATCTTCTTCTATATGATTTTCTGCTTCATCATTCCCGAGCTTTCCGGCAAAAAACACAGCCGTCGGTCCGTCCGCACCGCCGATTATGGATATCTCTGCTAATTTCTCAGCCTTTACATTTACCACACTGAACGCCATCAAAAGCCCTGCCATACCTAACAGCATCTTTTTCATTCACCATCCGCTCCTTTCTTCACATTTCCATAAA
>JAUNGL010000165.1 GCA_030524665.1 Lachnospiraceae bacterium | reverse complement strand
CCAATCCCATACCAACCACCTGATATATCTATATTTTGACTGTCAGATTTCCATTCACAGGACTTCTTCTCCTTTGGCCTAACTTTAACTAACTGACATTGATGGCTGAACTGTAACTAAATCTGTGCAAAAACTACAGTTTTTGTTGTTTTTCTTCGATAAAAATGGTAAACTGGTAGAAAATAATTACGATACACGTGCCGGCGGATGCATCCGCTGCCGTGACCTGAAAACTGGGAGGGATACCATATGGACGAAAAGTTATACAATCTTATGGACTGGGCAGGTATAGAAGCGATAGTTTATTCTGAAGAAGATCATCCGGAAAAGCTGCTTGGGCCGCATCAGACGGATGACGGCATATTAATACAGGTATTTGCTCCCGGAGCGAAGGAAGTTTCTGTCAGGGTGCAGGGTGTAAAGAAAAAATATCCGATGGAGCTTGAGGATGAGGCCGGATATTTTGCAGCGCTGATCCCGGGGAAGAAGATTCCGGATTATTTCTATGAGATTACGGAGGAGAACGGAACTGTACGTGAAGCAGGTGATCCGTACCGCTTCGGAACGCCGATCACGGAAAAGGATACCAAGAAGTTTAATGCGGGCATCTGCTATGATATTTACCAAAAGCTTGGAGCCCATCCGATGACTATGGATGGAGTGAAGGGAGTACATTTTGCAGTATGGGCACCGAATGCAATGCGTGTCAGCGTGGTAGGTGATTTTAATGCCTGGGACGGGCGCAGGATGCCGATGCGCAGGCTCTGGGATTCCGGTATTTTTGATCTGTTTATACCGGGGATAGAGGAAGGTGCTATCTATAAGTATGAGATCAAGGCGAAAGGCGGACTGACTTATCTGAAGGCTGACCCGTATGCGAATGCAGCCGAGAAACGGCCGAATACTGCCTCAGTTGTTGCAGATCTGGAATCATTTGTCTGGACAGACCAGAAGTGGATGGAGCAGAGAAAGAAGGCGAATCAGAAGGAAGCGCCGATGTTTGTATATGAGATGCATCTTGGTTCGTGGAGACGGCCGGAGGATGGCCGCGACTTTTATAATTACCGTGAGCTGGCACCGATGATCGCTGAGTATGTGAAGAGCATGGGATATACCCATATTGAGCTGATGCCTGTGATGGAACATCCGTTTGACGGTTCCTGGGGCTATCAGGTGACAGGCTATTATGCCCCGACCGCGCGTTATGGAACACCGCAGGATTTCATGTATTTCATGGACTATATGCATGGACAGGGGATCGGTGTGATCCTTGACTGGGTACCGGCGCACTTCCCGCGGGATACACACGGTTTGTCTGCGTTTGACGGGACGTGTCTGTATGAGCATCTGGATCCGAGACAGGGGTCGCATCCTCACTGGGGAACGTTGATTTATAATTACGGGCGTCCGGAGGTCAAGAATTTCCTGATTGCAAATGCACTTTTCTGGAAGAATGTATACCATGCGGATGGTATCCGGATGGATGCGGTTGCATCGATGCTCTATCTGGATTATGGAAAAAATGATGGTGAGTGGGTCGCAAATATTTATGGCGGCAATGAGAATCTGGAAGCGGTCGAATTGCTGAAGCATCTGAACTCTATCTATAAGAAAGATGAGGACGGTGCGATCCTGATTGCTGAAGAGTCAACTGCCTGGCCGAAGATTACAGCTCCGGTGGAGGAAAATGGCCTTGGTTTTGACTTCAAATGGAACATGGGATGGATGAACGATTACCTGAGCTATATGCAGCTCGATCCGATTTTCCGTTCTCATCATCATGGAGAGCTGACTTTCAGTATGATATATGCATACAGTGAGAATTTTATCCTGACGCTGTCCCACGATGAGGTGGTGCATGGCAAGGGGTCCATGATCGGCAAGATGCCGGGAAAACGCAAACTTAAATTTGCGAACCTTCGTGCAGCATATGGCTATCTGATGACACATCCTGGTAAGAAGCTGCTCTTTATGGGACAGGATTTTGCACAGTTTTCCGAATGGAACGAGGATAAGCAGCTTGAGTGGGATATGCTCCAGTATGAGGAACATAAGCAGATGCAGGATTACGTGAAGGCTCTGACGGCGCTTTATAAGAAGTGCCCGGCGCTCTACAGCAAGGATTATGATCCGGCAGGATTTGAGTGGATCAACAGTATTTCGGCAGATGAGAATATGCTTGTATTCCTCCGCCGCGGAGAAAAAGCAGAGGATGACCTGCTGGTTGTCTGCAATTTCTCGCCGTTGGTTTACGAGAATCACAAGATTGGCGTACCGTATCAAGGTAAGTATAAAGAGATTTTTAACAGCGACCGGGAAGAGTTTGGTGGAAGCGGCAATGTAAATCCGCGTGTAAAGAACTCCAAGAAGGTCGAGTGTGATGATCGTGAGAATTCCATCAGTATTCTGGTGCCGCCGATGGGAATTGCCATATTCGCATGTACGAAGGCAGAAGAAAAGAAAGACAGCGTGAAGCCTGAGAAA
Source organism: Lachnospiraceae bacterium (assembly GCA_030524665.1). Lineage (GTDB taxonomy): Bacteria > Bacillota > Clostridia > Lachnospirales > Lachnospiraceae > Choladousia. The sequence continues at coordinate 4,037 of JAUNGL010000165.1, read as the reverse complement.
TCTCCGAAAACTGTAAAGCCAGCAGCGGACGATGGAAAAGCAGAGGTTTCGGTGGCAAAGAAAGAGGAAAGGAAGACGAAAAAGAGGACGGCTTCCAGAAAGAGGGCAGTAGAGACTGAAGCACCGGAACTGAATAAGGAAATGGCAGAGGCTGTGGAAGCAGCGGTTTTGGAAACTCAGGATGCAGGGCAGCCTGTGTCGGAGAAAGTTCCGGCGAAGAAACGCGGCAGAAAAAAGAAAACAGAAGAGTAAATAGCAGGTAAGATCTAAGGACAGGCAGAAATGCGGGAGCATTTTTGCCTGTCTGTGCAAATAGTGACGATTCAGTCATGAGGAAATAAATGACAGGAGGAGCAGTGCATTGGAGAACGGCAGCAAAGGAAAACGGACGGAACATGAGCATCCCCACAGGCATGTACTGGAAGATGGGACGGTAGTAGAGCACACCCATCCCCATGCGCATACACATACGCATGAGCATACGAAAGCTGTATTGAACAGGCTGTCACGTGTGATCGGGCATATGGAGTCGATCAAGCGTATGGTAGAAGAGGGAAGAGACTGCAGCGAGGTTCTGGTGCAGCTTTCGGCGGTAAAGGCTGCGATCAATAATACGGGAAAGGTGATTTTGCAGGATCATATCGAACATTGTCTCGTGGATGCGATTGAGTCGGGAGATATGAAGGCAATCGAAGAATTGAATAAAGCAATTGATAGATTTATAAAATAGAAAGATCGAAGGAATACCGTCCTTTTTTCAGTACTTGCAGATTTTTGCTTGATGATTGTCCGGTCATCCTGTATACTTACTATGGTTTGGTATCATGCAAATCAGTGAGATCATTGTGTAAATTGCGGTGGCTGGATGACCGCTTTCTATACAGCAGGATAAGGAGCAAAGAAGATTATGAATCTGATGGAACATAAAGAAGAATGCAGCAGATGCAGTCAGGATGAAAACAGAGTGGTGTATGCGGCGCTGCTCGGACTTGGCACGGTGGGAACGGGAGTTTACCGCGTATTGAAGAACCAGGAAGCAGAGATGACACAGAAGCTTGGAGCGCAGGTGGTATTGAAGCGGATTCTGGTCCGGAATCTGGAAAAGGCGGCGAAGAAGGTTGAGGATCCCTCGGTGTTGACGAATTGCTGGGAAGATATTCGTGACGATGAGGAGATTTCCATCGTCATTGAAGTGATGGGCGGAATCGAACCTGCGATGACGTATATTCAGGAATCCCTTCAGGCAGGAAAACATGTCGTATCTGCGAACAAAGATCTGATTGCAGTACACGGAAAAGAGCTTTTCGAAACGGCGGAAGCACATCATACAGACTTCCTGTTTGAAGCAGCAGTGGCCGGAGGAATTCCAATCATCCGTCCACTGAAGCAGTGTCTTGCAGGTAATCATATGGCTGAGGTTATGGGCATTGTAAATGGAACGACGAATTTTATCCTTACCAGGATGACGCAGGAAGGAATGGAGTTTGCGGATGCACTGAAGCTGGCTTCGGAGCTGGGATATGCAGAAGCGGACCCGTCTGCAGATATCGAAGGTCTTGATGCAGGCCGCAAGGTAGCGATTCTGGCTTCTGTTGCGTTTAATTCGCGCGTGGTACTGGATGATGTGTATATTGAAGGAATTACGAAGATTACGTCTTCCGATATCCGTTATGCCCGGGAGATGGGATGTGACATTAAGCTGCTTGGCGTTGCACGCAACACGGAGACAGGAATTGAGGCATACGTCAGCCCGATGCTGATACCGAGCAGCCATCCGCTTGCCTCTGTCAATGATTCTTACAATGCAGTCTTCGTACAGGGAGATGCTGTGGAGTCCGCGATGTTTTTCGGAAGAGGTGCAGGAGAGCTTCCGACCGCCAGTGCCGTAGTCGGTGATGTATTTGATATCGTGCGGAATATTCTGGCAAATTGCTGCGGCAGGATCGGGTGCACTTGCTACAAGCAGCTTCCGGTAAAGAAGATGGGAGAGGTATGTAGCCGCTTTTTCCTGAGATTTCAGGTGGAGGACCGTTGCGGTGTTCTGGCACGGATGACCAGTATTTTTGCAAAGTATGATGTCAGTGTCGTGCAGATTGTGCAGAAGGAATCGAAAAAAGCAGGGCAGGCCGAGGTAGTTGTGATTACCTCAGGTGTCCGTGAGGATGATATGAACCGTGCAGTGGCAGAACTGGAAAAGGCAGAGGCCGTACTGGCTGTGTCTGGTATTCTGCGTGTGTACGGAGAATAGAATGGGTATGTGTTTGCAGTTCACATGGATAGAAACCTGTCTGTGTGGACTGCAGTTATTTTGTTAGAGAATGGAGGTTTTGCAATGGGACATGCTGTAGGTGATTACAGTTCATTTGGAATAGAGCAGCTTGCGGTGGGGATTCTTCTGATCCTGGGAGCATTTCTGGTATTTCTGTCCGTCCTGCTGATATCACGTTACCGTTCCAGAAAATATCTGATGGCTAAGATACGGAGGGAATGGGGAACCGCACCGGAACGTTCCTACGATCCTACGGAATACGACTGTATTAGTCACTATTATCTGAATCGCGAGACATAGGAATTCCAGATTGATGATATTACCTGGAATGATCTGGATATGGACCGGATGTTCAGGCAGATGAACTACACTCGTTCTTTCATAGGTGAAAGTTATCTGTACTACCAGCTCAGGACACCTCGGATGGAGCCGGAACCATTAGAAGAATTTGAACGTCTGGTTACGTATTTTCAGGAACACGAATCTGAACGGGAAGAGATGGAATATTTCTTTGCCAGGATCGGGAAGACGGGCCGCAGTTCAGTATTTGATTATATTTATAATCTGGCAGATGTGGACAGCGGAAGTAATCTGGTACATTTTGGCATGGCGCTGTTTATTCTCCTGTCAGTCTGTGTGCTGCTGATCAATCCGCAGCCGGGAATTTTGCTTTTGATTGCGGCAATGTGCTGCAGTATCGGAAGCTATGAGCACTACAAGAAACCCATCCGGCCGTATGTACTCTCATGCGGGGCAGCAGAAAAGGTACTGCAGGCGACAGAGGAGCTGGGACATCGGAATCTGGGCGGATTTGGAGAAGAATTAAAAGAGATTTCTTCTGCAGCTTCCGGCTTTCGGAAGATGCGCTGGAGCATGACGATGCTGATGGCAGGGGAGCAGCAGGGGGGAGGATTGGAGCAGTCACTGCTTATTTATCTGAATAATTGTTTCCATATAGATTTGATCCTGTTTCAGACCGTGGTGAAGGAAATCAGCCGTAAGATTCCTGAATTTGAATATCTGGTGGAGCACATTGGGAGAATCGAAGCGGCAATCGCGGTTGCATCATTCCGGACACTGCATCCCAATTATGCGGTGCCGGAGCTTCACATGGAAGGAAAGGTAATGTACCAAGCAGAAGATATGGTGCATCCGCTGATTGGGGATCCTGTTCCAAATTCCATCTGTACGGAGAAAAGTGTTCTGCTGACAGGTTCTAATGCGTCAGGAAAATCTACTTTTTTGAAGACGGTTGCAGTGAATGCGCTGCTGGCTCAGACTGTCCATACTGTGACAGCCGATTCCTGGAAGGGACGATATTTTCGAATTTATTCCTCTATGGCTCTGAGGGATGACCTTCTTGCAGAGGAGAGTTATTATATCGTGGAAATCCGGTCATTGAAGCGGATTCTGGATCGGATGGAGGGAGAAATACCGATTCTTTGCTGTATCGATGAAGTACTGCGCGGAACCAATACAGTAGAAAGAATCGCCGCATCTTCACAGATCCTGAAAAGCATGGCAAAGAAAAATCTTCTCTGTTTTGCGGCAACGCATGATATTGAGCTGACCTGGCTTCTGGAACAGTATTTCGAAAACTACCATTTCGAAGAGCAGATAACGGAGGATTCGATCCAGTTCGATTACAGGCTGAAAGATGGCAGGGCAGTTACGAGGAATGCCATTCGGCTGCTCCATTTGATGGGATACCGGGATGATATCATCCGGGATGCAGAAATACTGGCGGAAGAGCTCGCAGGACAGTATT
>JAUNGL010000164.1:5184-6575 GCA_030524665.1 Lachnospiraceae bacterium | reverse complement strand
TACTGGTCAGACGGCTGCCATTTCGGCAGACGTATGAACAGTAACCCATTTAAAAAAACTCACATCTTTTCTTGCCATAAATAGATTTTTATCCTTATTTCTACTAAATCTATGTGCCATCTCCGTTTTTTTCTCCCCATTAAAAAATTAGAAGGACTTTCACAGATAGAGGTGAGCAAGTTTCTCCTCGGGATTCAGAAACCTGGTTCACGTTTTCCTCACCCAGGCAACTTGTTGGGGTTTCTGCTCCCCAAGTCCTCGTCAAGGGCACCGTTCAGGTGTGGTCTTTGAAAGCCTTCAGCTTATCAAAGGGTGGAAAAACATATGGCACGTCCAAAGAAGCAATTACCACCACCGAAGGATCATCAGCTTTCGATCCGTTTCACAGAGGAGCTCTTCGATGTTCTGGTAAATGATGCCGCCGCAGCCGGAATGCCCTGGGCGGAATACATTCGTCAGCTGATCACGAACCATTATCCGGTGGTGAAACAGCAAATCGTTTTTGACAGCACGAAACTTTTGCAGGTGTTCCGTGATCTCGATCACTATGGCGCCAACTTAAGTCAGATTGCCCGATACTTAAACCAGGGCGGCTCCATGACCAGCAGCATGTGGAAAGAAATCAAGGACTGCGTTGCGGAGATCTACGAGATCCGCAATGTCGTCAGGGAAATGACAGCTGAGTATCGTGGCAGTCATTAAACATATTACGCTGAAAAATTCAAACTACAATGCTGTGTCAGATTATCTGACCACGAAGCATGACGAGTTCACCCACAAGCCGATCACCGATCCTCAATGAATATTGTCTTCCTGCCATCAGCTTCATTGCGACCAGATGCTCTGCCGAAACTGTACGAACCTGCAGAATATTTGAGAACGTCTTATAATACTTTGAATACTCCACCAATCAATACGATTTCAGCTGGAACTTTATTTCCATTTTTCTTACGGAACTCCTTCGCCAATTCCTTCAGGTAGCAATCCAAATTCTCTTTTGTAAATGGTTTATCAGCAGACATTGCGCACCTCACTTTCTACGATATTGAATCTCATAAATTCAGGTATCGCATTTGCCACAGCTTCATTTTTTATACTCTCATCACCCGTAACAGCATAGGACACGACAATGCCAGCCGGGAAATATGGCTTCTCTAACTTCTGACAGCGAATATCATTATAATTTGTACAAATCGGTAAGCTATTTATTCTGGATAAATAATCAATCATCGCCAAAAGATATAGAGATTCCCGATACCATTGCCTGTCGTACAGTTTTCTGATCTCATCCGCCTCAAGCGTCTCAATTATAAAATCGATATCTCCAAGATCCTTTACACGATGACATGTATTGCTCTTGAAGGTTTCAAAGGAACATCTATAATTAGCAG
>JAUNGL010000164.1:2471-5084 GCA_030524665.1 Lachnospiraceae bacterium | reverse complement strand
TTTACATACATACGGTATCACTCAATCCCCGATATAGGTAAATCGCTGGTACACTTTGCCGTCACGCTCTACCGTCTCATTCCACATGGATGCCGGCCTCACCCATAAGCCATGCTCGCCATAAAGGGCACGGTAGACAACCATCTCCTCTGTTGTCTCGCTATGTCTGGCAATGCCGATCACTTCGTATTCGTTCCCTTTGAAATGACGGTACCTGCCGGATTTGATATTGTATTCCATATCCTACTCCATATAATTGAATTTATGCTCCTCGCACCACTCAATAGCCAATTCCTTATGCGCTTTATCCAGGTAATCATACCATTCCTGTGTAATTCCCAGCCGGTCGAGCAGATTTCTGAATCTGCGGAAAGCTCCCCGGCCCCGGATTGCGTACTCAAACTGATCCTGCACAGCACCAGCCGGAATCTCATCATAAATATAAGACTCCATGATGCTATACTCATCGATATCAAATTTCCCCGGAAGCTTAAAGAATCTGGTTCGCCAGCCTTCTTCTACCATCGCTTCCGTTTCTTCAGCATCTTCCTCATTGCTCCATCCAAGGTCCTCCATGTACCAGAGCAATTCCTGATTTTCCAAATCATAATAGGCCGTACTGTTATCGTCGGCCATCTCAATGGCTTCGATCACAAGTGACAGTTTCACCGTTGGTCTTGACGAATCCACGGGATCAGAAACTTCTTTCAGCAAGAGCTTTTTGGCAAATCCACCTCGTTCAGCAGCTTTCTTCTTCCTCATCAATTCCAGATCCGCCACAGTATAGCCTCTGGCCTCGGTGGCCGCAAGCAGCACCTCCAACAAATCTGCCAGTTCTTCGAGGTTCTGGTCCTGATGATACTCTGCCAGTTCCTCATCAAGCTTGGCATCTACCATCTTCAGATAATCTTCATCCGAAAGGATTTCCGTCTTACATACTTTACCGGATGCCTTAATGATATCCGGAATCTTGTCCCGGACAAGTTTATGATATTCTATTCTTCCCATATTGTTTCACCACCTTTTATTAGCATAAAGTTTTCCCTTGTTAGTCCGATCAATTGGTTATGGTTCTCATACATTTCATCTGATGCTAAAGCAGCCAGAGCTCAGCCTTTTTACGGTTGATCCCCTTCGGCTTATTCATCTTAATAATCAAGCTTCGCAAACTATTACTCTTTCCAGACAATATCATAAGCACCAAACGCACCATACTCTCTGACATAATCTATAATAGCATCTTTCGTAGAAATGTCAAAGATTTCCGCTTTCTCCTGCATCATTTCCAGCAGTTCGTCCGCGGCAATCACCAGCCGATAGACTGTGTCATCTTCCAGTTTCGTCTTGAGAAGGAAGTGATTGCACATATGCCGCAGTTTGTTATTATCAGCAAAAGCCATCCTTTATCACAGTATCCGACTATTTCGCGCAGGCAGCTGGACGGCGAAACAGTTCTTTTCCTGCGCGAATCCAAAGATATCCTGAGCATACTTTACAGTCGGTTTGTCCAGTCCGGCTGCCAGTCCATCAAGATTCATCTGGAAGATTCCATGCAGACATTATTTCTTAAAATTGCCTGCAAGATGAGATTTACCATTCTGACTGAATGCGCACTTCAATATGTAACCCCTGAATTAGACCTCGCATACATTCCACTTCAGGAAGAGACCATCCCTTTTTGTGCGTACTGGCACAAAAACAACAGTAATCCTTCCATTATCGCTTTCCTGCAGACTCTCAGAAATATTACATATAATTAGAGTGCCGGAAGGCATCCCTCTCATATGACGTACATCATCATAGAAGCGCTTCCATCAGCCACTACGATACTGTCTACCATTTCCTGGTTGGCTTATACCTGACACCGCTTCTCATTCCTGCCTCATTTCCGATTCTTGTCCTGCTTCCCATTCCTGCTTCGTTTCCTATCCAGTATGTGGAATCAATACAGCCTTAATTATGGAACCAGCAAACCGCAGACAAGTATAAAATGCTGCGGCATCCTGCCTTCCTCTATCCACTCCAGCTTCTGTTTCAGGTATTTGGTTACAGTGAGTCCTACATTTCCTCCGAGAGATTCTATCGAATATCTCAGCTTTTCAGGATTCCTGCATGGCTTTCCTTCACTTTTTGCACATTTATCTGCAGAGCACAGCTGACAGGAACCTGCGCTGAGGGATACACTGCCGGGATACTGTTTTTCCATTTCGTACAGCTCCAGAGAAAGCTTTCTCTTCTCCGCCCAGAGCATCTCATCAATCATTTTCCGGCACTCCTGGGGTGACCAGACCTGCCCGGCGATTTCATCCGGCACAATAATTTTTACGCCGATAATCCGGAACGTCTGATATTCCGCCCAATAATCATAGGGATTGAAGTCATATTCCGGGCAGGACCAGACCTGATTATAATTCGGACATTCCCGACAGTAGGGCAGAAATTCCTGCACGTCCACACAGGCTTCGACATATTCCGGCACATTTACTGTTGTTTCATATCTTTCAGTACGGTAATCCATCAGTACATCCTCCTCTCATAGTAATTTCATAGCCAAATAACTTTGTTTCCTTATCGTAATTGTTGCGGATCTGCATGACTTTGCCATTCCTCCGG
>JAUNGL010000164.1:0-2371 GCA_030524665.1 Lachnospiraceae bacterium | reverse complement strand
CTTTGTTTCCTTATCGTAATTGTTGCGGATCTGCATGACTTTGCCATTCCTCCGGGTTCAGCGCCTCCTACAGGGCAAGATTTAAATTCATCGCTCCCACCACGCCCCGCTGCATAGGCGTAAGTACCTGAATCTGGTTCGCCGCCACCCGGTAATATGCGGGCAGCTTTTTCTTCACAAGCTTCTGTACGTACTGGCATTTGCTTTTTGTATTTGTCCTTCAATTTTTTCAATGGCCTGATTAACTGTCAGGCCATGTACATCTATGTCTATAAAAGGTTCCTGTCTCACTTTTCCTCCGTAAAAATCATATATATTCTACGGCATCACAGGTCTGTCCTTATCTCCTCAAATCTCCCCGTCCACATCCGGGCGCCATCTTCGTATCCTCTTCTTCATAAAATCCGGCATTAAATTCCATATTAATTTCGGAAATTTCTTTTTCTCCCTTGATATACGCATCGTACATTTCCCAGAGATCAATGCCGCCGCTGTCTTCCAAACCATCTTCCACCGGAATCCATTCACGGATTAAAGCTATCCGTTCTTCTTTTGTAGTGTCCTTTATCAATATGCTCTTCATCTGTCTGCCTCCATCTAAATTCTCTGTTCCAGCATATATTTGGCCAACGTAAGGAGCGCCCTGCTTTTGTTCTCAGTTAGCTCCGTTTTCATAGCTGCATACTATTTTTATTATACAGATTGCAGATGTTTCCGGCAACCACACTTTTTCAAAATTCCACAAGACCTGTAATCAGATAACAGCCTGCATAGTATTAATATCTCACAATACTATACAGGCCTTATCTGCTTTCTGCTCTATTTACTTTCGCTCAGTTTGCTTTTGCTCCAGTTGCTTGTGCTTTGTTTACTTCTGCTCTTGCTGCTTCTGCCTGACCGGAATCCAGATTTCACAGTAATACTTTTCATCCAGTGTTCCATTTGGGTATTTGCCCGGATCATCGTAATACTCCACACAGTATCCTGCTGCAAACTCATATTCCCTAAGTGCAGGCAGCCACTCTGTAAAAATCTTTGTGTTCACATCCTGCAGTGCATTTGGCATGGAACCTCTGCTGGGAAACACGGCCCAGGTAAACGCAGGAATTGTCCTGACACAAAATCCTTCCGGGACTTCCGCAACGGGATTATACGGATCCGCGATCAAATACTCAAACGTATCATGCCCCATCTTCTCATCAATATTGATACCGTACATTCCCATTACGGTCTTTCCTTTCCCCGCCTGGAAATGCTCCTGCCAGAACCGCGGCACCGTTTCCTTTGCGCCTTCATACGGGAATACTTTTTCATTTGCAATAACGGTAAAGGCTTCTTTCTTAACAATCTTGTACTCCATAAGATATCCTCCTTCTAATGATAGCCTGATTTTCAGCGGTGCAAAAGACTTCAGCATCACCTGCTCCTTCCTGGCTGTCGTTGGAGTCACACCATGAAATCTGGTAAATGCTTTCGTAAAGCTGTCCGGAGAATCATACCCATACTTTAAGGCAATATCAATGATCTTCTCTTCGCCGGCCGCCAGATCACCGCCGGCCAGTGCCAGCCGCCGTTTTCGAATATACTCTGCAATGGTAAAACCACAGAGCATAGCAAAGCCTCTCTGAAAATAAAAAGATGAGATATTCACATGCTCTGCGATCATATCTATCGTCAGTTCCTCTGTGATATGTTCCTCAATATACCGGATTGCCTTACTAATTGCCTCCATCCATTCCATGCTGATTCCACCTCTTTTGCGTCGCTGTGCCTGCGTTATGCATACTGCATAACATCCTGAAACCTGACGGTTTCATAGTTATCTTATCGGTTCCGAGCACGCAAGCATCCTCTTCTTCCGATAAGATATCCTATCAAGTTGGAGAATTCTTTGCCCGACAATTCTTGCTGCCTTTTGTCCTTTTAGTTTATTATCTCACCTTTATACTATGAATTTCCACCAGTCAATGCCCTTGCATCTACATCAAGAACTGCCATATAAATGCAATATTGATGAGCACGCCCATATGCCGTCATATTCTTCCACTGCACTCAACTCAGAAAACAGCATTCTCCGTACATCGATTCCCGTATATTTGCCTGCCAGCCTGCATAACTCTTTTGATCCATCTTCTCGGAAACTGTAAATATAATCCGCACTCGCAAGCTGCTCCTCAGTATCTGTTCTGCTTGCAATGAACATATCATCATAATCAGACGCATTACGGATGGTAAACGCGGAGCCAATCATTTTGGATACTGCTGCTGGAAATATCCCTTCTTTTATATATCTACGGCGAAACTCTGCTATAACCTCACTATGCTTACTTGAATCAAAATTATCAAATGTCAAAACTGCTCTCAAAGCATG
>JAUNGL010000163.1 GCA_030524665.1 Lachnospiraceae bacterium | reverse complement strand
GCCTCCCGTTCTGGGGCATCGTACGAAACCTTCCAGTTCTTTAACTAAACACGAACATAACATACGATCAAAAGACATCCTGCCAGTCCATCCGGACCGGCAGGATGCCGCTTCTCCATTTTTAACTGCACTTCTTTATTTCATCTGTGATCCAGCGCTTTACCTGATCCGTATCCTCGGAGAACACGAATGCAATCTCATCATACAGCTTCTTCTCCGCGATCTGGAAATACTTCTCATCTCCGCTCAGTACCTTTTTCCCGGATCGGATTCTTCTCTGTTTTCCAAGATAAACTGTCTTGATGATTTCCAGCAGCTTCCCCGCCTCGAATGCTCCCAGCGCCTCTTTATACTTGACGGCACGCAGCTTATCATTGTTTTCCTGAATACAGTCCACACTTGGAATTGTCCCCACCAACTCATTGATTTCCTGACGGCTCATAACGGGGCGCATTCTGATTTTGTCACTATCTACCGGAGTGAAGGTTCTCCCACCTTTATCTCCATATGGAACAAGGACGTAATACGTACGCTCAGTTCCCTTTCCGCTCAGTGCCATCTCACAAATATCCGTCACCTCACAGACACCGATTCCTTCGTGTACAATATAATCTCCAATCTGATACATGCGTTCCCTCCATTTTCTTCTGATACCATCCCGGTCACTTTACAAAAAAATTACAAAAAACATTTCAAAACCTTACTTCAGCAACTGTATCTCAAGTGTCGATACACACCCTGACAGCCGGACCTTCTGTCCTTCTTTGACGCTGACAACCGGAAGCCGGTTTTCCGAATCAATCTCTACATCCGATATCGCTCCCTCTGTTCCCGATGCAAACTTCAATGCTCCCTTGGTCTCTCCCAGAAAACATGTCTTGTCATCCTTCCACATCAAAAGCATTTTTTTCTTTTTCAACCGATATTCGGAGGGCAGTACGATCTTTCCATTATGCACGACAGACCCTGCTTCACCAATCAAAAACATGTGATTCCTCCTTCCCGTCTTCCCTCACTTTTTATCTATTATAAAACATTTTTTTGTCTTCGTAAGCATTTTTTGTAGTATCTCACAATTTTCGTAACTTTAACAATAGGGTTTTTTCATTTTTTTGTGCAATATGTATATTCCCATATATCATACTCTGTTACACCTATACGTCAAAAATCCCTGTGTACAGCCTTCACATATGGATCTGTACACAGGGATTATTCCAATCACCTGATTTGTATTCAATTTTTATTTTCAGCTTCCCACACGAATCACTGTTTCTCACAACTCTCCGGTTCTTTTCGTCTCAGCAGATCATAGACCTCCGCCTCACCGCCGTCAAGCGCCACATAAATCACCTGTTTCGGATGCGGCGCACTCTCCATCGGGGTACCGTCTTCACATTCAATGCTCTTCACCGTTACAGTCAGATTCCGTCCATCCGGTTTCATAATCTCAATCTGTTCTCCAACCGAGAATTTATTTCTCTGTTCCAGACGGTATTTTCCATCCGCCCGCACTTCCCCCACAATTCCAAGGTACGTATAATCCTTGATATACGTATTGCTGTCATAAATCTGCGCATCCGTATCCGGTTTGCCGTAGAAAAATCCGGTCGTAAACCGGCGGTACGTACATCCCGCGATCTGCTCACGGTACCAGTCCATATTCGCCTCGTACAATTTCGGATCTTTCTGGTAATCATCCAGTGCCTTGCGGTACGTTCTGGCAACCGTAGCCACATACAGTGCCGTTTTCATGCGTCCTTCCACCTTCAGGCTATCAATACCGGCATCGATCAGATCCGGAATATGCTCAATCATACAGAGATCCTTGGAATTAAAAATATACGTTCCGCGCTCATTTTCCTCAACCGGCATATACTCCCCCGGTCTCGTTTCCTCCATCACCGCATATTTCCACCGGCATGGATGAGTACAGGCTCCATGGTTGGCATCCCGTCCAGTAAAATAGTTGCTAAGCAGACATCTGCCGGAATAGGAAATACACATTGCACCATGAATAAAAGTCTCAATTTCCAGATCATCCGGAATGCTGGCACGAATCTGCTTCAGTTCACGCATCGACAGTTCCCGGGCTGAAACAACGCGCTTTGCCCCCAGTTCATGCCAGAACAAGTATGTGGCATAGTTCGTATTGTTCGCCTGCGTACTGATATGACGCTCAATTTCCGGGCAGACACGCTTTGCAATCGTAAACACACCGGGATCAGCGATGATCAGAGCATCCGGCTGCGGATTCATTTCTTTTAATTCCCTGAAGTAAGCCTCCACACCTGCCAGATCGTAATTATGTGCGAGGATATTTGCCGTCACATAGACCTTCACGCCATGTTCATGTGCAAATCGAATTCCTTCTGCCATCTCTCCCATAGAAAAGTTTTTGGCTTTTGCCCGAAGTCCGAACGCTTCTCCTCCGATATACACTGCATCTGCACCGAATATCACAGCCGTCTTCAAAACTTCCAGGCTGCTCGCCGGGATCAATAATTCCGGGTGTCTCATATCCTTCCTCCAATTCCAGAACAAAGAAGTTCTTCCTGCATCTTCACCGTAACTGCAGCCCCATCCCCAACCGGGAGCACGGAAGTTACCAGACCATCCGTATGCTTCAGCACATACAGATATTGCCGCATCCGCTTATAGATGGTGCGGTTTCTTCGTTCTACCGCATAATGGGACTCTATAATGTCTCCATCCTGCAGCACATTATCCGAAACCAGTACTCCTCCCACCTTCAGCAGCCGCAGTGCTTCCGGAAGGAAATGAATATACTGCCCCTTGGCCGCATCCATAAAAATCATATCGTACGATTCCTGCAGTTCTCGCATCACTTCCAGCGCGTCACCTTCCAGAAACGTAATCCTGTCTTTGTAGCCGGAAGCTTCAAAATTCGCTTTCGCCAGAGGAATCCTCTTCTCGTATTTCTCAATCGTCGTGATATGGCAGTCCGGCCCGCTGTTCGCTGCCATGAGAATCGCTGAAAATCCAACGGCAGTTCCCACCTCGAGAATCCTCTGTGGTTTCCCATAGGCCAAAAGCGTTTTCAGAAAGCTCTGCATTCCAGGACGGATGATCGGTATCTCCTGCGCAATCGCCTCTCGCTCGAGTGCATCCAGGAATTCACCATTTCCGCTGTCCAGAGAATTCAAATATACGGACATCCGTTCCTCTACTATCATACTTCGTTTCTCCACACCTTCTTCACTACAATCCTCTGAAACTGATCCCCTATGATTCTCAAAAGGAAATTCCTTCTGCGATATCCTTCGTATCGAGATCGATCGCCTGAATCAGTTCCAGATTAATCTGCTGGATCATCCGGCACACGCTCAGCTCACATTTCAGGAACTCGTCTACCAGAGGATTCTTCCGGAATTCTTCATATTCGCGCGACATCTTATCAATCTCTTCATATACATCCAGAACATCAGGTGAATTCTGCACCTCGAAATTGTGTCTCCGGAAGTCGTTGATCTCCTTCCGAAGCTCCGGCTCTGCCGCAACCTGTTCTTTTATCTTCAGAAAATTCTGATACTCTTCACTTTCAAGCACTGCCTTTACCAGTTTCTCTGTACATGCTTCAACCTGACAGCCCATATTCTCCTCCATCTGCCTGTTGGCTCTCTGTTCGCTACAGTTCACTTCATCCTTCTCCTCGCATTTACTGCTGTGTGAACGGTAAGCTCTATTCTACTTCCATAATAATCGGCAGGATCATCGGACGGCGCTTCGTCCTTCTCCACAGGAAATCTCCGAGTGAATCACGAATTGCATTCTTCATCTTGCCCCAGTCTGTGACACGGTGGGAAATACAGCCGATCATTGCATCCTCTACCACACTTCTGGCTTCATCCATCAGATCTTCTGCCTCACGAACATACACAAATCCTCTCGATACTATATCCGGACCCGCAAGGATCTGATTTGAATACTTTTCAAGCGTCACAACGGCAATGACAATACCATCCTCTGCCAGATGCTGACGGTCACGCAGTACGATATTCCCCACATCACCGACACCGAGTCCATCCACCAGAATTGCCCCCGTCTGTACATGGCCGATTACATTTGCGGCCTCTTCATCCAGCTCCAGCACATCCCCTGTCTTCAGAATAAATATATGATCCTTATCTATGCCAAGGTTCTGCGCAATTCCTGCCTGAGCTTTCATATGACGGTATTCGCCATGCACCGGAATCGCATATTTCGGTCTCACCAGAGAATAGATCAGCTTAATTTCCTCCTGACAGGCATGCCCTGATACATGGGCATCCTGAAAGATCACATCCGCGCCCTTCATAGACAGCTCATTGATCACCTTGGAGACAGCCTTTTCATTCCCCGGAATCGGATTGGAACTGAAAATCACGGTATCGCCCGGCTTGATCACTACCTTCTTGTGCATATTTGCTGCCATACGTGAAAGAGCCGCCATCGACTCACCCTGACTTCCAGTCGTGATCAGTACCATCTGTTCATCCGGATAATTCTTCATCTGCTCCAGATCAATCAGCGTATTCTCCGGGATATTCAGATAGCCCAGCTCTGCTGCCGTCGAAATGACATTGACCATGCTCCGACCTTCGACTACCACTTTTCTTCCATACTTATAGGCAGAATTGATAATCTGCTGCACACGGTCAACGTTCGACGCAAATGTCGCTATAATAATACGGGTGTTGCGGTGTTCAGAGAAAATATTGTCGAAGGTACGCCCTACGGTACGCTCTGAAGCCGTAAAGCCCGGCCGCTCCGCATTGGTACTGTCACACATCAGCGCGAGCACACCCTTCTTGCCGATTTCCGCGAATCGCTGTAAATCAATTGCATCACCGAATACCGGGGTATAATCTACTTTAAAATCACCCGTATGGACAACAATTCCCGCCGGAGAATAAATTGCAAGTGCCACAGCATCCGCGATACTGTGATTCGTCTTGATAAATTCAATCCTGAATTCTCCGAGATTGATGGACTGTCCCGGACGCACCACCTTGCGCTTCGAAGTCTTCATCAATCCATGCTCGGTCAGCTTCCGCTCGATCAGTCCCATTGTCAGCTTCGTCGCATAGAGCGGAACCGGAAGCTCTTTCAAAATATAAGGCAAAGCACCGATATGGTCCTCATGACCATGCGTAAAGACGATTCCCTTTACCTTATCCATATTTTCTTTCAGATATGTGACATCCGGTATCACGAGATCAATGCCCAGCATATCATTTTCCGGGAATGCAAGTCCGCAGTCCACAATCACAATGCTTTCGTTGTATTCGAACGCAGTCATATTCATACCGATCAGTCCCAGTCCTCCGATCGGTATGATTTTCAGTTTCATATTTTGATTTTTCTTCAATCTGCACCTCCATAAATTCCGTTTCCAGCCGCCTGTGATCCGGCGCTGTGCTTTGTTTTCAGTTATTCTTCCCTGTTCCGCAGCAAATCTTCACAGCCATTCATTCAATGCTGTGATCCATCCTCACGGCTTTTCTTATTTCATCAGAGCTCGATATCCACGTCCTCAAGCAGCTCTGCGAAAATCTTTGATACAGCTTCCAGCTCACGGTCATCCTCTACAAACACGTATCTTGCTTCTTCTTCTCCATCCTCTGACAGATCCTTCAGGATATATGCCTCCGCATCTCCTTCCTCTGATTCCGTCACGAGCAGATAGGATGCTCCGTTGATTCTCGTTTCTTCCAACACAAAGAACCCGACCGTCTCATTTTCTCCGACCGGGCGAAAACTAATCTTGTCCATTCTTAACCCTCTCAAGGCTGTCCAGATATCCCTGCAGGATATAAACTGCCGCCAGCTTGTCTACGTATTCCTTCCTGTGCTCTCTGCGTACGCCGCTCTCCATCAGCGTCCGGTTCGCCTCCACCGTCGTCAGACGTTCATCCCACATCACAACCGGGAGGCCTGTTCTTCGTTCCAGCATCTCTTTAAAAGCAAGAGATTTCTCTGCCCGCTCTCCTAATGTACTGTTCATATTCTTCGGTAATCCCAGCACGAAAGTGGTCACCTGATACTCCGCTGCGAGTGCTTCAATCCTCGCCAGTGTCCTTCTCAGCTTGTTCTCAGACTCTCTCCGGATGATTTCCACCCCCTGTGCAGTGATGCCAAGAGGATCGCTCACCGCCACTCCAACCGTCTTTGAACCAAAATCAAGACCCATGATCCGGATCATCGTCTGTCACGCTGCCAGGACTTATTTCGGATATATTCAATGAGGAGCTCCTCTACCAGCTCATCACGCTCTACCTTCATAATCATGCTGCGCGCATTCTTATGACTCGTGATATACGTCGGATCACCGGACATAATATATCCGACAATCTGGTTGACCGGATTGTATCCCTTTTCCTCCATTGCATTATATACGAGATCCAGCACCTGTTTAACACGTGTCTCCGGGTCTGTATTGATATTAATATACTGTGTATTGTTTATCTCTGCCATACTTTCACGCCCTTATCCAATCTATAGTACCTATTCTAATATAAACTTACAAATAATTCAATCATTTTCAAACAATTGTTTCCGACATATTCCTTTTGCGTCACTTTCGCTCCGTGAACAGTAAACCT
>JAUNGL010000162.1 GCA_030524665.1 Lachnospiraceae bacterium | reverse complement strand
GATGCACTGGATCCAAACTTTAAAGATTGATGAGGGATAAGAGATGGCAGAAACGAAAGAAAAATTTTTTGAGCTTCGTAATCTTACAGTGAAGTATCATTCCGGAAATTCTATTATTCATGCAGTCAATGATGTCTCATTGGAATTGAACGCAGGAGAAACTCTTGGTCTGGTGGGTGAGACAGGAGCAGGGAAAACTACCATCGCAAAATCCATTCTGCGAATCCTTCCGGAAAATTCAGTCGAAAGTATTGATGGAGAGATCCTGTTTGAAGGAAAGCAGATTCTGGATATGAGTGACCGGGAGCTTCAGTCCTTGAGGGGCAAATCTATTTCCATGATATTCCAGGATCCTATGACAGCGCTCAATCCGGTAAAAACCGTAGTGTCACAGATCGCAGAAGGATATAAACAGCATCATAACTGTTCTAAGGCCGAGGCAAATAAGCGTGCGATAGAGATGCTGGAACTGGTTGGTATCGGTGCTGACCGTGCAGACGAGTATCCGCATCAGTTTTCCGGCGGTATGAAGCAGAGGGTAGTAATCGCACTTGCACTTGCCTGTTCCCCGAAATTGCTGCTGGCAGACGAGCCGACGACAGCGTTGGATGTAACGATTCAGGCGCAGGTGCTGGATCTGATCAGAGACCTCAGAAATAAGCTGGGGACGGCTATGATTCTGATTACCCATGACCTGGGCGTAGTGGCGGAAGTCTGTGATAAGGTAGCAGTTATTTATGCAGGCCGGATCATTGAAAAAGGAACGCTGGCGGATATTTATGATCATCCGACACATCCCTATACCTGCGGACTGTTTGATGCACTTCCGGATATGGAGAAGGATGTAGAGAGACTTTCCCCGATCGAAGGGCTTCCGCCTGATCCGTCTGTTATCCGCGAGCACTGCGATTTCTTGGAGAGATGTCCGTATGCCTGCGGAAAATGTAAAAAGTTTGATAACCAGATGATTGAGATGACAGAGGGACATCTGGTCAGATGTTGGAAAGCAAATAAGGAGGTGTAATCAATGGCAGCATTAGTGGAAACACAGAACTTAAAAAAATACTTTAAGAGTGGTGCAGGAATGGTTCATGCTGTTGATGATATCACTTTCAGGATTGAAGAGGGTGAGACCGTAGGTCTCGTAGGAGAATCCGGCTGCGGTAAATCAACACTTGGAAGAACGCTGATTCATTTGAATGAAAGCACAGATGGGCGGATTCTGTTTCAGGGAAAAGATGTTACAAAACTGAATAAAAAAGATATGAAACAGTTCCGAAAAGATGTTCAGATGATTTTCCAGGATCCGTATTCATCGCTGGATCCGCGTCAGACAGTATCGGATATCATTATGGAGCCTCTGAAACTGGATGGAAGCTTCAGCAGGGACGAGATTAAAAAACGTACCCATGACCTGATGGATATTGTTGGAATTGAAAAGCGTCTCCGGATGTCTTATCCGCATGAGCTGGATGGCGGACGGCGTCAGAGAGTAGGAATTGCAAGAGCACTGGCTCTGAACCCGAAATTTATTGTCTGTGATGAACCGGTATCTGCGCTGGATGTATCAATTCAGGCACAGATTCTGAATCTTCTGATGGATCTGCAGCGGGATATGGGACTTACCTATCTGTTTATTACGCATGATATGTCTGTAGTAAAGCATATTTCCAATCAGATCTGCGTGATGTATCTCGGACAGATGGTAGAAATGTGTGACAGAAAAGAACTGTTTGCATATCCGCTTCATCCGTATACTAAGGCATTGCTTTCTGCGATTCCAACGACGGATATTCACAACCGCAGAGAACGTATCATCCTGAAAGGAGAGATTAAATCTCCGATTAATCCGGGACCCGGATGCCGTTTTGCATCGCGTTGTCCATATGCGGATGAAAGCTGTAAACAGGGAGTAAAAAGCTGTGAAGTACGCCCGGGACATTTTGTGTTATGAATGAAGACATTCCGTGATTCTTTTGAAGAAAATTATATGGCATATGAGGAGCCATGCAATAACAAACGGGGATTCCGTATCAAATATGAATATATTGGAGCGTGGTATGTGTATCAACTGGAGAAAGGGGAAATGCAGCGTTATAAACGTATTTTCGGCCTGATGTGTGTGCTGAGCAGTGTTTTCTTTGCTCTGGCAGCTCTGCAGAAATGCGAATTGAATTACAGCCCGTTTCCAACATTATTTTCCGGTTTGGCTCTGGCAGCATTTCTGTTTGAATGGTTCGGTGTGATAAAATTCATGTTTTCGGATGATAAACTCACAAATCAGAATTTTGATGAGCTGAACATGATTCTCAGAATTGTGCCGTGTGTAAATGCATTTCTCCTGGTTTGTGCTGCAGTATCATGTGTTTTTATAATGATTCGGAATGGATTTCATACAGGGGTGATAACGGTACCACTATTTTATTTCCTTTCGGGGGCAGGTTCTTTTTTGATTACATTCTTTTATCGGGCTTTGCCTTATGAAAAACAGGAAAATAAGGCATGGGATGACGGTTCAAAAAAGTTTATTCATTAATTAATAAGATAGAGAGGCATATGTAATGAGAAACAACATGAAAGAAGAAAAGAAGCAGATGATGTTAAATGAAAACATCATGACGCTGCTGCCGAAGATGGCGGTGCCGACGATCACCGCTCAGTTGATCACAACGATTTATAATCTGGTAGATACTTACTTTGTAAGTACGCTTGGTACAAATGCGACGGCAGCTGTAGGTGTAAACAGCTCTTTGGAACGAATGATCACGGTAATCGGATCTTTGATCGGAGCCGGCGCGTGCAGTTATATTGCCAGACTTCTGGGTGCCAAAGAGGAAGAACACGCCAATAAAGTAATATCAACATCTATATTTACCGGTCTTGGATTAGGTTTCATCTTTATGATTTTCGGTAAACTGATGCTTGGCGATATTGTCTACTGGCTTGGCGCAACAGAAGAATGTGCGACTTATTCCATACAGTACGGCACCTATGTATTGTATGCGGCACCGTTCATGATTGGAAGCTTTATCTTAAACATGTGTCTGCGAAGCGAGGGAAGTGCTACCTATTCGATGATTGGCATCGGATTTGGCGGTGTTCTGAACTGTTTTCTGGATCCGTTGTTTATTTACAAATTTGATCTGGGAGTAGCAGGTGCTTCCATGGCAACTGCAATTTCAAAAATTATCAGTTTTATTATTCTGTGCTGGCCATATGTGAAAAAGACGACGATCTGTGAAATTTCGATCCGTAAATTTTCATTGGCAATGAGTGATGTAAAAGAGGTAGTTGCGATAGGTTCCAGTTCCTTTTTCCGTTCGGTTCTGACAGTGGCTGCTTCCATCACCATTAACCGTGTAGCAGGAAGCTATTCAACGGCATCACTTGCGGCACTTTCCGTAGCAAATCGTATCATGGAGTTCCCGTTTGCATTTATTCTTGGATTCGGACAGGGCTATCAGCCGGTTGTTGGTTTCAACTGGGGAGCAAAAGTGTGGAAGCGTGTAAAGGACAGCTATACATACGGCTGCATTATGGCGGTCGGCGGCTCTATTGTCATGGGAATTATCATTTTCATTTTTGCTTCACCGCTGATCCGCATTTTTAACAGCCAGGCAGACACAGAGGTGATGCAGCTTGGACTTCTCTGCGTGAGACTGCAGTGTTTCGGTCTGATCCTGCATGCGCTCAGCTCTCAGGTAAATATGTTCTTTGCCGGAATCGGAAATGCAAAGCTGGCACTGCTGGCGAACTTTGCAAGGCAGGGATACTGTTTCTACCCGGTTCTTCTGATTGCACCTATGATCTGGGGCGTAAATGGTGTGGCTGCCACACAGGCATTAGCAGATTTGCTGAGTGCGGTAGTCATTATTCCGTTATATTTTTACGGTCAGAAAGTCATTCGTCTGGCTGAGGCGGGAAAGATAGAAGTGAAAGCAGGCAGAAGATAATCTTAATAGACGAAAGCTGCAACAGGCAGGCGTCATGGAAAGGAGAACACGTATGTTTATTGAAGTTGACAAAGAGATCATCGATACCAATGATGACAATATTGTAAAGGTTCGTCAGAAATTATTCCCGGAAGAGGAAAAGATGCCGCTGGCAAAATATTTTTATAAGTATCCGCTGCATATGCCGTCACCGGTGGAAATGCAGATTATCCAGAAACCGATGAACGTAGAGGATGCAATCCGCCCGGAAAACTTTATGGATCTTCTGAAACCATATGGATATGATAAGGTTGAGCTTGGTTATTGTATGTTTGAGGACGGTTCCGGTTATGTGGCAACCTATCGTGTCAGACCTCCGCATATCACAGCTGAAATGGAGAGATGGTATCGCAACTGGAGAAATCTGAAATCCAAGAGTATGGTTCCGGGGCATGGGAATCTGAGATACAAAATCTGGAATTATGCAGATCATTTTGATCATTACTATGTGAACTGGGAGAACGGTTCTGATGGTATCCATACGACAGAAAGTCTGGACCTGGGTGCAGGCGACCGTATGTATGACACAATCCGCCATCAGTTTGATCTGAAGGATTTCGGATTGACGGATGAAAAATTGCAGGAACTGAAGGATGCAGGATGCCAGCTGACTGGAAAAGGATCTTATGAGACATTTGATGAGCCTGGAACACATCTCTGCCTTGCATACTCCCGTCCATGCCCGCAGGGAGGTATTGAAACCAGAAGCCGTGAGTGGATTGGATGGCGGCCTGTGAATGGAAAGCTTGTAAGAGACTACAGTACAAAATGTGATGAGGCTTATCTGAAAAAAGTAGTAATCCACACATTGATTGAGTGGGAACACTTGTATACATTCCTTCCGGAACTGTATGCAGAGTATCATGATCAGCCAATGGATGCAGATTAACTGAACCAGGGAAGTCCCCTCTTCAAATACAGAAAGTATGAGGCGGGGCAGGGGACTTGCCTGACTTTTATAGAATGGGAGTGAAAATATGTTCACGTTAGAAGGAAGAACAATGATCATTACCGGCGGTGCAGGAAATAATGGGTCTGCAATTGTAAACGCCGCTCTTGAACGTGGGATGAATGTTGCAATGCTGAGTGGATTGCATACTAAGGCCCAGAAAGCGATTAAAGAAAAAATTAATCCGAAGTACCATGATCATGTAATCGGAATTGCACAGAATCCGAAGGCAAAATGGGAAGAAAATCTTGCAGCTGCGCCGGACTTTTATGAAAGCCGGGAGCATATGCGTGATATGATCCGCTATGTATATGAACGCTTTGGAAGTGTGGATGTTGTAGTGAATGCGAAAGGCGGACATATCCGCTATGATTTTGAGCATACAGATAAGACGATCTGGCGTCATTCTATGGAGGTTGTGGAATCTGCATTCGTGAATGTAAAAAATGCAATGCCGTATTTGCTTGAGAGCAAGGCACCGCGGATTATTAATATTACAACCTGTGATGCGAGAAATGGCGGATATTTCCTGGATCCGTCCTTTGCAGCTGCCCGTGCGGGACTTGAGGCGCTGACCTATGAGATGGCGAAGGAACTCGGACCCAAGGGAATCACATCTAACTGTATTCTGATTGGTCATTGTGAGGGAGATGTTCCGGAAGAGACTACACTGAGCGATGAAGAACGTGCGAAAATGCTTGCTCAGATTCCGGTAGGGCGTATGATGGTTCCGCAGGATATTGTCGGTGCATTCTGCTTCCTGGCAAGTGAAGAGGCAAGCTTTGTAAATGGTGCAAGAATCGATCTTAATGGTGGTCTGATTGTTGGCTAAATAAAAAGGAGGAAACAGTAATGGGGTTAATATATAATGATGGTATGCCATATTATAAGGTGCCGGAATTAACAAAAGAAGAAAAAGCAATGCCGGCTTCACGGTTTTACACGGATTATAAGCTTTATCCGCCCAATCCTCTGCAGCAGCAGATTCTGGATGCCGGTCCAATGGCTGTAGAAGATGCCATCCCGATTGAGCGTTGGCTGGATCATCTTCAGATAACGGGATATCCGAAGGTATGCTATGGATATACGATGATGCCGGAAGGATATGGTTTTTACATTGAATATTCCGTATCTCCTGTAACCTGGCAGGGAAAATGGAGACGCTGGTATGGAAAATGGTATAACCAGCATTCCAGAAGTATGGTAGAGGGACAGGGAAATCTTCGCTATAAGATATGGAATCCGCTCGATCACTGGGATCATAAATTCGTAAACGGAGAAAATGACAAGGATGGAGTTTGGTCTCTGGAAACGCTGGATCTGGGTGCGACAGGGGATCCAAGTAAGGGAATTCCGGCGATATCACACAACATTGATTTGCGTGATTATGGACTTTCTGAGGAGCGTTATCAGAAACTTCTGGATGCAGACTGCAGGGCAGATGCATGCTGGGAAGAATTTCCGGGGCATCCGGGACATCATCTGGTACTTCGTTTCAGCCGTCCGTGTCCGCTTGGCGGCAGGGAGAGCATCAACTGTGAGTGGATGGGCTTTTATGCAAAGGATGGAAAGATTATCCGCGATGAGGAGACTCCGGTGGATAATACGTACTTAAAGAATGTTCTGACGCATAATACGATCGAGAGACAGCATCTGTATGAAGTGCTGCCGGACCTGTATGAGGCATACAGCAAGCTGCCAATAGATGAAGATTAATACAAGGAGACGAATATGGGAGCAATTAAGACATCGTTTGTGAACGTGGCAAAACGTTCTCCGGGA
>JAUNGL010000161.1 GCA_030524665.1 Lachnospiraceae bacterium | reverse complement strand
TTAGCTTTTGCGTTGTTTTTACATGCGGAAAATGCTATGATGAATACAGATCAGAATTATGCTTGGGTCAGGATTGGACGAAAAACGGGAATACCGAAATATTTGGGACATACAGGAGGAGGGAAGTATGAACGAAAATCAAAAAGAAAAGAAAGACCAGAATATAGATGGGATGTTCTGTCAAAAAACAGTGGAAAAATGGGGGGTACTGGAAGTTGTCTGTCAGGGAGAAGCAGGCGGCAATCCGTTTATCGAGAGAACAATCAGAGGATATTTTGACGGCAAACAGGAACACATCGCAGTCGAAGGCTTTTATGATGGGAACGGGGTCTATAAAGTCCGGTTCATGCCGTCCTTTGAGGGACGCTATGCATTTCGGATTGAGGGAACTTACGGCGGAGGGATACAGAGCGGTGTCTTCGAGGTAACAGCGCCGTCTGCGGAAAATCATGGACCGGTAAGGGTAGCTAATACGTATCACTTTGCGTATGAGGACGGAACACCTTATTACTCCATAGGCACAACGTGTTACGTATGGGAACTTCAGTCGGAGGAACGGATTTCGGAAACACTGGAAACTTTAAAGAACAGCGCCTTTAACAAGATCCGGTTCTGTATTTTCCCCAAGCATTATGATTATAACCTGGGGGAACCGAGGTCTTATCCGTATGAGGGAAGCCCGATGGATTCCAGCGTGCTGACGAAAGAAAATTTTCTGGAATATACAGGGAAAACAGAGGGGAATCATTTTGATCTGACGAGGTTTTGCCCGGAACATTTTCAGCATATTGAGCGGTGTATTCTGGAATTGCAGAAGCTGGGGATTGAGGCGGATCTGATTGTAATGCATCCGTATGACCGCTGGGGCTTCTCCCAGATGACGAAGGAGCAGGATGCGCTGTACTGGAAGTATGTACTGGCGAGATTTTCCGCATACCGGAATGTATGGTGGTCGCTGGCCAATGAATATGATTTGCTGGAACATAAGACACTGGAGGATTGGGAGGGATATGCCGCAATCATCTGCGAGAAAGACCTGTATCATCATCTGAGGTCGATCCACAACTGCCGTCCGTTTTATGACCACAGTCACCCGTGGATTACACACTGCAGTATCCAGCGGCAGGATCTGTACAAATCGGCAGAGTTGGTGAATGAGTGGAGGGAACGGTATCGGAAGCCGGTCGTTCTGGATGAGATTGCTTATGAGGGAAATATCCAGCATGGATGGGGGAATATCAGCGGAGAAGAACTGGTCCGGAGATTCTGGGAGGCGGTATGCCGCGGCGGTTATGCGGGACATGGAGAGACTTATATGAATCCGGATGATGTGCTCTGGTGGTCGCACGGAGGGAAACTCCTCGGCGAGAGCCATAAAAGGTTACACCTGCTGCTGGAGATCATGAAGGAGACACCGGGAATCGGACTGTGCCAGTATGAAAACTGCGGCTGGGATGAGGTATGTGCCGTGCCGGAGCAGGAGTTTATGAAGCCGGTCAAGAGCTATTATCTGTATTATTACAGCTTTATGTGCCCTTCTTTCCGTGAGTTTTACTTCGATGACGAGACAGAATTTGAAGTAAATGTCATTGATACATGGGAGATGGCGGCAGAATGGCGCGGTGTATTTCATGGAAAATTCAGGATTGCCCTGCCGGGCAAGCCTTATATGGCAGTTCAGATCAGGAAGCTCAGATGAAAATGAGGGATGAATATGGCATTATATGCAATCGGGGATTTGCATTTATCTTTTACTGTGAATAAGCCGATGGAAGTATTTGGGCGTGAGTGGAAAAACCATGCCGCAAAGATTGAGAAAAACTGGAGAAAGAGGGTTCATGAAACAGATACGGTAGTGATTACGGGGGATCATTCCTGGGGAAGGAATCTGCAGGAATGTGAGGCGGACCTCGCATTTATTGAAGCGCTGCCCGGAAGGAAAATCCTGCTTCGCGGCAACCATGACATGTTCTGGGATGCGAAGAAGACACGGAAACTGAATGAACTGTATCAGGGGAGACTGTCGTTTCTTCAGGATAATTATTATGCATACGGCGAGTATGCGCTGGTAGGGACCAAGGGATATTGCTATGAGGGGCTGGACACGCCGGAGCACTATGAGAAAATTATGGTGCGTGAGATGCAGCGCCTGAAAACCTCGTTTGAAAGTGCGGCCGCAGACGGATACCGGAAATTCCTGATGTTTCTGCATTATCCTCCGACTAGTATCGGGGAGATGGAGAGCGGCTTTACGAAAATGGCAGAGTTTTACGGGGCGGAGAAGGTTATCTATTCTCATTGTCACGGGAAGGAACGGTTTCAGGACAGCTTTTTGGGATATGTCAATGGCATTGAGTATCGGCTGGTGTCGTCGGATTATTTGAAATTCAGACCGGCGTTGATTATGGAATAACAGTCCGCCGGAGACAGGAGCTGCAGTTTATATGCCGTATGATGAAATAGAAACATGGAGCGAGATTATGGCTTATTTTTTACTTGCACTTGCGATAGGAGCGGAGATCACGGCGACTACGTTTCTGAAATATTCGGAGGGATTTACGAAGTTCTTGCCGTCGCTGGCGTGTGTGATTTCTTATGTGATCTGTTATGTGGCTTTTTCCAAAGCGATTCAGAGAATGAACCTCGGCGTGGCATATGCGACGTGGTGCGGAGTCGGAATCGTAGTAACGACGCTGATTTCAGCAATTGTGTTCGGGGAGAAGATCAGTCTGGCAGGTGTGTTTGGAATTGTATGCATTGTGGTGGGATGTGTAGTACTTAATCTGAATGGGGCCGGACATTGAAAGGGAGAGATATAATCATGGAAATAAATGATATGATTTTGTTTGAAGACAGAGCTATTCTCGTATGTCATAAGCCGTCCGGCCTTCCGGTACAAAGTGCCGGGGCAGGCACGCGGGATCTGAAGAGTCTGCTAATGAATTATCTATATGAGCAGCAGCAGGCGATGCCGTATCTTGGCCTGATTCACCGTTTGGATCAGCCGGTCGAAGGGATCCTGGTATTTGCAAAAAATAAAAAAGCAGCTGCAGAGCTGTCGAAACAGGTGACGGACGGCAGGATGGAGAAGCGGTATCAGGCGGTGTGCTGCGGCGCGGATGTGGAAAATGGGAGTTTGTGTGAGAAACAGGACTGTACGGAGGAGGAACATGATGTCTCAGGAGAAGCCAAACAGAAGAATCCACCGCATCATCTTGTAAATTACCTTAAGAAGGATGCAAGAACGAATACTTCTGCGATCGTTACGGAGCGTACTCCGGGATCCAAGAAAGCAGAGCTGATGTTCCGAATCAAAGATGAAAAGAAAAGAGAGGAAAGGCGGTACTGTCTGGCAGAGATTCAGCTTTTGACCGGACGTCATCACCAGATTCGTGTGCAGATGGCAGGAACAGGGCTTCCATTGTATGGGGATCAGAAATATAACAGAAACTGGCAGATGTACCGGCAGCAGGAGTATGAAACAGGAACGAGGACGCAGCTTGCACTTTGCGCATGTTCTCTTGCTTTTTACCATCCGTCAACGAAAAAGAGGATGCAGTTTGAGGTGCGTCCGTCGACCGGGATTTTCAGCATATTTACTCAGGAATCAGAAAGAGTCAGGTAAAACACACGCATTAACCGAAATCAATTCATACGTATAATCAGGAAGAATATGAATCATACTAACCGAAAGGAATCATCGGAAGTTATCCACACCGGAGTCAGAAATGTGGATAAAATTCCGGCAAATATGGATAAGTAAGGGTGTGATTCGAATGACAGAAGGAAAGAAGATACTGACCGTCTCAGGGGTTACGCTGGCAGTGTATTTTGCAATGAGATACTTGCTTCCCTACGTAATCCCCTTTTTTATTGCATATTTTCTGGTGCATCTGCTTAATCCTCTGACAGAGAAAATAAGGAAGAGACTGCATTGGAAAAAGGAGATTATCGTGTCAATTCTGCTGTTCTTTTTGCTGGGACTGTGTACGCTTTTTCTGTATTATATTTATTGTATGCTGATGGGACAGATACGGAAGATTGCCCTGAATTTTGACTATTATTACAGCTGCTTCTGTGATATTGTGGATGAATGCTGTTATGTGGCGCAGAGGAAGCTGGGAGTGGATGTGAAGGAGGTAAGGCAATTTGTCTATTCCAGTCTGGATCATGCGACTGACCAGCTTCGTGTCTATATGGTGCCGGGCGTAGTCAATTACTCAGTACGCTATCTGAAAAAAGCAGCAGATATAGGGATTTTCCTGCTGATGCTGTTTGTATCTGTGGTGCTCCTGATGAAAGACTATGATGAAATGTATGAGAAGCTTCAGCAGTACAGGATCTATGGCCATATACATCGGATTACCCAAAGAATGTGGAAACAGGGGGGAATGTACTTAAAGGCACAGATGATTATTATATTGATTATTACGGTGATTGTTGCGGCAGGGTTATGGATGCTTGGCAATCCGTATTTCCTGCTGCTTGGAATCGTCATCGGACTGACGGATGCGCTTCCGTTTATCGGTACGGGAACTGCGCTGATTCCGATGGCAGTGTATGAGCTGTTCAGGAGGGATTATAAGCTGGCGCTCGGGTATTTGTTCCTGTTCCTGCTCACTTATATCATGAGAGAATTTCTGGAACCGAGACTTATTGGTTCCAAACTTGGGGTATATCCGTTCGTGATGGTCGTCGTTGTGTATGCAGGACTGTATCTCTATGGGACAGCCGGAGTATTGCTCGGTCCGGTATCACTTCTGCTTGTGATTGAAATAACGAGGGAAATCTTTCAAAAAGATGAAAGTGGTTTTATTCATTATGTCTAAAATTTAACATAATTTTTGCGACAGATTATACAAGAATAGCTGGACAGAATCAGAAAAATACATTAATATAGAGTATTATTGGGGAAATTTGGAGATATGGATATTCTGCTGTGATGGAATATTTTCTGTATCGTCGTGCATTGGGTCAGGAGGCGTGTATTATGAAGAATGGCGGTCAGATTGCACGTTCGCTTGCTATGATTACACAGCTCGGGATCAGTATGCTGGCACCGGTTGTACTGTGTGTATTTGTCGGCAATTGGCTGGATCAGCGCTACGGCTGGTCAGTGACAGCGGTACTGCTGATTCTCGGTATTATGGCAGGCGCCCGGAATTCATGGATACTGCTGAAGGATGTAAGCAGTATGGAGCCAGGGAGGAAAAAGAATGAAAAAGATCAATCAGACTCTGGCTGAGTTGATTATTGGGATGCTGGCTTCGGGGATACTGATACAGCTGGTATGTGTGGTATTTGCCGGGCCGGATGCAGGATTTGCACTGAGCTTCTGGGCTGGAATTGTGACAGCGGTGCTGCTTTCCTTTCACATGTACCGATCGATTGACCAGGCGGTTGATATGCTTCCGGCGGATGCCCAGAAGTATATGAAGAAGGGATCCCTGATGAGATCGCTGTTTATTATGGCGGTAGCAGGATTCGTCTGCTGGATTCAGGCAGAAGATATTCAGGCTGGTGATATTCTTGCAGTATTTTTGGGAATACTCTGTCTGAAGTTTGGAGCTTTTCTCCAGCCGGTGGTACACCGGTTCGTGGATAAAAGAAATAAAAAGTGCTAGTTGAGGAATCATTCGCAGCTAAGACTGCGTTAGATTTAGCTGTCTGTTTTCTGTGAGAACGGACGGCAGATGCATCAGAGCAATTCTTATAATTCAGAGAAAGGAGGGTGTAACGTGGGGACTGCGAATTTAATGGCATCCTCTGGTCAGGATGTGGATTTTATGATTCACGGACTGTTCAGCTATGAATTGTTCGGGCAGACCTTCTGGATTACGACAACACATGTCAGTATCCTGATTGTCATGATTATCATTCTGATTTTTGCAGTAGCGGCCCGCATCGCGATCAGCCATGCAGGCGAATATCCGACAGGCTTCCAGAATGTGCTCGAGATGATTGTTGAGATGCTTGACGGTATGGTTGAGAGCAATATGGGAGTCCACGCAAAGAAATTCCGGAATTATATCGGGACTATTTTCATTTTTATTTTTCTGAGTAATATTTCCGGACTGGTCGGGCTCAGGCCGCCGACCGCAGATTATGGTGTAACGCTTCCGCTTGGTCTTATTACATTTGGTATGATCCAGTTTAATAATATCAAGTATAACAAGTTCAGTGCGTTCACAGATTTATTCAAGCCGCTGCCGTTTCTGTTTCCGATCAACCTGATCGGTGAGATTGCAGTACCGTTTTCGTTGTCACTGCGTCTGTTCGGCAACGTGCTGTCAGGTACGGTTATGATGTCCCTGATCTATTCGCTGCTTTCTAAAATTGCAATCGGATGGACAGGTTTTCTGCATATCTACTTTGACCTGTTTTCAGGCGCAATACAGACGTATGTATTCTGTATGCTTACGATGGTATTTGTAACGCAGAAGATACCGGAAGATACCGCCGGATGAATAAAAGAGTAAAGAGATTTTAATATCATAAGGAGGAAGTAACTATGGGAATCACAAACGAAGGTTTAGTAGCAGCATGTTCAGCTATCGGTGCAGGACTTGCACTGATCGCAGGTATCGGACCTGGTGTTGGTCAGGGTATCGCAGCAGGCCACGGCGCATCAGCTGTTGGTAGAAATCCGGGCGCAAGAGGAGATATCACAACAACAATGCTTCTTGGACAGGCCGTAGCCGAGACGACAGGTCTTTACGGACTTGCTATTGCATTTATCCTCTTATTCGCAAATCC
>JAUNGL010000160.1 GCA_030524665.1 Lachnospiraceae bacterium | reverse complement strand
TTAAGGAATCCAGGTCCGAGAAAAATGCAGGATAACTAATTCTGACGCATTCCGGATCAAGGATATCGGTTTCGCCGTCAGCCGCGAGTGCTGCCACTGCGAAACTCATGGCAATCCGGTGGTCCTGATATGGATCAATCGTGGCGCCGTGCAGCGGCTTCCCACCATGGATGATCATTCCGTCGTCGGTCGGCTCGACATCTGCCCCCATGCGGCGCAGGTTTTCAGTCATGACAGCGATACGGTCGGATTCCTTGACTTTCAGCTCCGCCGCGTCGCGGATGACAGTAGTACCATCGGCAAATGCTGCCATGACAGCGACTACAGGAAGTTCATCGATTAGGGTCGGAATGATCTCTCCCTCGACAGTTGTTCCCTTCAGAGAGCTGCTGCGGATTAACAGATCAGCGCACGGTTCTGCCCCTGTCGTATCTTCTGAGACGATCGTGATATCCGCGCCCATGGCTTTGCATACGCGCAGCAGGCCGTCGCGCGTCGGATTGATGCCGACATTTTTCAGCAGAATTTCGGAGTTCGGGACGATCAGCGCGGCTGCAATGAAATAAGCAGCGGAGGAAATATCGCCCGGGACAGCAATGCTGCGTCCCGTCAGAACCGGATTGGGCCGGATCGAAGCAGTAGTACCTTCTGTCCGGATATCGGCGCCGAAATAAGAGAGCATCCGTTCGGAGTGATCTCTTGATACGGCGGGTTCTGTTACATATGTGATGTCATCCGCATACATTCCGGCAAGTAGGATGCAGGATTTGACCTGTGCTGAAGCGACCGGAGACTCATAGTGAATCCCATGCAATGGCTGTCCATAGATGGCGAGCGGTGCGCAGCCATTTCCATTTACGGAAGTAACAGAGGCCCCCATTCTTCCGAGCGGTGTCATGATCCGTTTCATCGGACGCTTCTGGATCGAAGCGTCACCTGTGATCGTGCTGTCGAAAGACTGACCGGCAAGAATACCGGACAAGAGCCGGACGGTCGTACCGCTGTTCCCGGCATCCAAAATCCGGTCAGGTGCAGTCAGCCCATGGAGCCCTTTTCCGTGAATCAGGACATGAGTGTCCTTTCGTTCAATATCAATTCCCATCTGCCGGAAGCAGGAAATCGTGGAGAGACAATCAGCTCCCGAGAGAAAATGTGTCACCTCGGTCAGTCCATCTGCCAGAGCGCCGAACATAACGCTGCGGTGGGAGATGGATTTATCGCCCGGAACTGTGAGTGTTCCGCGCAGTGAAGAAGCATGTGTGCGTTTCATATCGGTAGGTATCCCTTTCTTCTATAATAATGTCAATAATATATTTCAGATATATATCCCGGACGAAAATCGCGCTTTCTGGATTTCGTCCGGTAAGGCAGCGCCAGAATAGCAAATCAGCGCACCCAGACGTGACAGTGGTGCTGCTTCAGTATTTCCGCAGCCTTTTGTGACGGTTCTTCCTCGTAGAATTCAATCTGAAGGACTCCTTCCTCGAATTCACGGTTGTGGACAATGCCAATATTCTTGATATTGATGCCGTTGACAGCGAGTGTCGTCGCGATGGTTGCGATTGCACCGGATTCATCGACAATATCGCAGAAAATGCGGTAAGTCTTCCGAATCGTACCGAACGAGGAAGATGAGAAGGAATTCCGGTAATCCCTGGATTCGCGGAACATATCATTGATGGCCTGTCCGTTTTCAGCGTTCATTTCCGTGCGGGAATCTGTCAGGAGCTTCAGGAATGTATCCATGACCACGGAGATATTTTCCCTGTTCGAAACACAGATATGTTCCCACATCTCCGGGGAAGAGGAGGCGATCCTTGTGATATCCTTGAAACCTCCGGCGGCGATCAGCTTCATCAGTTCATCACTGTCGTCGAGCGCATGAACTGTGTTGACAAGTGCTGCCGCAATCAGGTGCGGAAGATGACTGACCGCTGCAGTTGCATAGTCATGCCTGCGGTAATCCAGCACGAGCGGAAGGGCGCCGATGGCTGCGGCAAGCTCACGATAGGCTGCAATCTTCTGTTCCTCCACGCCTTCTGAGGGGGTAATAATATAGTAAGAATTCTCAAACAGGTGAGGAACCGAATAACCGTAGCCGGATTTCTCAGAGCCTGTCATCGGATGACCGCCGATGAAGCGTCCGTCCAGTCCCATCTCATGGGCAGCTTTGTGAATATCAGTCTTTACACTTCCGACATCGGTCAGTATGCAGGAAGCTGGAACAATATCCTTCAGCTCGCGCAGGGCATTGATATTATGCCCTACCGGGGTACACAGGAAAATAATATCACAATCTGCATATGCCGGATCCGAGGGGGAGGTACAGATGAGGTCAATCACACCGTCAGAAAGTGCCTGACTGGTCGTTTCACAGGAACGTGTATATGCCATAATGCGGCAGCCGGGCTGGATGCGCTTCAAAGCCTTTGCCAGAGAACCTCCGATGAGCCCAAGCCCGATAAAACCATATGTAGTAAAATGCATGGGAGTGTCCTTTCGTGTTTGGTAAGTTTTTCTTTCTGATTTTACTATGTTCTTGGGATGCTGTCAAACAGGGATTGGGGAGAATGACTGAAAGGAGAACAGCGGCTGTTCTGTCATTTGAATCACAGGATAGAACAGCCGCTGTCTGCGTTTGTATTAAAAGACGTACTTGTCCAGGCGTTCAAATGCTTCTTTCACTCTGCTAAGCGGCAGTGCCAGATTCATCCGGATGGCACACGGTCCATGAAACGCCCGTCCGTCCTGCCATGCTACACCGACATCCCAGCCGGATTTCAGGACTTCGCCGATTGTCTTTCCATGCTTTTCGCACCACTGACTGCAATCGAGGAACAGCATATAAGTTCCCTGCGGTCTGCTGACCTCTACGCCGTCAAAGTGCTCTTGAATATAATCACAGGCAAAATTCACATTTCCTGTCAGGACTTCACACAGCTCGTCTACCCATTCATGACCTTCCTGTTTGTAAGCACCGATCAAAGCGTGCATCGACAGTACATTCATGGAATTATAGTGCGGTTTGCTTCCCTTTGCCCTTACCCGGTCACGCAGATATTGATTGTATATAATATGATAGCTTCCGACCAGGCCGGCCAGATTAAATGTCTTGCTCGGCGCATACATCGCAATCACACGGTTGCGCGCATCCTCACTGACAGACTGGGTTGGAATATGATGATATCCTTTCAGAATCAGATCTGACCAGATCTCATCGGAGATAACGACACAATCGTTGTCCTGATATACGTTCATTGCTTTTTCAATTTCCCATTGTTCCCAGACACGGCCGCATGGATTGTGGGGACTGCAGAAAATTGCCACGTGGATCTTGTTGGCTTTTATTTTTGCGTCCATATCCTCAAAATCCATCCGCCAGATGCCGTTTTCATCTTTTTTCAGCGGACTGTGGACAATATGATATCCATTATTGGTGATACTGTTTGTGAAACCGATGTAAGTCGGACTGTGAAGCAGTACCGCATCACCGGGAGCTGCAAAAGCGGTAAGCGCTGAGATGACTCCGCCCAGCACTCCATTTTCATAACCGATACACTCTTTTGTTAGCCCTGTAACACCGTTTCGCGTCTCCTGCCAGCGGATAATAGAATCGAAATATTCCTGCGTCGGGTCGAAATATCCAAATGTCGGATGCTTCACCCGCTCTATGATCGCTTCCTGAATGGTCGGAACTGTAGCGAAATTCATATCTGCGACCCACATTGGAATCGCATCAAAGCCTTCCTTAGGGGCATCAGGCGCAAACCCGGGGGCGGTTCCCAGATTATCCACTGCAATTGCATCTTTGCCGTGCCGGTCAATAATAGACGTAAAATCGTATTTCATAAAAAATTCTCCTTTTGTTTAATTCCCGGGAGCAATGTGCCGGATACGGGCATGCTCACGTATTTGATGAATGATGCGAGAGTCAAATCCCACGGGTGCTGCAGGGCAAGTCTTGTTTTGCGCAAGCCTGCAGTAGGTGATTTGATATCTTCGAAGCATCGGTATAGTACGATTGTAACGCGCATGTGCAGATAAGTCAAAAAGAAAAACCGATCCGCAGGTCTATGGACTGCGGATGATCGCCGAATTTCTCGCCGAATAAATTGATTCCGTTCACATATTCCGATTCCGGGTCGATACCAATGCGCACGCTGATATATGGACTGGTGCCTAAGGAAAGATCAGAGATTTTCAGATCGTTGATCAGGTAATGGTCCAGATAAGTACCGCTTTGGTCAATGCGCCATGTTTTCAGAAAACCGAACTGTGTATTGGTGAGATCCCACCAGTCAGGTGTGAGGTGTCCCTTGCGTCCGCCGCAGTCGCTGGGGCAGGTCCAGGTACCCAGACGTTTGTGATTGATTTCTACGGATATATCACTTGGCCATGGATCACGGTACATGGGTGCCTCGGAACATGCCTCGAAGGACAACTCCAACCAGTCAATTTTGGCATCAGCCAGACTGTTTATGCTCGAAAAGCGATATTCCAGAAAGCCCTGCTGAAACCAGAGCAGCTGGGCATCGAAACGCTGCGGTGAATAGAACAGGCGGGGAAGATCCAAAGGTCCCAGAGACTGCGTGGCGGAAAGCAGGCCGCAGGTCGGCATGATCCCTTCCGCAGAGCTGTAACCGCCGATCGGCATGCGGAGGGTCAGAGGCTGCGGTCCGTCCAGCATGGAATGGGGGACAAGGGACATTGAGATGGTATCCAGTTTGCGGCTGCATATTTTCGAAGCTCCATGGGAACCGGATTGAATATCGGTCATGATCAGATCTGCTTCTTCCAAAGTACGTACGGCCAGTGCCATAGTGGACATCGGTACGTCCAGAAGCTTGGCAAGTTCCCCCACATTCATGGTACGTTTGGCCAGTGCCATCAGCACATCAAGCCTTACCTGTGAAGAGAGGGCACGGGCAATTAGAATGAGCTTCTCCGGCCGTTCGATAGAAAGTTCTGCGTGTTTTCCCTGAATTTCCTGCATAAAAGACCTCCTTTAAATTTCTGTTTATGATTATAGCAAAAACTGTCCACATAAACAAGTATATAATTACAAAAAATATGGAATAAAATAATAACTAAAAACAGGTTTTATATAATAAATTGAAAAGATTGACAAGCAAAAAAGAGTATGATATAGTTCAAAATAGTTAAGATATACGAAGAAAAACGGGAAAAATCTTGGCATATGTGGTATTTTTGCACAAAAAACAAAATAATCTCGATTTCTATTTGCGTGTATTTTAAAACAAAAATAATGTAACAAACGGAGGTGCTTGAGTGGAAAAAGCAATCATGAGAAACGAACATCCGAGACCGGACTTCATGCGGGATACGTTCACAAATCTGAATGGGGAATGGCAGTTTGCATTTGATGATGCAGATGAGGGTATCCGGTCTCTCTGGTATAGACCCGGATATGTGCTGCCGCAGGTGATCACGGTACCCTTTGCTTATCAGACGAAGCTGAGCGGTCTGGGACCCACCGATGAGATCCATCCGATCCTCTGGTACCGCAGAGCTTTTACAATACCGGAGGAGATGAAAGGAAAACGAATCCTGCTGCGTTTTGGCGCGGTGGATTATCAGTGTTCTGTGTATGTAAACGGACAGATGGCCGGTACACATATTGGAGGCTATGCGCCTTTTACGCTGGATATTTCCAGTCTGATTCGGGATGGTGAGAATGATCTGTGTGTGCGGGTAGTGGATGAGCCGGATTATACGCAGCCGCGGGGGAAGCAGCACTGGGAGAGAGGTCTGATGGGCTGCTGGTATACACCGGTCAGCGGTATCTGGCAGACGGTGTACCTTGAGGCAGTGGGAGAATACGCACTGAACCAGATACATATCACTCCGGATATTGACAGGCATATGTTTACTGCAGAAATCGCATTGGACCGTATGCCTTCCGATGACCTGGAGCTGGAGCTGAAGGTTACTTTTGAGGGAAAGCATTGCCGCACTGTGAGAACAACGGTCAGTGACCGCTGCAGCCGCGTGCCGGTGGATGTGGTTGTCAGGGGAGCACTGGACAGTGTGCATCTGTGGCAGCCGGGAAAACCTGCACTGTATGATGTGGAAGTGACTTTGCTGAAAAAAGGCGAGGTCGTTGACCATGTGAGAACCTATTTTGGTATGCGCCAGGTAGAGGTAAGAGACGGGAAGGTCTATCTGAATCATACGCCGCTCTATCAGAGACTGGTACTGGATCAGGGATACTGGCCGGAATCACTGATTACACCGCCTTCCGATGAGGCGATCCGGCAGGACATTGAATTCACCCTTCAGCTTGGTTATAACGGTGCCCGCAAGCATCAGAAGTTAGAAGATCCCCGTTATTACTACTGGGCGGATAAGCTTGGGCTGCTGGTGTGGGGAGAACTGCAAAGTGCTTATGATTTTACTGATGAGATGGTGCGTAGGATGACTGAGACGATGACAGATTTCATTGACCGTGATTTCAATCATCCCTGTATTATCGCCTGGGTACCGCTCAATGAGAGCTGGGGTGTGCGGCAGATTTACACAGAGAAGAGACAGCAGGAGCTTGGCAGAACCTTATATCATCTGACGAAGGCACTGGATGGTACACGGCTGTGCTCGAGCAATGACGGATGGGAGCAGGTGGATACCGATATCTGTGCACTGCACGATTATGCAGCGGAGGGCAAGGTGATGGCACGGCATTTTGAGAGCCGTGAGATGGTGGAGAATCACTGCTGTGACTGGCGGCCTTGCTATGCGAAAGATCATAAGCCTACCGGAAAAGAGGCATTT
>JAUNGL010000011.1 GCA_030524665.1 Lachnospiraceae bacterium | reverse complement strand
AAAATCCATCAGGATTTTACTCGAATCGGAGCGGTGCCCCGGAGTCAGTGTCGGCTGCGCCTTAGTTCTTCTTGCGCCCGGAGCACAGCTTCCAGTCCACCCTCTGCCGCCTGCTCC
Source organism: Lachnospiraceae bacterium (assembly GCA_030524665.1). Lineage (GTDB taxonomy): Bacteria > Bacillota > Clostridia > Lachnospirales > Lachnospiraceae > Choladousia. Next base: position 41,341 of record JAUNGL010000011.1, on the reverse strand, counting down.
TCCCGCTCTGGGGCATCGTATGAAATGTTCCGTTTGTAGTTAATTAAACACGAATTTGTTTTATTCGGCTGTACCTCCGGCAAGATATGAACAAAGTGTGAAAATATGAGAATTCTGATAAAAATGATTGCGATACTATAAAAAAAAGTTTATAATACAAGGATGGAAACTGCGGGGAAATTTACCGTGCTTCTGTGAAGTGACCGGACAGAGGGGCGCGCATTGACCGTACTGGTGGAATGAAACGGAAGACTCGCAGTGATTTAGTTTGAATTTTCAGGTATCAGGAGGAAAATGATGAAGAATCAGTGGAAAAAAGCAGCCGCTCTTGGGCTTAGTACATGCCTTGCATTGGGAGCTCTTTCAGGCTGTTCAAAGAAAAATGAATTCGATGCTTCGAAGACAGCGATCACGGTAAATGGCGATGAAATTTCAGTGGGACTTGTTAAATTCGCTTCTCATTATATTCAGGCACAGTATGAGACACTGTATGCGAATTTCGGTTATACCGGAATTATTAATCAGGATCTTTATGGCAACGGGACAACGCTCGGGGATTCTCTGAAGTCGAGCATGCAGGAAGAACTGAAGCAGATGCTTCTTGCAGAACAGCATATGGAAGAGTATGGAGTGACATTGAGTGATGAACAGAAGAAGGCTGCGTCTGATGCTGCCGCTGCATTCCTGGAGGAGAACGATGCAGAGCTTCTGGAAAATATGTCTGCGGATCAGGAGACTGTAGAGCGTTATCTGATTCTTCAGGCTGAGAAGGCTCTGATGGAGGATGCCATGGTTGCAGATGTCGATACGGAAGTGTCTGACGAAGATGCAGCACAGAGAAGACTCCGCTATACCGTATTTACGGCTGCTGCCGAGACAGAGGCTGAGACGGAAGAGGTAACTGAAGCTGAGACAGACGGAGCTGCCGTGGAACTGGAAAGTGAAGCAGCAGAAACGGCTTCATTGACAGAGAATGATACCACAAAGACGCAGACGGCCGGTGAGACAGAAACAGAAACTGCTGTAGAAGAGACAGAGGTTTCTTCCACGGAAGCTGTCACAGAGGCAGGAGAGGAAGCATCCACAGAGGAAGAGACGGAAACTGAGACGGAAGACCCGGTTATGGTGGAAGCAAAAGCAAAGGCACGTGTCAAGGCAGAAGCGTTGATCGAGAAAGTTAAGGCCGGAGAGGATTTTGAAACAGCATCGGCTGAGGTAGATGAGGATGCTTATTGTGGTACGATGACATTCGGTGAGAATGATGCAGAGACCAGAGCAGAGCTGCTGGAAGCTACCAACGGATTGGCGGATGGTACACTGGTGGAGACTCCGGTGGAGACAGACAGTGGATATTATGTAGCACTCGTAGAAGCTCAGATTGACCGGGAGGCAACGGATGAGCGGAAAGAGGAGATCATAGAAGAACGCAAATCCGAGCGCCGGGAAGAGCTTTATACAGAATGGGAAGAAGCTGCTGAGATTACAGATAATGACGAGATTCTCAGTGAAATTAAATTTGAATTCTCTCTGACGCTTGCAACTGAAGCAGAGTCCGAGATGGAATCTGAATATTATATGGAAGCAGAATCCGGGCAGGGTATGGGAGAGACCGAAGCTGCGGAACTCGTGAGTGAAAACGGAGCGGCAGAGAGCGAAACTGAAACAGGAACCGTTGCTGAGGCTGGAACTGAAACGGAAAATGTTACTGAGACAGAAGTAGAAACGGAAAGCGTCGCTGAAACAGGAGCAGAAACGGAAAGTGTCGCTGAAACAGAAACAGATGTTCCTGCGGAAGAATCAGAGTCGGAAGTCTGAGAAAAATGCAAGTAGCTGCTGACCGGGGGCTGAAGGGACTGCGGAACGTAGCTGCAGATACAGGGTAAAAGAAGCTGCCAATCATGTGTAAGTATGGTTGGCAGCTTTTTCCTGTTTTTTCATATCCAACGGAACGCACATCAGCCAAAGACAGATAATGTAAAGCAGCATCTAACCTTCGAAGAAGGCAGTCTGTGGCCTATGGCTGAACTGTAACAAGAAAACTGGAAACAGACCTGAAAATGTTTGACATTACCGGAACGGTAGGCTATATTGAAAATTGCTGGTGAGAGGATTTAAGAAGTGAGCCAAGGCGGAACTGGAAATGAAAATCAAATAACAGAATGAGACTTATCAGCGGCTGCAGGAATACATTGCAGCCGCTTTTAAATAAAATGCCCCAAATGATTTGTTTTAAAAATCATTGTCTGGTGAAATGGAGTTCGTGATCAATGATCGGCGGAGGGCGGAAAACGTGTCTCAACCATGCCGCTGCGGCACAGCTAATACATGAATAATGGTTTGATCTGCACCTATTTCCGGATTTTGTGGATTACGAACCGAAAGGAGAAAAAATGAACAATGAAGCGGTCCAAAAAGAAAGAGAACCTTTTGTGAACTTGTCAGTCAGCGGCTCACAGGCAGACAATGCCAGCCTGATCCGGCGCCTGGAAAAGCCGAAAGGCAGAGTGGATGTTGTGCTTGATACGGATGCTTATAATGAAATTGATGACCAATTTGCACTTGCGTATCTGATCAAGTCAGATGAAAAGCTTGATCTGAAAGCGATTTATGCAGCACCGTTTTTTAACCGGAAATCAACGGGACCTGCGGATGGAATGGAAAAAAGCTATCAGGAGATTATGAATATTCTGGCGCTTCTCGGGAGAGAGGATCTGAAAGAAATTGTCTTCCGTGGTTCCAGCTCCTATCTGCCGTCAGAGATAGAACCGGTGCTCTCTGATGCAGCGAGGGATCTGGCGGAAAGAGCGATGTGTTATACGGAAGAGAAGCCGCTGTACGTCATTGCAATCGGAGCGATTACAAATGTGGCGTCAGCGCTGCTCATGAATCCGGAAATCAGGAACAGGATCGTATTAATCTGGCTTGGAGGGAATGCAGTACACTGGCCGCATAACAGAGAATTTAATCTTTATCAGGATGTAGCAGGTGCCAGAATTGTATTTGGGTGCGGTGTTCCTCTGGTTCAGCTTCCATGCATGGGGGTAGTATCTGCTTTTACGACAAGCGGGCCGGAATTGGAGTATCACCTGAGGGGGAAGAACAGGCTCTGTGATTATCTGATTGATGTCACGGCTCAGGAGGCAATGAATTGTTATGGAGGCTCTGCCTGGACAAGAGCGATCTGGGATGTGACGGCGGTGGCATGGCTGCTGGATGGAGAGTTTGAGGAGGACTGCCTGATCCATAGTCCGATTCCCGAATATGATGACAGGTATGCGTTCGACAATAACCGTCATTTTATCAAATATGTATATCATATCCATAGGGACAATTTGTTTGCGGATCTATTTTATAAATTAAAAAAATGAAGTGGTTCTGTTCCTGCTGCGCCGGAAGTGTTGCGTGATAGGAAGCACAGCGGGAAACGTGAAAGGATGAAGTGAGCTATGAAAAAAATATTAGTAATAGGAAGCCTGAATGTGGATATGGTGATGAACGTAGACCACACTCCGGCAGTTGGGGAGACAATTCTCGCAGATACGATGACATTCATTCCGGGCGGCAAGGGGGCGAATCAGGCGTGTGCGGCCGGATGCCTTGGAGCGGATGTGATGATGCTCGGGGCGGTCGGGAATGATTCTTATGCTGACATGCAGCTCGAGAGCCTTGGAAAGGCAGGGGTCGATGTATCCCATATGATACGGAAGGATGGGGAGACAACGGGACTTGCGGTGATTACGGTCAATTCGGAGGGAGACAACAGTATTGTCGTAGTGCCGGGAGCGAATGCAGCACTGTCACGGAAGGATATCGATCAAAATATGGAGCTTCTGGAACGGTCAGATATCATTATCCTGCAGCTAGAGATTCCAACGGATACGGTCCTTTATGCAGCGAAGACGGCAAAAACACTGGGAAAGACCGTAATTCTTGATCCGGCGCCTGTGCCGAAGGTATTTCCGCGGGAACTGTATCAATATGTCGATATCATGAAGCCGAATGAGACGGAATTATCAATGCTGACCGGGCTTTCCTGCACGGAGGAAAATATTGAGAAAGGTGCAGCACAGCTCAGAAGGTATGGCGTCCGGGAGGTTTTGGTAACGTTGGGAGAGAAGGGAAGCTTTCTGGATTCCGGCATCTGCGGCAAATGCAGGATTCCGGCATACGCAGTCACAGCAGTAGACACGACTGCTGCCGGAGATTCCTTCACGGCTGCGCTGGCATTTATGCTCGCACAGGATAAGGGGCTTTTGGAAGCAGCAGAATTTGCAAGCAGCGTATCTGCGATTGTTGTCACAAGGAAGGGCGCACAGTCTTCGATTCCGGCGCTGGATGAGGTGCTTCGGTTTCAGGAGAGCTTTCAAAATGCAAAGTGAGATAAAAGTCTGAGGGAACACAGGATTGAAGAAGGACAGGATTATTTTGGATGATGGAAAGGAAAAAGGATGCAGAATATATTTTTGATAGGATTCATGGGGGCAGGAAAGTCAACGGTTTCACAGGTACTTTGCCGGAAGTATGGAATGTCACTGGTAGAGATGGATGAGCAGCTTGAACGTCAGGAGCAGATGAGCATTCCGGAGATATTTGAGGTTCGCGGAGAGGAGTATTTCAGACGGCTCGAAACACAGCTTCTGGCAGGACTTCAGGGACAGGAGAATACAGTCATTTCCTGCGGCGGGGGTGCGGCAATGCGCCAGTGCAATGTGGATGCGATGAAAAAGAGCGGAAAGATCGTATACCTCAGCACCAGACCGGAAACGGTATACGAACGTGTGAAGGATTGTCACAATCGACCGCTTCTGGAAGGGAATATGAACGTAGCGTATATCACAAAATTGATGGAAGTGCGCCATCCCAAATATCTGGCGGCCGCAGATGTGGTTGTAGAGACAGATGGCAGGACAGCGGAAGAAATCTGCGAGGAAATCTGCAGTGTGATGATTTAAGAGCGCTGCTGGCTATACGGAATCCGGTATGGCAGATGTGCGAATGACAGCAGTTACTGTTTGTTTATGAAATTATATAGTTACTGTTCACTGGGTAGCTGTCCCGCGTTGTTGCTGGTCAGACGGCTGCCATTTTGGCAGGCGTGTGACCAGCAACATTATATATAGTTTGAGATTAATTTTGAATTTGATTTTATTGACATATATTATGAAAACAGTTATAATATGAAAAAGCATTATTTTCTGTTCGTTCTATGTGACATGGATCACATCTGATCTCAATTCTGCCATCAGGCATTTCATCAGGAAATCTGAATGCTTTGTATCTCACAATTTACAGGCAGAGAGATTTCCGGAATGCGGCAGAGTATGGCATATGGAGGTCTCCTGCAGAAGGACAAGGAGGCTCTATATGGAAAAGAAAGAATTGTCAAAAGAACTGGGCGGGATGAGTGTTAAGGAAATATCAGAGACTCAGGCCGCAGAGACGGATGGAATATCCGTAGACCGTATCTGGAAGTCAAGGATTTTTGAAATGCTGTTCCGTGACAGGACGCAGCTCCTGCAACTCTACAATGCAGTGAACGGTACAGATTATGAGAATCCGGAAGAGCTGCAGATCAATACCCTGCAAAATGCCATTTACATGTCGATGCATAACGATATCTCGTTTCTTGTAAGCTCTATGCTGAATCTGTATGAACACCAGTCAACATACAACCCAAATCTGCCGCTGCGTTTTTTGATGTACGTATCGGATTTATATTCAGCATTGACCAGGGATGAAAATCTATATGGTTCGAGGCGCATTGAGATCCCGACGCCGGAATTCCTGGTGTTTTACAATGGAGTGGAGGAAAGACCGGATAAACAGATCCTGAAATTATCCAACGCATATAAAGTTAAGAAGGAAAAGGTTTCCTTAGAATTGAGGGTGACGGTATACAATATCAATAAAGGCCATAACCGTAAGCTTCTGAGAGCCTGCCGTGCGCTTGGAGATTATGCGGAATATACGTACCGGGTCAGAACGTATGCGGAGAAGATGAAGCTGGAAGATGCAGTGGAGCGTGCGATTGCCGAATGTATACAGGAAGGGATACTGGCTGAGTTTCTGGAGAAAAACAGAGCGGAGGCGAAGAAAGTGAGCATTTATGAATACAACGAAGAGAAACATATGCGTCAGGTGAAAGAAGAAGGCCGGGAGGAAGGTAGAGAGGAAGGCAGGGAGCGCATCAACAGGCTGAACCAGAAGCTTCTGGAGGATGGAAGAGATGAGGACCTCAGGCGGGCGATTCTGGATATGGAATATCAGAAGCTGCTGCTGGAGGAATATGGTTTGTAGGGTATATATTAATATTGTAGCATGTATGATGTGGCTGCATTAGATGGCCACGCCGCCGTCGGGCCGGGAGCCATAACAGGTTCCCGGCGTTGGTTTTTTCCATGTGAAAATGATTAAAAAGTCCCTGACAATTCGCTTTCAGTGCTGTCTTCCGGTTCTTCCGGCTCATAATAAGCAGAAGTACGGCTCAGAAGAGTATCAATGACAGTCGCGGAAAGTGTATGCACCTCCGTAGAATTTTCCTGCTGTACATAATAATTTCCGTTTTCATCTGACGTACCGATATGAAAGACGAGCTGCCGTTCTGTTCTCTGGGAGGCAGCGTCTGTTGTTTTTTCTGAAGCTTCCTCAGATATTTCAACTGATTCCTGTTCTGCTTTTTCCGTTACATCTGTTTCGGCGTCATTCATATAAAAAATGGAAATTGTTGCTATGGGAGGAGTCAGCCCATACTGTTCCGGGGAAGTACAGTTATATTCCACATAACCCTGATAGGAAAGTCCTGTCATCAGGGAGAGATCTGCCGCTGCGGTCTGCTGGCTCACAGAAGAAAGTGTCTGACCGTTTTCCGTGACAGTCCAGAGATTGTTCTCAAGCTTTACAATCAGATGGTTGTCGCCCAGCGTAACTGCGAAGCCTGTGATATTCGAAGCCATCAGATAGGGAATTTCTTCGCCTGATGCATAATCATACAGGTTATCTGAAATAGAAGCGAGCAGGTCATTTCCTATTGTGTAAAGTGTGGCGGAATCATTGTTACGCATTACGTAATTGTCTCCGGTGGAGGGATTGGCATTGCCAATCGTCAGTGTTGTTTCAGTACCGTCTGCCATCGTCAGTGTGATGATGTTTTGCGGATGATCTAACCCGTATTCGGACAGGGTATCCGGCGCGGACAGGATACGCACTGCTTCCAGCGGCGTCAGCCAGGACAGAGTTTCCAGAAGCGCAGAGGGATCAACCGGAAAACCGGGGTCTTCCTTCAATGTCCATGTTTCATCGGTTTTTTCAAATGTGACAAAGGATGTATTGATTTTGAAAGAAACGGAGGTTATGTCGTTTTCATCTATATTCAGGACAGGTTCTGTCACTGGTTCGGCCAGAGATTCCTGACTGGCGGCGATATTTCTTTGCCGGAGAGTCAGGTAAGCTGTCAGGAGCAAAATCAGGCAAAGAATGCATAAGAGAAGTATTATGGTTTTCTTTTTCATATATGTCATGGAGAATACATTGCTTCAGCTGTATTTTCCATTCCACCTCCTTTCATATGAGAGAGCGGGTGTTACTGTCTTCTGCGGCGGAGCCAGATGACCAGTCCGGTGATCAGGAAAAATCCCGGAATGATTCCGATTACAACAATCCCCCAGAAACTGCTGGCAGAAGAGGTGACGGTGAGGTATTCAATGGAAAGACTTTTTACCGGAACAGAAACATTCATTTCACGTCCGCACATCCAGCTCAATGTATTTAAAAACAGTGCCATGTTGCCTCCTGATACCATCTGGTCGGCAGAAGCGTCCAGAAGGGAAGAGGATGTGAAGACGGCCAGCTTCGTTTCGGCGGTCTGGGGCGCAGCAACGCTGTTATTATTTTCTTCCTGTTCTGTTTCAACTGTTTCTGTAATCATGACTGCCAGATCAAATGGACCATCTTCATCCCCGTCCTCTTTGAGATAAGTTACCATATTCTGGACGTTTGTTTTGACGTACGCAGAATCAGAGGTAGTCAGAAGCGGGGTGACAGTCAGACCGTTACGAAGTTCCCCGGATGTCCTGAGTCCCTGTGCAGCAGAAAGCAATACGTAGCTGCTGCCTCCCGTCAGCAGATTTTCTGTCAGCTCGGTGTTCTGCATGGCGGGGATGAGATAGTATGGCACCTGGACATAATAACTGCTGTTGCCTTCCAGAACAATACCGTCAGTTCGCTGTGTTCCATACCAGGAAAGGATCGAATCAAGTTGGGGCATTTCCTCTGTTGTGTAATCGGTAATGATGACAGAAGTGCCGCCGGTACGGAGATAGTTCAGGATTTTGGCGGCCTCTGCTTCACTCAGGTCGGTAGCGGGAGCATAGACCAGCAGGCAGTCTGCATCTTCCGGTATCCGGTCAGAGGTGACCAGATTCAGGGATTTAATCTGAATGTTATTTTTTTCAATCGAATGTATGGCAGTGTCATCCAGCTCCGGTTCCCGGTGACCGGTCAGAGTATAGAGGACAGGGAGATCATCCGAAATGACGGCGGCGAGGGCGCTCGTGATCTGCCCTTCTCCATCGAAACCAGTCGTCTCGTACGTGTAATATTCATAATTGAATTCCATCTCGTACATATCCTCGTAGTGGACAACCTGACTGCTATTTCCGCAGACGGCAATAATGCTGTTGTCGGTTAAAGCTTCGGAGGTGTACTGTGAAGCGAAGTTCGGATACAGCACGGGATCCTTTTCAATGACAGAAATATGTGAGGAGAGGCCGTCATACTGTTCCAGAAGACGCGTCACCGTTTCATCACGGCTGTTTTCCTGTACCATATAATAGAGCGTGATATTTTCTGTAAGGCCAGAGGCCATTTCTTTTGTCAGGCTGCTGAGTGTATAGAGCTTCTGGTCACTGAAATCAAACTGTGTCCGATTGGCCGGAAGTTCATTTACGAGCAGATTCAGAAGGACGGCGCAGGAAATTACTATGACCGTCAGAATCAGGCTGTAAGAGCCGTTGCGCAAGTGCTTTTTGTCCGGAAGCAGCCAGAAGACCGTCTTGTGATTCATGATTTTTTTCATACAGGGCTCCTCCTTAACTCCAACGCCGTTTTTGGATGGATTGTACTGTCAGAAACAGGCAGACCCCGATCATACTGAGATAGTATACAATTCCTGTTACATCCAGGACTCCGGCAGCAAATTCAGAAAAATGACTGGAAATATCAAATGCATACAGAAGCTTTTGTACCAGACCTTCATACAGGGAAGGAACGGTGATATAAAAAACGGTCAGGAGCAGCCCGGCCATAAGTCCGAAGAGCAGAGTTGACAATGTGTAATGTGTCATGCAGTAAACCGGAAGGGTGAGAACAACTGCCGCTATCAGAAGTATATAAAAGGACGCGGAGGCCGTTTCCGGGAAAAAGGATGAAATCCCGGGGATCACGTAGCAGACAAACAGAACCAGAAAGGTGAGAACCGCAGCAATCACCTGACTTTCCGTAACGGAAGACAGATACATTCCGATTGCCAGAAAGCAGCATCCAAGAAGAAAGAATCCTGCAAGCGAGGTATATGCCATCGGGAGAGAAACAGTTCCGAACTGCATCAGGATCAGTGGATACAGCGCAATAATTATGATCGGAATCAGGAAAATGGTGACGAGTGCAAGGTATTTCCCGAGTACAATCCCGGTAATGGATACCGGAGAGGTCAGCAAAAGCTGGTCAGTCTTCTGGTGCCGTTCTTCGGCAAGGACACGCATAGTCAGAACGGGTACCGCAATGAGAAATACGAACAGGATTCCCTGCAAAGTGAATGAAAATCTGGGATAGGCTGCCTGCAGATGATAGGCAGTAAAGTAAATTCCGGTCACAGCAAGCAGAAAAGCAATACATACATATCCGATCATGGAGGACAAAAACCCTTTTACCTCCTTGTGATAAATGGCAGACATATCAGTTTCCTCCCTTTGTGGATTTGGCAGGATTTTTCCCGGTATCAGGATCCTGAGTAAGCTCCAGAAAGACATCTTCCAGAGACATCCGGGATAACTGCATTTTTAAGATCACTGCATGACGTTCGGCACAGAGATAGAATAATGTTTCTCTCAGATCATACACTTCATCCATACGGATCGAGACATCCCACGCACCTGCCTCCGGCGAAGGAGAAAGCTCGTACGCCAGAACCCCGTCAGGAAGCGTCAGGATATGTTCCAGACTGTTTTTTTCTGTACGTACTGTGAGCTCCAGTGTGCAGCTTCCCTGCATGAGTCGTGACAGATTTTCCGGTGTGTCACTTGCGGCCAGCTTCCCATGAGAAATGATCATGATATGGTCACAGACAGCACTGATCTCAGAAAGGATATGAGAGCTCAGAATTACAGTGTGTTTTTTCCCAAGACTGCGGATCAGATCACGGATTTCGATGATCTGACGCGGATCGAGCCCGGCCATCGGTTCGTCCAGGATAATGATGGGGGGATAGCCGAGGACAGCCTGCGCAAGGCCGATGCGCTGGCGGTAGCCTTTGGAAAGATTGCGGATGAGACGGTTCTGTATATCTGTAATTCCGGTCAGTTCCATGATCTCACAGATCATTGCGGTCCATTCCTTTTTTGGGATTTGTTTCAGTCCGGCGGCAAAACGCAGATATTCCAGAACCGTCATATCCGGATAGAGCGGCGGAACCTCCGGAAGGTAGCCGATGCATTTGCGAGCTTTTTCAGGTTCTTCGAGAATATTGTGCCCCCCGATTCGAACTTCACCTGAAGTCGGTGCGAGATAGCCGGTCATAATATTCATAGTGGTTGATTTCCCGGCGCCATTCGGGCCGAGGAAACCGTAAATCTGTCCTTCGGACACAGAGAAGGTCAGATGGTCAACGGCGGTATGGTTTCCGTAGCATTTGACCAGATTTGAGACTTCAATCAAAACACTCACTCCTTGTTCTTTCAGCATTCTGTATATTCTATTCAGGAAATGTGTTTATTTCCCGAAGGAAATGTGTCTATTTTGTGTTTCACGTATTAAGTCGGTAAGATCTCAAACGTGCCATGATTTCTTATGTATTTCTTAATGATTTGGAAACGCCTGGTTATCTTGTCATGGTAGAAAAAATCGTATATAATGGATACGTTGGCAATAAAAGGGATGTATGTTTCAGAATCAGGAGGCATATCTTTGGAGTAGGGTGCTTCCGATTGCCAAACTGACGTGGAATAAGGGGAAAAGAATGAGATACGATACGATTTTGATGGATGCGGATGAGACGATACTGGATTTCAGCCAGGCAGAACGGTCTGCTTTTGCGCGGACGCTTGAGAAATACGAAATTACCTGCACGGAAGAGGTGTTTGCACTCTATAGCGATATCAATCATGGATTGTGGAAATCGTTTGAACGCGGAGAGATCAGCAAGCAGGAAATTCTGGACCGCAGGTTCCGTGAGACGTTTCAGAGATTGGGAATCCGTGGGGAATTTCCGGGACTTGAGGAGGCTTATCAGACTGCACTCAGTGAAGGAAGCTTCATCATTGAGGGCGCAGATGAAGTCTGCCGGAGACTGTCTGAGCATTGCAGACTGTATGTGGTTACGAATGGAGTAGCTGCTACACAGCATCGTCGAATGAAGGAGAGCGGGCTTCGTGTGTGGTTCCGTGATGTTTTTGTTTCGGAAGAGGTAGGCTACCAGAAGCCGAAGAGGGAATACTTTGATTATGTGTTTGCAAGAATCCCTGACATGGTACCGGAGCGGACGCTGCTGGTCGGGGATTCGCTGACTTCAGATATTGCAGGTGGGAAGGGTGCCGGTGTTGACACATGCTGGATGTGCCGCAGCGGCAGAATTGAGGAAGGTCTGGGAAAAGCAGACTATATTATTACGGATTTAAGGGAGTTGTATGGAATTGTAGGGGGAGCAGAGCATGAGTGAGGGAGCAGAGGGACAGGGGAAATTTGTAAAACGTTACAATGGGAAAATGCCGGGGACAGAACGGAGAGAGGGAAGCCGCTATCCGGAGAAAAACGTTGCAACGGAGCAGAAAAAAAGTCGTTATCCGGAAAAGAACACAGTATCGGGAAAAGGCAGAAGCCGCTATCCGGACAAAAATGTGCTGCCAGAACAGGGGAAAGGTCAGGGAAGAAGCCGTTATCCGGAAAAAATGCCAGTCCCTGGTTCTGAGGCAGGAGCTGCAGATAGAAATAGACGTACGGTTTCGAATGAAAAAGCAGAAAGCGCAGCGAGGAGGGAGAAAACAGCTGCGGGCAGTAAAACAGCGGAGGCTGCGTCCAAAAGGCAGGCCGTATCAGAACGAAAAGAGGATGTCGTTTCCGTGAAGGGAGCGCTGCTTTCCGGGAAGAAAGAGAGCTCCAAGTCTGGGACGAAAGGTTCCCTGAATCAGGACACTTCCTGGCAGGAACGGTTGTCAGAGAGAAAAAAGCACAAACTCCGTATTGCCATGTACAGCTTTTTGGGTGTGCTGGCCGTAGTTTATATAGGAGTTGCTGTTTATTTTGGCAGACATTTCTATGAGGATACCGTGATCTACGGGATTGACTGCAGCCAGAAAACCGTAGAGGAAGTAAAAGAAGAGGTGGCGGATAAGCTCGGTGATTACACTCTGACATTGGTGGAGCGCCAGAATATCCAGGAACAGATCACAGCAGAACAGATTGGGCTTCGGTTCGCCGATAATAACAGTATTGACCGTATGCTGAGAGCACAGCGTTCTTATCTGTGGCCGGTGATGATTTTGATGGAACGTTCGGAGCTTGCTTCTGTGGCATTTACTTACGATCAGGAGAAAACGAGAGAATCTTTGGAGAGACTGAAATGCTTTGATGATAATTTTACCGTGAAACCTCAGGATGCTTACATCGGAAATACGGCAGAAGGATTTGAGGTTGTTCCGGAGGTGATGGGAACGACTTTGGATAAGGAGAAAGCACTGAAGGCAGTCTGTGCGGCACTTGACAAGGGAGAACAGAGTGTTTCTTTTGAGGAAAATAAGTGTTACCTGAATCCGGAAGTTTATCAGGACAACGAAGAATTAGTCGCGGATACTGCGGCGATGAATCAATTGGTGCGGGCACATATTACATATGATTTTGGTGACAGAGAGGAAGTCGTAGACGCATCCGTGATGAGGGACTGGATTGTGGAGCTGGCGGACGGAACCTTTGTGATCGATAACGTCAAAGTTGAGGAGTATGTGACAGGACTTGCGGAGAAGTATGATACTTTTGGCATGACACGCGATTTTTATACTTCCTACGGAACGATGGTGACATTGACCGGAGGGGATTATGGATGGACCATTGATCAGGATGCAACGACGCTTGAACTGGTAAAAGCGATCAATGAAGGATATCAGGGAGAGATGGAGCCTGAGTATATCTATACGGCAATGAGTCGTGCGGAAAATGATATCGGTTATACATATGTGGAAATTTGTATTTCTCAGCAGAGGATGCTTTGTTATAAAGACGGCGTACTGATTGTCGATACACCTGTTGTGACCGGAAATCCGAATAAAGGGAATGCCACGCCGGCAGGCAGTGTTTGGGCGATAGATGCTAAAATGCGTAATTATACACTGGTCGGCGAGGGATACCGGGCGCCTGTTGATTACTGGATGCCTTTTAATGGAGATATCGGCATTCATGATCTGAAGTCAAGGGCTTATTTTGGAGGAAGTATTTATCTGTCGAATGGCTCTCACGGATGTGTAAATACTCCTTATGCGCAGGTAGCCGCGATTTATGATGCAGTTTCCGTAGGAACTCCTGTCATTGTATATGATTACCCGTGATGAATAAGAGCACGATTCAGAGTTTTGTCACAGAAAGGAAAATATTGTAGGACAGAACACAGGAATTCAGTCAAAACGGCACTTTACCGGGCAGGAAGTACGTGATATAATGAATAATTATGCGCGGCAATACGTTTTTGAATGCAGGCTGTAGATCGTTTGCGAAGCCGAAAGGAGTGAGGACCATGAAATCAAAGGAAAAAGAGAAAGGAAAGTCCAAAAAGTCGGCAGATAAGGAAGAGAAAAAGCGCAAAGAAGAGCGGAAGGCGGAGAAAGCAGAACGGAAAGCAGAAAAGGCCAGAAAGCAGGAAACAAAAGGTTCGAAGTCAGGGAAAAACAAAAAGAAAAAAGAGAAGAATCATGAAAAGCCGCTGAAAAATCTGAAATCAGGAGAAGGCACTTCCGCAGAAAAGGCAGCAGAAACAGAAAAAGAGATCAGAGAGACAAAGGCAGCCGCAGGAACAAGAATGCCTGTGGAGCCAAAAACAGCAGTGCCGGAGAACACAGCGGCAGAGTCTAAGGCTGCAAAGAAGAAATCAACTGCACTATCCGGGAAGGCAGCTTCTCCAAATGGAGAGACCGGGGCTGAAAAAACTACGCCGGGAGATATGGAAGTGTATGCAGAGGTATTCCGGGCATTGAGTGATGAAAGCAGAATACAGATTCTGAAGCTTCTTGCCGGAAAGGAATTATGCGGAGCTGAGCTTCTTGAACTGGTGCCGATTGTACAGTCCACACTTTCTCATCATATGAAGGTTTTATGTGAATCCGGTCTTGTCAGCTGCAGGAAGCAGGGACGCTGGTCATACTATACACTGGATAAAAGGGTATTTGCGGAGGTGGCGGACTGCCTGAAGCGGCAGACAGAGGAATAAGAGGTGCGGTACTATGGGTGAAATGAGATATTGTGAGAATTGCGGCACTCCGCTGGTACCGGGAATGCGTTTCTGTGAGAACTGCGGGAAGCAGATCACGTGGAATGATCAGAAGCGGGGCCAGCGTCGAATTCCCGAAGCAGGTGAAAACAGGAAAACGGGCGGGATGCAGCCGCATGAGAGTGGCCGGAAGGCAATGCCTTCAGCAGGGAACGGAAGAAATCAAAACCTGAATGGAACATCAGAAGGGTACAGAAGCCAGCTGGCTAATCCGTATATCAGAGAAAACGGAGCACAGGAGTATCGCGAAAGATACCGCCAGGAGCGGCTGGAACAGGACTGGGAACAGTCGTGGGAGCGCCGTACGGAGCCGGAGAGCGGCAGAGGGATGACTGCGGCACAGTACGTATTGATTGTGGTCATTATTGTCATGCTGGCAGCAGTTCTGGCGATGGGAGCTTTCTGGATGGTTGGACGTTCGGGATCGGATTCGTCCATGGAGCGCTCCAATACGTCGGTATCAGTGACAGATAAGCATTCGATGGACGCAGTACCGGCAGGAGAAGATACTCAGACAGAGAATCCGATTGTGATCCTTACTCCATGACAGGATGAACATACTCAGTGGCTGCGGAGACACTGATCAGTCACAAATTCAGAATTATATATTGGATAACAGCAGGATGGGCTGCAGTCTCCAGGCGGTCCAGTGCCTGACGGGAAATGTAGTTTACAGCTGTTTGTATATAAAGTGAACACTGCCCCGTTGCTTCCAGCGTGGAGGTTCATAAGGGTACCCGTAGGCGGACTTGCGAAAGGAGAATAACAGTGGTGCGGAAAGAAATTGATAAAAAGACAAGAGAAGAGAGATTGGACGAACTTGTAAAATATTGTATGATTTCAGGTGCGCTTGATCTGAACCTATATCAGGAATATGATGTGAAGAGAGGCTTGCGTGAGTCAGACGGTAAAGGTGTACTGACAGGTCTGACAGAGATTTCCGATGTGGTGGCATTCGAGACGATTCATGGTAGAAAAGTACCTGCGGAAGGTAAGCTTTTTTATCAGGGCTACAATGTCATGGATCTGAAAAAGGGTTTCGAGAAGCGGCGGTTTAATTACGAAGAAGTTACATACCTTCTGCTGTTTGGAGCGCTTCCGAATGCACAGCAGCTACAGGAATTTATCGAGATTCTGAGTGAATACAGAGAGCTTCCGAGCAAATTTGTTCGTGATGTCATTATGAAGGCTCCGAGCATGGATGTGATGAATGCCCTGCAGAAGAGTGTACTGACGCTTTATTCGTATGATGAGAATCCGGATGATATCTCTGTTCCGAATGTATTAAAGCAATCCCTGTCGTTGATTGCAACGCTTCCGTTGATTTCAGTTTATGCATATCATGCGTACCAGCATTATCACAATGACAAGAGTCTGGTGATCCGCTATCCGGATCCGCAGCTGTCGACTGCTGAAAATATTCTGCGCATCCTGAGGTCAGACGGCAAGTATACAGAGCTGGAAGCGCGGGTACTTGATATCGCACTCGTGATTCATGCGGAGCATGGCGGCGGTAATAACTCGACTTTTACTACGCATGTGGTTTCCTCGACCGGAACAGATACGTATTCAGCAATGGCAGCTTCACTTGGTTCTCTGAAAGGACCGAAGCATGGCGGCGCGAATCTGAAGGTAGAGAATATGTTTGAAGATATCAAGGAGCATGTAACGGATTGGAAAGATGAGGCTGCCCTTCGTGAATATCTGACAAAGATTATCAATAAAGAGGCGTTTGACGGGAAAGGCCTGATTTATGGTATGGGACATGCTGTCTATACACTTTCTGACCCGAGAGCGGTTATCCTGAAGGAGTATGCACGCAGTCTCTCGGAGGAAAAAGGGTTGACGGAGGAGTTTGCTCTGTATGAGACAGTAGAGCATATCGCATCGGAGCTTTTGACGAACAGGAAAAAGCTGCATAAGCCAATCTGCTGTAATGTCGATTTCTACAGTGGATTCGTATATTCCATGCTCGGAATACCGAAGCAGATGTTTACACCGATCTTTGCAATTTCCCGAATCTCCGGCTGGTGTGCACACCGGATCGAGGAGCTGGTAAATGAAGGAAAAATCATCCGTCCTGCTTACAAGTATGTCGGGCATCACAGAGCGTACCTGGATCTGGAGGAACGGTAGAAGCAGCCCCCAATTTATCAAACATAATTTGATGAGCAGACGCGGACCTGTACAGGGGTCGCGTCTGTTTGTATGGAGAATTCATGTTTAATTAACTACAAACGGACGCCCGCCATTGGTTCGGGACACCCCACGCAAACGCGGGTAACGCTCCGACGAGCTAACTGCTAACTACGACCATTGGTCACAAGGAATCCACCAGGCTTACGCCTGGTACCCCTTCTGACAGATAGCCGCTCAGGAGAGCCTTCGCGCCTAAGTCTACGTAAGCAGTGGATCTCGTCTCCGCTAAAAGCACCCGCTGAATTGTTTGCTTAGGGGTGTCCCGAACCAATGGCGGGCTGTGTTTCAATAGCTGAAGCTGATCGTATTTGTATACAGGTTGATTTATGAACTTTCACCTTTGAAATCAGCCGAGAATCTGGTGTTTGGCTGCTTTGGAATTGTAGATAGGCATCGGTGGGGAAAACCGAAGCCTTAGTATTTCTCCACGAATGATCCGTCTTTCACCCGGACTCCCTGAGGTTATCTAAGTGGTTGAAGCAGCCAAACCATACTCTTCATGTATTTATAAGCAGACTTAGTTTTTCATTCCTTATCTTTTAAAAACATTCTTTTTTAGACCAGTTCCAATAAATAGTGAAATACTATTTCAATATTAACTGCCGATTTGATTAATATCTAAAAAATATTCTTAGCTATAACATGCTTCTATCTATGAATGTTGTATTTGCTCATTTATAATTTCATGTAATTTCTTGATTTATATGGTTTTTTGTTTTTCAGCTATTGAAACCGTATTGGCAGATGCCGCCTGCTCCTCCCGTTCTGGGGCATCGTATGAAATATTCAGTTCTTGAATTAAACACGAATAGAGTGAACCGCAACCTGCATTTGATGCCCCTGAACTGTTAAATTTTCATAAAATCATTGCAGTTCCCACAAACCCCTTGTAAAATAGATAACAGTGGAAAAAGAATGATGAGCCGTTAAAGAGAAGAAATTGAAACGTGGAGGATTTTTCGGATGCAGGATGCGTTTGTCAGACTGGAACATGTGACGAAGGTTTACCGTATGGGTGAAGTGGAGATTCATGCGGTGGACGGAATTGATTTTGAGATTCAAAAAGGAGAATTTACTGTAATTGTCGGCCCCAGCGGCGCCGGTAAGACGACGGTACTGAATATTCTGGGAGGGATGGATTCCGCAAGTACGGGGAAGATCGTGGTGGATGGCGAGGATATTGCAAAATATTCACAGAAGAAGCTGATTGGTTATCGGAGGGATGACATCGGATTCGTTTTCCAGTTTTATAATCTGATTCCGAATCTGACAGCACTGGAGAATGTGGAGCTGGCACTTCAGATTTGCAAGAATCCTCTGAATGCGAGAGATGTACTTCAGGAAGTGGGGTTGGGAGAACGTCTTGCCAATTTCCCGGCACAGCTTTCAGGTGGCGAACAGCAGAGAGTTTCTATTGCACGTGCGCTTGCCAAGAATCCGAAGCTTCTGCTGTGTGACGAGCCGACAGGAGCTCTGGACTATCAGACAGGCAAGGCGATCCTGAAGCTTTTGCAGGATATGTGCCGTGAGAAAGGAATGACGGTGATTGTGATTACGCATAATCTGGCTATTGCGCCGATGGCAGACCGTGTGATCAAAATTAAAAACGGACGTGTATCCGGGATGGAGCTGAATCCGGCTCCGACCCCGGTAGAACAGATTGAATGGTAAAGACGGGGATTCGTGGTGACATATGAGACATAAGAAGAAGGCGTTAAAAAAGGATTTCCGGGTTGAGGTAAAAAAGAGCCTGAACCGGTTTTTATCAATATTCTTTATTGTAGCAATGGGGGGCGCTTTTTATTCTGGTATCCAGTCGGCAGCGCCCGATATGAAGATGACAGGCGACAGCTATTTTGATCACAGTAGTCTGATGGATATCCGGGTGATCAGTACACTGGGACTGACAGAGGATGACCTGAAGGCTGTCGGTGCAGTGGAGGGTGTAGCTTACGCAGAAGGTGTGTATCAGGAGGATGTGCTCTGCAAAGAGGGAGAAGACCGAAATGTCCTTCGAATTGAGTCTCTTCCGCAAGGCGTTAATACACCGACAGCCGAGGCGGGAACGCTTCCACGGAAAGAAGGCGACTGTTTTCTGGATTCTGCCTATGCGCTGGAACATGGATATGAGGTCGGGGATACACTTCAGGTTATTTATTCCGGGGATGAGGAGGACAGTCAGCTGAAAAGGAGCAGCTTTACCGTCTGCGGATATGGGAACAGCCCTGTCTATATTGCATTTGAACGAGGAAATACAACCCTTGGGAATGGAGAAATATCCGGCTTTGCATATGTGCTTCCTGAGGATTTTGACAGTGAGGTATACAGTGTTGCATACGTTCTTGTAGAGGGAGCGAAGGAGCTGCAGGCATATACGGATGAATATGATGAGGCAGTTGAGGAGGTCTTTGACCGGATTGAAGCGATTGAGGATGTCCGCTGTGAGGCACGTTACAATGAAGTGATGGAGGAAGCGGAATCGGAGCTTGAGAAAGGACGTCAGGAAGTAGCAGACGGTAAACAGGAGCTGGAGGATGCGAAGCAGGAGCTGGCAGATGCGGAGAGCGAAGCGGAATCCGAGCTTGCTGAGGCAGAATCTGAGCTGCTTGAAGGGGAATCGGAGCTGGAAAGCGGCAAGCAGGAGCTGGAGGATGCGAAGCAGGAGGTAGCAGACGGTGAAAAGGAGCTGGCAGACGGTGAACGCGAGATTGCTGAGAATGAATCCGAGTTGGCAGACGGTCTTGAAAAGCTGACAGATGCACTGCAGGAATTAAATGACGGAGAAGCCGAATGGCAGTCTGCGTGGCAGAAATATCAGACAGAGTCTGTTTCCGGGCAGAAAGAGCTTCGGGATGCACAGAAAAAAATAAATGAGAATAAGAAAAAGATAGAAGAAGGCTGGGAAGCGTATAACAGTAGTAAAAAGCAGCTGGAGGATGGAGAGAAGCAGTATAATACGGGAGCCGCAGAGCTTGAAAAGGCGAAGAAGGAGTATGAGGCCGGAAGAGAAAAGCTGGCAAACGGTCAGAAGCAGTATGATGCAGGAGCAGCCCGTCTTGCAGAGGGTCAGGCGGAGTATGACGCAGGAGCAGCCCAACTGGCAGAGGGTCAGAAGCAGTACCGTGCAGGAGCCAGCCAGCTTGCGGAAGGCCAGGCAGAATATGATGCAGGAATCATCCAGTTGGAAGCGGCAAAACAGGAGCAGGAGGCAGGAGCAGCCCGCCTTGCGGAGGGCCAGAAGGAGTATGAGGAAGGAACTGAGCAGCTTGCGGCAGCAAGGCAGACATATGAAGCAGGGGCGGCTGCACTCGAGCAGCCGCAGGCTGAGTATGATGCAGGAGCCGCTTTGCTTGCAGAAGGAAAGGCACAGTATGAGGCTGGTCTGGCACAGTTTGAGCAGTCGAAGGCAGAGTATGAGGCCGGAGAGCAGGCACTGGCAGAGGGGCGTGCAGAGTATGAAAAGGGATGTCAGCAGGTTGAGACTCTTCGTGAACAGGCTGTATCGCTTGGAAATGCAGTGCCGGGGCTTCAGAGCCAGTATGAGTCTGTGATATCCGCTCAGGAGCAGCATCAGAGAGAACTTTCAGATGCCCAGGGACAGCTGGAGCAGCAGAAGCAGCTTTTGAAGAATGAGGATCTCTCAGAGGATGACCGCAAGAATGTTGAGAAACAGATCGAACAGCTGAATGGGCAGATTGCAGAGCTGACAACAACGATTGATACGGAGCAGACTCAGGCCGCAGAGCTTTTGGGCCAAATACAGGAGGCGGAGACACAGAAGCAAACGCTGGAAGTACAGGCGGGGGAACTGCAGCAGATGCTGGATGGCAAAAAGCCGGAGCTGGATGCTTCTGAACAGCAACTTGCGGCCGTGAAGCAGCAGCTGGATGCAGCTGAGGCAGAACTACAGGCGAACGGTGCGGAGATTGAGAAGCAGGAAGCGGTTCTTGCGGCAGCAAAAGAGCAGTTGGATGCGGGCTATGCGGAGCTCGCAGCAGGAAAGGAGCAGATTGAGGCGAGTGAGCAGCAGCTTGCGGCAGCCAGGGAGCAGCTGGATGCAGGATATGCAGAGCTTGCGGCGGGAGAAGAACAGACGAAAGCAGCAGAGCAGCAGCTTGCAGCAGCCAAGGCAGAGCTTGATAAGGGCTACGCGGAGTTAAAGACAACGAAACAGCAGCTGGATGCTTCCGAGCAGCAGCTTGCAGCAGCAAAAAAGGAGCTGGACAAGGGCTATCAGGAACTGGATGCTTCCAAAGCAGAATTGGATGAGGGTTACAGTCAGTTAGCGGAAGCCGAAAAGCAGATTACCGCGGGAGAGAAGGAGCTGGATGCGAATAAGAAAAAGCTTGTAGAGGGTAAGCAGCAGCTGGTGGAAGCCAGGGAGACGCTGGAATCCGGAGAGAAGGAACTCCGAAAGGCGCAAAAGCAGGTGGATGACGGATCTCAACAGCTGCGAAGCGCCCAGAGTCAGTTGAATTCTGCACGCGAGACACTGGATCTTGGCTGGAACGAATGGAATACTTCGCAGATGAAGCTGAATGACGGACAGCAGCAGCTCTCGGATGCCCGCCAGGAGCTGGAAGACGCAAGGAAAGAACTGGAGGATGCACGGAAGCAGATCACAGATGCCGAGCAGGAGATCGCGGAGAATGAACAGAAGCTTGCAGATGGCTGGAAAGATTATGAAGAAGGCCGGAAGGAAGCAGATGACAAAATTGCAGAGGCGAAGCAGAAGATCGCTGACGCAGAAAAAGAGCTTGCGGATGCGGAACAGGAAATCGCGGATGCGGAGGAGGAAGTGGCTAAGATCAAATACCCGGAGTGGTACGTCTATGACCGGAGTGCATTGCCGGAAAATACAGGATACGGTGAAAATGCTGAGCGTATGAAGAATATCGGACAGGTTTTCCCGGTGCTGTTTTTCCTTGTAGCGGCGTTGATCAGCCTGACGACAATGACCCGAATGGTCGAGGAAGAGAGAACTCAGATCGGTACTCTGAAGGCACTCGGCTACAGCAAGGGGGCGATCGCATCCAAATATCTGAAATATGCTTTTTATGCGACGCTTGGCGGCAGCTTAACCGGAATTCTGATCGGGGAGAAATTCCTTCCCTGGGTTATTATCCGTGCATATGGAATTATGTATCAGCATCTTCCTGAAATTCTGGTTCCTTATAATTGGGATCTGGGGCTGATAGCGACTGTGGCAGCACTGTTCTGTACAATAGGCGCGACGCTCTCGGCATGTTACCGTGAGCTTCAGGCAGTTCCGGCGACATTGATGCGTCCGCCTGCACCGAAGCAGGGAAAACGTGTTCTGCTTGAGTACCTTCCATTTATCTGGAAGCCTCTGAGTTTTTCATGGAAGTCAACGGTGCGGAATCTGCTGCGTTATAAGAAGAGATTCTTGATGACAGTAATTGGAATCGGCGGCTGTATGGGACTTCTGCTGGTTGGATATGGACTTCGGGATTCGATTATGGATGTGGCGCTGCTTCAGTTTGGCGATCTTCAGCATTATGAGGCAATGGTGATCCTGGATACCGGAGAATCGGATGAAAAGCAACAGGAAGTCATAGATGCAGTTGCGCAGGATGAGAGAATTTCATTTTCGCGCCTTACTTATATGCAGAAGGTAAGTGTAAAGCCCGGAGAGAATCAGAAGAGCCAGAAAGAGTGGTCTGCTTATCTGCAGGTGCCGCAGTCTTTGGAGGGGATAGAACAGTTTTTCACCTTCCGGGACAGAGAAACACAGGAAATATATGAGCTGGGAGACGAGGGAGCGATTGTCACAGAGAAGATTGCGAATGAATTTGGACTTCATGCAAGTGACTGCATTTTGGTTGAGGATGAGGACAAAGGTACGGTATCAATCCCGATTGCCCGGATCTGCGAAAATTACCTTTCCCATTATATTTATGTATCGCCGGTATTGTATCAGTCACTGTTCGGAAGCGAACCAGAATACAATACTGTGCTGATGATTGCAGATGCGGAATACGTGGAAGCGCTTCAGAAAATTGGTTCCGAAATTCTGGAATATGATGGTGCATTGAATGTTTCCTATACATATACCCTGGCAGACCAGCTTGACCATATGTTGACTGCGCTTGACTCAGTTATGATCGTGCTGATTATTTCTGCGGGAATGCTTGCATTTGTTGTACTGTATAATCTGAACAATATCAATATCAACGAACGAAGGCGTGAGCTTGCGACTATTAAAGTACTCGGGTTTTATGACGGAGAGGTAGCGGCTTATGTATACAGAGAGAATGTTTTGTTGACGGTGATTGGGGCATTCCTTGGTATCTTTATCGGCAAGCTGCTTCATGCGTTTGTCATTACGACTGTAGAAGTAGATTCCTGCATGTTTGGCCGGAATATCAAGCTGATGAGCTTTGTGTATGGAGTATTGTTCACCTTTGCATTTTCTATCATTGTCAATGGTGTGATGTATTTCAAACTGAAAAAGATTGATATGGTAGAGTCTTTGAAGAGTATAGAGTAAAAGAAGCAGTCACAGAGGGAAAATATTTTGTGAGAGTGTCCGCATATGGAATCGGAAGGGTTCCGTATGCGGACACGATTGCGTTTGACTGCGAACTGTGCAGGCTGCTTGAAACTGTTATGCAATTTTGCATGGCTGTCAAAAGCAATTGCTCAAAATGCGGATAATTGTTCAGATGGCCATAAAGTATTCCACAAAGTTTTAAAATAATCATGCATTTCTTACATAAATGACTGGACGAATTTGGGAAATAAGTGTATGATAAAAGAAGCAGAAAACGTGTGCTTTCGTCTGGATTTCGGTGCGTGAATCTGACGGATCAGCCGGAGCACATATGTTAAAGGAGGATATTATGTTAGAAGAACTGAAACAGAAGGTATATGAAGCCAATATGGAGCTTCCGCGCCGTGGACTTGTTACTTATACCTGGGGAAATGTCAGTGAGATTGATCGTGAATCAGGTCTGTTCGTTATCAAACCGAGTGGAGTAGACTATGACAAGCTGACTCCGGATGATATGGTAGTTATGGATCTGGAAGGCAATCGCGTGGAAGGAAAATACAAACCGTCATCCGATACAGAGACACATCTGGAGCTGTATAAAGCATTCCCGGAGATGGGCGGCATCGTACATACACATTCTCCGTGGGCTACTTCCTGGGCACAGGCAGGCAGAGGCATTCCGTGCTACGGTACGACACATGCTGACTATATGTACGGTGAGATTCCGTGCGCGAGAAATCTGACCGCAGAAGAGATCGACGAAGCATATGAGAAAAATACAGGACTTGTAATCATCGAGACTCTGAAAGAGAAGAATATCAATCCGGTTTACGTTCCGGCGATCCTCTGCACGAACCACGGCCCGTTTACCTGGGGTAAGGATGCAGCAGAAGCAGTACATAATTCCGTAGTCCTTGAGGAAGTTGCGAAGATGGCTGCATGGACCGAGATGATCCATCCGGGTGTTGGGACTGCACCACAGTGTATGCTGGATAAGCATTTCCTGAGAAAGCATGGAGCTAATGCTTATTACGGACAGGAATAAGAGATGCAGGCTTGCTCCTGGCTTGTTGCTTCGAGGGAAGACACAGTCATGAAACGTTAAATCCGGCTGCAAACTCCGGAAGAGGTTATGCGGCCGATCATTCAGAAAGGAATCATAGATTATGACGACACTGGAATTACAAAAAATGGCGAACGAGGTTCGCAAGGGTATCGTGACAGCGGTACATAGCGCAAAGGCCGGCCATCCGGGCGGATCCCTTTCCGCAGCAGATGTATTTACGTATTTGTATTTTGAAGAAATGAACATTGACCCGGCAGATCCGAAGAATCCGGACAGAGACCGTTTCGTACTTTCCAAGGGACATACGGCTCCGGGCTACTATTCCGCAATGGCTCACAGAGGATATTTCCCGGTAGAGGATCTGACTACTCTGCGTAAGCTTGGCTCCCATCTGCAGGGACATCCGTGTATGCAGCACATCGTAGGTATCGATATGTCCTCCGGATCACTGCGAAAGGCTAACACAGCAGCAGTAGGTATGGCACATTCTCGCAAGATCGACAAGAAAGATTACCGTGTGTATACACTTCTCGGTGATGGTGAGATTCAGGAAGGCCAGGTATGGGAAGCTGCGATGTTCGCAGGCCACAGAAAGCTGGACAACCTCGTAGTGATCGTGGACAACAATGGACTTCAGATCGACGGTAAGATCGATGACGTATGTTCTCCGTATCCGATCGACAAGAAGTTCGAAGCATTCAACTTCCATGTAATCAACGTGGCAGACGGCAACGATATGGATCAGCTTCGCGCTGCATTTGCAGAGGCAAGAGCAACTAAGGGTGCTCCGAGTGCCATCATTATGAAGACAGTCAAAGGAAAGAACGTATCCTTTATGGAAAATCAGGCATCCTGGCATGGTGTTGCTCCGAATGATGAGCAGTATGCAATTGCTATGGCAGACTTAGAGAAAGTGGGGGAAGCATTATGTCAGAAGTAAAGAAAATCGCTACCAGAGAGAGCTATGGCAACGCGCTTGCTGAGCTTGGAAAGAAGCATGAAAATCTCGTAGTTCTGGATGCTGACCTTGCAGGGGCTACCAAGACAGGCGTATTCAAGAAAGCATTCCCGGAGCGCCACATTGACTGCGGTATCGCAGAGTGCAACATGATGGGTATTGCTGCAGGACTTTCCACGACAGGAAAGGTACCGTTTGCCAGCACATTTGCAATGTTCGCATCCGGACGTGCATTTGAGCAGGTAAGAAACTCGATCGGATATCCGCACATGAACGTTAAGATCGGTGCAACACATGCAGGTATCTCCGTAGGAGAGGACGGAGCGTCCCACCAGTGTAACGAAGACCTTGCCCTGATGCGTACGATCCCGGGCATGGTTGTGATCA
Organism: Lachnospiraceae bacterium; assembly: GCA_030524665.1. Classification (GTDB taxonomy): domain Bacteria; phylum Bacillota; class Clostridia; order Lachnospirales; family Lachnospiraceae; genus Choladousia. Next base: position 15,474 of record JAUNGL010000011.1, on the reverse strand, counting down.
ACCCGTCTGACGATGTGGAGGCAAGAGCAGCCGTAGAGGCAGCTTATGAATATGAAGGACCGGTTTATCTGCGTTTCGGACGTCTTGCAGTTCCGGTGATCAATGACAATCCGGACTACAAGTTTGAGATCGGTAAGGGTGTAGTACTCAGAGAAGGTACCGATGTGACAATTATCGCAACCGGACTTTGCGTGAGCGGTGCTCTGGATGCGGCTGAGAAGCTGGCAGCAGAGGGCGTATCTGCCAAGGTGATCAACATCCACACCATCAAACCGCTCGATGAAGAGCTGGTGGTAGAATCCGCAAAGGCTACCGGAAAGGTAGTTACCGTAGAAGAGCATTCCGTCATCGGCGGACTTGGAAGTGCAGTATGTGATGTACTCTGCGCAAAGGCTCCGACCCCGGTACTGAAGATCGGTATTCAGGATGTATTCGGCGAGTCAGGTGCTGCTGCAGCTCTGATTAAGAAGTACAAGCTGGACGGCGACGGAATCTATGAGCAGGTAAAGGCGTGGTTGTAGGATTACATGGGAATCTGAAAATCAGATAGATGAACCATAAATAAAAGGGTGCTGTAAAGCGTAACCAGACACAGAATTTATACTATGTTTTGTGACTGTCAGCGGTTTTACAGCACCTTGTTTGTAATTATGGTTTTATATGTGGTTTATGGTCACTATTCACGGGGTAGCTGTCCCGCGAGGTGTTTCCGGGCAGAATGCACGGAAATCCCGAGTACTGAACGCGCGAAATTATGCCGAAGGTAGAATTTCTGTGCAACGCGAAGCGCGTTACTGTTCGCGGATCACAGGGTCGTGAATAGTAACGGTTCATGATTATTTCGGAGCACATGCGAGCGTGAACACAAACTCTGTTCCGACTCCTTCCGTACTCACTACATTAATATTCTGGTCATGTGCGCGGATAATTTCCTTTACGATGGCCAGGCCCAGACCTGTTCCTTTTTTGTCCCTGCCGCGTGAGGTATCTGTTTTGAAAAAACGATCCCAGATCTTGGGCAGGTTCTCGCGGGAAATTCCTTCACCGTGGTCTTTGATGGAAATGAAGACTTTTTTGTGGCGCTCGGCTGCCTGAATCCGGATCAGAGAATCAGGATAACTGAATTTGATTGCGTTATCGATCAGATTATAGAGTACCTGCTGGATCTTGACGAGGTCCGCATGTACCGGAATCTCCGGTTTGGAGAAGGAAGTCTCTATCCGGAGATTTTTTTTGCTGCAGAGTCCTTCGAAAGATGCAACGCTGCCTGTGATTACGGATACGATATCAAAATCAGTCATTTCGAGATAAACTCCCTGATCATCGAAATTATTCAGAGTCAGAAGACCTTCTGTCAGTTTGTTCAGCCGTTCTGTCTCGCTTAGTACGATGCCAAGGTATCTTTCCTGCATTTCCGGCGGAATGGTTCCATCCAGCATTGCTTCGACGTAGCCCTTAATGGAAGTCAGAGGGGAACGGAAGTCATGAGAAATATTTGAGATAAATTTCCGTTGGTAATCACCTGTGTTCCGCATGTTTTCGGTCAGATAGTTCAGGGAAGCACTCAGACTTCCCAGTTCATCATCACCTTCGTAGGGAATCCTTCCCGTAATGGTATTGTCCGTATATTTGGCAGCCGCCATGATGATCTGGTTCAGGGGCCGGTAAATCCGTACGTGGAAGATCAGAACCGGGAAGAGAGAGAGAACCAGAAAGATACCAAACAGAATATAGCAGACATTCTGAATGGCAACAGACTGACTCTGCAGATAGCGCCGATATTCGGCTTCATCCGAAATCGCATACAGATATTGCCGCAGGAAGCGGGGGGTCACATAAATGGTGGCGGCGAAGCTTGCAATCAAAAATCCCAAATAGGACAGCAGATACGTTGCATAAAGTTTGCGTTTCATTTTGGCTTCACCTCAAATTTGTAGCCAATACCCCAGACAGTTGCGATGGACCAGAAGCGGTTGTCCTTGATTTTTTCACGGATCCGCTTGATATGCACATCGACCGTACGTGTGTCACCAATGTATTCATATCCCCAGATATGATCCAGGAGCTGTTCACGTGTGAATACCTGATTGGGGGATGCAGCCAGAAAATACAGCAATTCCAGCTCTTTCGGAGGCATTTCTACCGTATTTCCTTTGTAAATAACGGCGTAATTGGTCAGGTTAATCGTCAGATCCGGATACTCGACGCATTTTCCAGTTGGCTTTGTGGAAACAGGAGGAGTGGCCTGATAACGCCGGAGCACTGCCTTTACACGCGCAACGAGTTCTTTGGAGTCAAATGGCTTGATGATATAATCATCTGCACCAAGCTCCAATCCCAGTACTTTATCAAAGACCTCTCCCTTGGCGGAAAGCATAATGATCGGCACGGAAGAACGCTGCCGTATTTCACGGCAGACCTGATAACCGTCGATCCCAGGCAGCATCAGGTCAAGCAGAATCAGGTTCGGTTCGAACAGGGTAAACTGCCGCAGCGCTTCCTCACCGTCGTATACAATTTTAGTATCGTAGAACTCTTTCGTCAGATAAAGAGAAATGAGTTCGGATATATTTTCGTCATCATCTACAATCAGAATTTTCTGTCTGGTCGCCATGGAGAACTCCCTTCAAATTTGAAATCTGTTAGTATGAAAATTTATAAAATGACATAGCAAGCTTTCTGAATCGGCTTTGTCATCATTGCTTAAATGTTACAATCGTCACGCCGGCATCGCCTTCTCCGAATTCACCGAGACGGTAGGATTCCACGTGCTTCTGACGCCGCAGGTACTGGTGCACTGCTTTGCGGAGCGCTCCCGTTCCTTTTCCATGAACGACACGTACATTCGGCAGGTGGGCCAGATAGGCATCATCAAGATATTTGTCAAGCTCTACAAGTGCTTCGTCCGTGGTCTTTCCGAGTAGATTGATCTCAGTGGATACCGAGAAGGATTTGGACATCTTGATCTTGCCGCTTCCCGTTGATTGGCGGTAGGAAGGGCCAGTGATAGTAGCTTCATCCGCTATTTTTTCGAGATCCTTCAGATTCACCTGTGACCGGAGAATTCCCATCTGGACGAAGAGATTTCCTCTGGCATCCGGAAGCGTGCTGACAGTTCCCTTAAGATTCATGCTAAGGACGCGGACACTGTCTCCGATGCGGAGGTCCTTGCCGGAGAGCTCTTTTTTCGGTTTCTTTGCAGCCTTGATACCGGATTTTTTATCCAGTTCAGACATCTTTTCCCGCAGTCTGGCACGTTCCTGTTCCATCTCTCGTGTAGAATTAGCCGCATTTCCGAGTTTATTGTATTTTCGGATCGTTTCATCCGCGTATTCTTTGGCATCCCGGAGGATCGTCTGTGCTTCCTCGCGCGCTTTCTGAAGAATCGCATCCCGATTGGATTCCAGACGGTCCTCTTTGTGCTCGAGGCGCTGTTTCAGTTCTTCAATCTCACGCTTATAGCGGTTGACTTCTTCACGCTCTTTTTCTATGGTGAGTCGGCTGTTTTCGAGATCAGCGATCACGTCCTCGAAGCTCTCATCCTCCTGGCTGATCTGACCTTTTGCTTCTTCGATAATATAATCCGGCAGTCCCAGCTTCTCGGAGATGGCGAATGCATTGCTCTTGCCCGGGATTCCGATCAGCAGTCGGTAAGTCGGCCGGAGTGTTTCAACATTGAATTCACAACAGCCATTTTCCACACCGGGTGTAGAGAGTGCAAATACTTTTAGTTCACTGTAGTGTGTCGTTGCGATTGTGCGAATACCCTGACGGTGCAGGTTGGAAAGGATCGCAATCGCAAGTGCAGCACCCTCGGTCGGGTCCGTGCCGGCACCTAATTCATCGAAAAGGACGAGCGATTTCTCATCCGCATGTGCCCAGAACGATACAATATTTGTCATATGGGAGGAAAATGTACTGAGGCTCTGCTCAATGCTCTGTTCGTCTCCGATGTCTGCAAATACTTCGGTAAATACAGAAAGCTCCGAACGGTCCAGCGCCGGGATATGCAGTCCGGCCTGCCCCATAAGTGTGAAGAGTCCGACTGTCTTCAGGGATACGGTTTTGCCTCCGGTATTTGGTCCTGAGATGACGAGCAGAGTAAAATCGTCGCCGAGGCGGATATCGACAGGAACGACGTGCTTAGGATCGAGCAGCGGGTGGCGTCCCTTTCGGATCCGGATCCGACCTTCGGTATTGAAGACAGGTTCTGAACCATTGTAAGAGTGGGAGAGTTTTGCACGTGCAAAAATAAAATCCAGTTCCTTCATCAGCAGAATATCGTTCGTGATGTGTTCTGCCTCTTTTGCGACCAGTGTACTCAGATTTGCCAGCACGGCTTCGATCTCTTTTTCTTCTTTCAGTTCGAGTTCACGCAGATCGTTGTTCAGCTTCACGACAGCCATCGGCTCAACAAAGATTGTAGAGCCGCTGGAGGACTGGTCATGGATCATACCGGGAACCTGGCCGCGGTGTTCTGCTTTGACCGGGACACAGTAACGTCCGTTTCTCTGCGTGATCACAGCATCCTGCAGGTACGTTCTGGCACCTCCGGTCAGAAGCGCCGAAAGCTGGGTGCGGATGCGGTCATTCGTAATCTTCATCGAACGTCTTACCTGCCGCAGTCCCGGACTGGCGTCATCGCTGATTTCTTCTTCTGAGATAATGCAGCGGCGTATTTCATTCACCACGGGAGTCAGCGGCTGCAGTTCCGAGAACATCACAGTCAGGGAATCTTCCTCCTCCGTATCGTTGACCGGACGGGACCAGTTCTTGACGCGCAGGCATGCTTCAAGAAGCTTGCAGATGCGCAGCAATTCCTCAATATTCAGCGAGCTCCCGATCTCCAGACGCTTCAGCGAGCCGCGCATATCAGCGGCACCGGAAAAGGAGATATTGCCTTTGCGGAAAATCCGGCTGACCGCATCGGAGGTCTCACGCTGCATTCTCCGTATTTCCGTAATATCGTCAGACGGAACCAACTCACGGCAGAGTGCCTTTCCAGGTTCCGAACCGGCAAGTTCCGTCAGTCTCTGTATGATTTTGTGGTACTCCAGTACCTGTAATGCTTTTTCGTTCATAAAATCCCTCTTGTCTATGATTTCAAATGCAATGGTCATATCATTGAATGACCAGAGAAAAACAGTTGGTGAAATGATTCTACCATTATAAAAGAATCTTTACAAGCTTTATTAATGAAAGAAGTGTTGTGGTATGAGGATGGTGTTACTGTTCAGACGTCTGCCGAAGCGGCAGCCGTCTGACTAGTAACCGCGGGACAGCTACCTGTGAACAGTAACAGGATGATTACTTGACAGGAAATTTAAGGGCGGGGTAGAATCATTCTGAAAAATCAGAAAGATGTCGAATGTGATGAAAACGTGCTTGTCTGCCGTAGGCAGATAAAATATAAAAATGTAATATGGAGGATGAGATTTACAATGGAGAAGAGAAAAAAGACATCTGAGAAGTGTACAGATTCATACAGGCAATGCGAAAAAGAAATGAAAAGAATCATAAGAAAAATGGCGGCAATCAGTGTCGGATGCTGGTTTGTGATGGCAGGTACTGTATTGGGAGAAGAAATAGACGAAACAGAAACGGAGCTGGCATTTGCAGCAATGGATAATGAGACAGAAAATGTGGAAAGCGAAACAGAGACAGAAGCAGTCATCCTGGAAGAACTTCAGATTCAGACAGGAGAAAAAACACTGGAGAAGGCCGATCAAATGGTAGAGGCGGAAGCAGCGGCGAGAGCTGCACTGGAGGCACAGGCGGCAGCGCAAGCGAGAGCAGCGGCGCAGGCACAGCAGAAGGCTTTTCGGGGAAAAAATCCTCCAAACCAAGCGTATATGAGGTTAGCCGTAAAAATGTTCAGGAGTGCGATGATCCGAATCATGGAACGACCTATATTACATATTCAGATGGTTCTGTGAAGACGGTTAATTATTAACAGGGCAGCAGGTTTAATTGAATCCTGCTGCTTATTATATGATTCAAAACGCTCTGTAATGATACAGGGCGTTTTATTCTGATTGACTTGAATGCCACTCAGGCCGCCATCAGAGCTGGGTATAAAGCAGGGAATACGCAGAGAGCCAGCGAGATGGGGAGCAAATTACTCCAGAAAGCTTCAGTTTCAGAAGCAATGGCCGAGCGCAGCAAGCGTACCGGGATCATCAAAATCTCCGGCTCACCTCTGGAAGCTGAAAAAACGCAGGCCGACGTGATCCGGATGCGGTTCCAGGATGGGGCAACGCTGCAGCAGCGTCAGCATACCGGGCAGTGGTGCAGAGCAGTTCCACCGGACATGGACAAGCAGCACAGAACGAGTAGCGTTGAGATTGCACGGAGGGGCGGTCTGAAAAGTTTTCGGGCTTACCGGCTGACCGGGGAAGGGGGCGACAAAAAGATCGGCGCGCTGTCGCGTGAGGGGTGGCCCCTCTGGGCGGAGAAGGAAAAATAAATAAAATGCAGCAGGGATTTGATGGGCCTGCTGCAGTGTAAGAATTTTATGCGACGTCGCACATTCTGCTGATTAAATATTGAGCTGACTGAAATCGATGGCAAAATCAGAATAGATTCCGGCTTTGATAGTATCAGAGAAGGTGTAATCTCCGGTTTCTTCTCGGGCAAAGTCGTAAACAAGAATGCGGTTTTTCTCCGGGTCAACAATCCAGTATTCCCGGACACCCGCAGACCGGTATTTAAATAGCTTAGTCATGTAGTCCATCCGCCTGCTGCCAGGTGATACAATTTCGATGATCCAGTCCGGAGCGCCGGTGCAGCCCTTGTCTGTGAGCTTGCTGTGATCGCAGATAACGCTTATATCAGGTTCAACGTAATTTTTATCGTCCTCATTCAGAAAAACTGCAAATGGGGCAGGATAGACTTTACATGACCAATGTTTTGAGTCAATGTAATCGGCAATACTTCTGGAGAGAGAAAAAGAGATATCCTGATGCCGCCTGGATGGCGGGGCCATGTAATAAATCCGGCCGTCGATCAGCTCAGCTCTGGTTCCTTCCGGGAGAGCGTAAATATCTTCAATGGTATAAATTCTTTCTTGCGGTAATGGCATGGTAACACATCCTTTCATGGTTCGTCCGGTTTTCGGACGATAGATATTATGGAGCTGGGAAACTATGATTATACAGCTTCAAGATCATCACGCTTCATAGTTTCATTTATGGCACGGATAACAAATTGATTCATTGATTCCCCCTGTTGCTCTGCGTGGTTTTTTATGACAGTCTTTTGTCCTTTGGGTACACGGATGCGGACATCTTCAACGGATTCTTTAAGATATTTTGCACTGGCCTTGCGTCTTGCATCAGTTTGACCAGTATATGTGCTTTTCTTTTCGTCTGGCATGGTTACACCTTCTCTATGAATTTTAGTAAATGGGTGTAAGGAAATGTAGCAACACTTTTTCCACCTTACATCAGAATTATAGCATATGTAAATACGTGTGTCCATATACATAATAAACAAATGATATATGGGAACACATATCTATAAACTCTGCTAATAGAAATATGTGGGCACACATGTTATGATAAAGACGGTTAAAGGAGAGAAAACGAACATCCCGAAAAGATGTGAAACTGAAAACCATATACGTATGAGTGAACTGTTAAGGAATCAATAGAGATGAAGATGATTCAGCCGGCAGCTCTTCCGGAAAACAAAATTACAGGAGGAAACGAGATGAAAAAGTACGATTTTAAGTCACATTATGACAAAGGCCTGGACGCACTTCAGACATAGATTCAATCTCTTAGACCGCAGGCCCCGGCGATACAGGGGCAGTAAAAATGTGCGGTGTCATACAAAAGAAAGAAGACGATAGATTGTCAGTAAAGATCAAAGTGTCTTACCAGAACACGTCTGAACTGCAGAGGGTACTGAAATGCCTGTTGCCGCTCGGGATTGCCTATAAAGTTGCAAAGCGGCAGGATGGGCAGTTTAAAAAGGCATACATAGAGGGTACCCTCGGAAAAACTAAGATATTTTCTGCTTGCGCAGAGGGCAGTGATATGCTCTTTCTGGTCATATAGATAGGTAGTGTAGTATGGCAAAAGATTTAAAAGATAAGGAATCGCCTAAAGGTATTCGACAGAGGGCGAATGGACGCTATGAAGGGCGCGTGAAATATGAATACAAAAGTTATTCTGCGTAAATTGTGGGTATGGCTTGATTTTTCTGCCCGTCTGTGGTATAGTCCTAATCGTTGCAAAGCCCATAAAAATAAGGTCATTACAGGGCTTTCCGGCGGTCACCGCCGTTAAATGTGCCGAGTGTTCGAGACCTTCCACTCGTAAAACAAAACTAAAGGAGAATGTATTATGAACAACAGAAGCAAGATCGTGTATCTCGTCCAGGCAGCTATGATAGCTGCAATCTATGTGGTGCTCACTTATCTTTTCGCACCGTTTTCCTTCGGAGAAGTTCAGGTCAGAATTTCAGAAGCGCTGACGATATTGCCTGCGTTTACTCCTGCAGCAATTCCGGGACTGTTCGTGGGATGTCTGATTGGTAATATTCTGGGAGGAGCGATTCTGCCGGATATTATCTTCGGAAGCATCGCTACACTGTTCGGTGCATGCGGAACTTATCTGCTCTGCCATGCAAATGCGGAAGGAAGGAGAAAGTATCTTGCTCCGGTTCCGCCGATTGTTGCCAATACGCTGATCGTTCCGTTTGTGCTGCGGTTCGGGTACGGTGTTCCGCTGCCGATTCCTTTTATGATGCTGACGGTCGGAGTTGGGGAAGTAATTTCGTGCGGTGTGCTGGGAATGATCGTATATCAGGCAGTTGCACGGTATAAAAATATACTGTTCCGTCCGGTGAATGCGTAATTCCAGAATATCTGACAGGATTTTGAACATGCCAAGTGCTATCCGGGAAGGTCAGGATACAGAATATCAGAGAAAAGAAAGAAGCTGCAGGCTCCGTTTTTTGGTGACAGCAGCTTCTTTTTTGGTAATTATTTCAGCAAGTCCTGATAACTGACATTCAATACCTCAGCAATTTTTTTCAACTCAATATCCGTTACAAAACGTTTTCCGCTTTCTATTCGCTGTATAGCGTTTTTATCTACATCCAATCCTTTGATTTGAAGCATATCAGCCAGCTTTTTCTGGGATATCTTATCTGGGAGATTTTCACGAAAAAATTTAACATTTTTACCGCATAGATTATTGTATCCGTTTTCTGCTTTGTTTTTATACATAACCTCACCAGCACTTTCTGTTCAGTAGATCACAAAAAATCGCCACATTTTTCAAAAGTGACATTCAGTAATTGTCAATAGAAAGAGTATATGATAAAATCAGGATTGAAATGACATTCACTAAATGCCAATTGTGGACTTTGGTATAAAAAATGGGATTTATGGATAAAAATGTCAGAGAAAAAGAATTTGGTGCGAGGAGGGATTATGATATGGAAAAGAAGATTTGCACAGAAAGGGATATTTGGAAACGGAGATTGATACAGATAGGAGCTGCAGTATTTTTTCTGACGGCGTTTTTTTCACATGTCGAGTGGGAGGAATATCAAGTGATAAGAGAGATATCTTTCGGCGGTGATGACCGGATAACAGTGTTAGATGTATTTGCACCAGGACCGGAAGAACCGCGGAGCATTGCAGAGAAAATTAAACGGGAGTATAGTTATGTAAACTATGACTGCCTGTCGGATCAGCTTGTGATCAGATTTTACCGCAGCGACTGGCATATGAAAGAGAGAAAAGCATTTGCAGAAATTGTATTTGATACGGACAGCTTTGAATAAACGTAACGGGACAGCATAACTGGTGGACAGCGGAAATAAGATTGGCGATATAATTATAATATACAGCCATTTTGTTATAGAATCAGACAAAAAAAGTCTGTATGATCTGGAAAGACAATCGGAAAGAAAATGGAGGCAAAGATTATGACAAAAGATATGACGAGCGGTTCTCCGTTCAGACTGATTCTCGGATTCGCCTTCCCGATGTTTCTGGGTATGCTGTTTCAGCAGTTTTACAGTATGGTGGATACGATTATTGTAGGAAAATTTCTTGGTGTGGAGCCGCTGGCGGGTGTTGGTTCGACCAGTTCGCTGAATTTTATGGTAATCGGATTCTGCACGGGTGTATGCAACGGGTTTGCGATTCCGGTTGCGCAGATGTTTGGGGCAAAGCGGGAGCCTGAGTTGAGGCGATATGTTGCTAACTGTGCGTGGCTATGTGTTGCTTTCTCAGTGGTGTTGACTGTGATAGTGGCGGCTCTGTGCAGACCGATTCTGAGGCTTATGAATACACCGGAAAGTATTTTTGAGTATGCATATGTATATATCCTGATTATCTTTCTGGGGATTCCGTTTACCTTCTTATATAATATACTGGCGGCGATCATCCGGTCTCTGGGTGACAGCAGGACTCCGGTTGTATTTCTGGCACTGTCCTCGCTGCTGAATATTGTGCTTGATCTTGTATTTATTCTTGTATTTGGGACGGGAGTATCCGGTCCGGCACTTGCAACAGTGATTTCTCAGGCTGTGTCAGGTATCATCTGCCTTTTTTATATGAAGAAAAAGTTTGCGGTTCTGCGGATTACGAAAGAGGAATGGAAGCCGCGCCGTCATTATATGGGAAATCTCTGCTATATGGGAATTCCGATGGGACTTCAGTATTCAGTAACGGCAATCGGTTCTTTGATCGTGCAGGCGGCTGTGAATGGATTCGGAGCGAATGTTGTGGCAGGCGTGACTGCAGCACAGAGAATTAATGCGTTTATCACCTGTCCGGTGGAATCGCTTGGCGCTACGATGGCACCGTACAGCGGACAGAATATGGGAGCAGGAAAGATTGGGCGGATTGGACAGGGAACTAAAATCGCTTCTTTGTGCGGGTTTGCTGCCTCTGCGGTACTGCTGGTATTTGTTCTGCTGTTTGGGAGGTCGCTTGTTTTGTTGTTTCTGGATGTACCGGACGAGGAGGTTATTCGCCACGCTTACCAATTTCTTTTGACGACGGCATCCGGATACTGTCTGCTGACCCTGGTGAATACCGTACGTTTCTCGATTCAGGGTATGGGCTTTTCGGTCTTTGCGATTACATCAGGCGTGCTGGAAATGATCGCACGCGGTCTGGCCGGGTTGGTGCTGACGCCAATGATCGGATTCACGGGGATTTGCCTTGCTCACATTATGGCATGGATATTTGCCGACAGTTTTTTGATACCCGCATTTTTCTATTGCCGGAATAAAGTAATGAAGATGCATCGGCAGATGGCGTAGGTGTTGCTGGCAGCAGGACTGGGTGAGATACCGTGATTGCGGTGTTAGGAATCAGCAGATAAGGAACCTGCTGGATTGACAAAAAAGTACAGATAAAACGCAAAAAAAGTATAATGGAAATAGCAATAATTTACTTGTGATTCATCCTGTGTTGTAGTAAAATATAACGTATAATTGTGCGGCAGTTGCTCTGCTTTTGTAGAATTTTAATAACTGTTACGAGCTGCTGCCTAACTATCTATATCTGATATGGGAAGTGCGGAATATGGAAAAAATGCTATTTGTGTATAATCCGATGTCTGGAAAAGGACTGATTCGGAATTCCCTGTCGGCTATCATAGAGCTGCTCTCTGCGGGAGGATTTGATATCACGATATACCCGACCTGTGGAGTGAAGGATGGGGAACGGATTGTGGAAGGGCGGGCAGATGAGTTTGATGTGATTGTCTGCAGCGGCGGTGATGGTACTCTGGACGAGATTGTAACTGGCTTGATGCGAAGCGGAAAGCGTAAGAGGATAGGTTATATCCCATCCGGCAGTACGAATGATTTCGCAAACAGCCTTGGGATTCCGAAACAGATGGAGCAGGCGGCCAAGCTGATTCTGGACGGGGAACCGTTTGCATGTGATCTGGGAAGGCTGAACGAAGACTATTTTGTATATGTGGCAGCCTTCGGTATCTTTACAGATGTTTCTTACCAGACCCCGCAGGAAATGAAGAATACATTTGGTCATGCTGCATACATACTGGAAGCGATGAAGCGCATGGGAACCTGGAAGAGTCATCATATGAGAATTACCAGTGAGGAATTTTCAGAAGAAGGCGATTTTGTTTTCGGAATGGTCACGAATTCCAACTCAGTCGGAGGCTTCAAGGGAATCACCGGACGGAATGTCGAACTGAATGACGGGCTTTTTGAGGTGATGCTGGTGCGGACTCCGCTGAATCTCATAGACTGGCAGGATATTATCACTGCAGTTCTTACGAGAGATACAAAAAGCAAGCGGGTCGTTACATTCAAAACAAGAAAGCTGAGAATAGAATCCGAAGAGCCCGTGGCATGGACGCGGGATGGTGAAAACGGCGGAGAGAGTACATGCGTGGAAGTAGAGAATCTTCCTCAGAAGATTAATGTGATGGTAGAAGCTTCTGCCGGAGTAAGTACGGTGAAGGCGGCTGCCGGGACCTGATTGGAAGAATGATTCCGGTGATGTCGCGATCGGCTGAAAGACGCAGTTTAACCTCAGACAGCGTACCAGCTTGAGGTTGTGGGTAAGTAGTGAAGCGGATGCAAATATCCGTTTTGATTGAAACCTTAATTCAACACAATGCGGGACAACCGCACCTGAAAGGAGTTTTTTATGTTATATGCAGGAGTAGATCTTGGTACATCGGCAGTCAAGCTTCTGTTGATGGATCAGGGTGGCAAGATTCAGAAAATTGTATCCAAAGAGTATCCGCTCTATTTCCCGCATCCGGGCTGGTCAGAGCAGAAGCCGGAGGACTGGTATGAGCAAACGATGGCAGGTCTGAAGGAGCTGCTGTCTGAATGTGATAAGAGCCAGGTGGCAGGTATCAGCTTCGGCGGCCAGATGCACGGACTTGTCATTCTGGATGAGCAGGATGAGGTTATCCGTCCGGCGATTCTGTGGAATGACGGACGTACCTATGAAGAGTGTGACTATCTGAATAACGTGATCGGAAAGGATAAGCTTTCCGAGTATACGGCCAATATTTCCTTTACGGGATTTACCGCACCGAAGATTCTCTGGGTAAAGAACAAGGAGCCGGAGAACTTTGAGAGAATTGCGAAGATCATGCTTCCGAAGGACTATATCGCTTACAAGCTGTCAGGTGTACACTGTACTGACGTTTCCGATGCATCCGGTATGCTCGTATTTGATGTAAAGAACCGCTGTTGGTCCAAGGAAATGCTGGAAATCTGCGGTGTCCGCGAGGAGCAGATGGCCAGGATCTTCGAAAGCTATGAGGTTGTTGGTACTGTGAAGCCGGAGATTGCAGCAGAACTTGGCATTTCAGAAAATGTCAAGGTGATCGCAGGTGCAGGTGACAATGCAGCGGCAGCCGTGGGGACAGGAACCGTCGGAGAGGGTATGTGCAACATCTCTCTTGGAACGAGCGGTACGATTTTCATTTCTTCCGAGAAGTTTGGTGTGGACAAGTTTAATGCACTCCATGCATTTGCTCACGCAGACGGACATTATCACCTGATGGGATGTATGCTCAGCGCAGCTTCCTGCAACAAGTGGTGGATGGATGAAATCATCGGAACGAAGGATTATGCAGGCGAGCAGGCTGCTATTACGAAGCTTGGTGAGAATCATGTGTATTTCCTTCCGTATCTGATGGGTGAGCGTTCCCCGCATAACAATCCGAATGCGAGAGGTACCTTCATTGGTATGACGATGGATACGACACGTGCGGATATGACACAGGCAGTTCTGGAAGGCGTTGCGTTTGCACTCAGAGATTCTCTGGAGGTAGCGAAGGCACTTGGAATTAAGATCGAGCGCACGAAGATCTGCGGCGGCGGAGCAAAGAGCCCGCTGTGGAAGAAGATCATTGCGAATGTGCTGAACCTGAAAGTAGATGTGATCGAGAGCGAGGAAGGACCAGGACTTGGCGGAGCGATTCTGGCGGCTGTCGGCTGCGGCGAATACGCATCTGTAAAGGAAGCAACGGACAAGCTCGTGAAGATTGTGGATACGGTAGATCCGGATCCGGAACTGGCCGCAAAGTATGATGAGCGGTATGCACAGTTCAAGGAGATTTATCCGGCATGCAAGCCATTGTTTGAGATTATCCATTAATGTGATAAAATGTTTGCAGCCGCAGAAATTTAAGAACAGGAGGGGATACCCATGGAAATTAAGAAAGTGACAGATGCTGCGTTCCGCAAATACGGGCGCGTGGTAGAGGGAATCGATTTTTCCGGACTTGTTGCGAAGCTGGCAGAGACTCCGCTTCCGGCAGATGTTGTATATGAGCCGTCCGTAGAGCTTCTGGAAGCGCTTCCGGTATTTGGTGAGCTTCAGAAGAAGTGCTACGGTGAACTTCCGATCCAGATCGGATACTGCAACGGAAATAATTACAAGCTGAATGCGGTAGAATATCACCGTTCTTCAGAGATCAATGTAGGCGGGACAGACGCTGTACTGCTGGTAGGATGGCAGCCGGATGTGACCGATGATTTTACATATGAAACAGCAAAGATGGAAGCATTTTTCCTGCCGAAGGGAACCGCAGTGGAGTTGTATGCGACGACACTTCACTATGCACCATGCAATGCTTCTGAGGGCGGCTTCCAGGTGGCAATCGTGCTTCCGAAGGATACAAATCTGCCGATGGAGCAGGTACACGAAGGCGGAGAGGATGCACATCTGACGGCACGGAATAAGTGGCTGATCGGACATCCGGAGGGCGGACTTCCGGAAGGTTCACCGATGGGACTGATCGGGGAGAATCTGGATATTTCGAAATAAGAAGACCCCGGCATGGATGGAAGCATGAGCCGCATCGTGCCGGAATCAAATGATTGCTCTGGTTTCTTCGGAGACCGATGTGATATATGCAGCAATGAATTATTATAACAGGAGGATGAAAGAAATGAACAACATTCCTAAAGTGAAAATTGGTATCGTGGCTGTCAGCCGTGACTGTTTTCCGGAATCACTGTCTGTAAACAGAAGAAAAGCACTGGTAGAGGCTTACAAAGCAAAATATAATGCAGAGGATATCTATGAATGTCCGGTATGTATCGTTGAGAGCGAGATCCATATGGTTCAGGCTCTGGAGGATATCAAGGCAGCAGGCTGCAATGCCCTCGTAGTTTATCTTGGAAACTTCGGACCGGAAATCTCCGAGACTCTGCTTGCAAAGCACTTTGACGGACCGGCTATGTTCATCGGTGCTGCTGAGGAGACAGGAGACAACCTGATTCAGGGCCGCGGCGATGCTTACTGCGGTATGCTGAATGCAAGCTATAACCTGAAGCTGCGCAACATCCGTGCATATATTCCGGAGTATCCGATTGGTACGGCAGCAGAGTGCGCAGATATGATCAACGAATTCGTTCCGATCGCACGTGCAATTGTTGGACTGAAGAGCCTGAAGATCATCAGCTTTGGTCCGCGTCCGCTGAACTTCCTTGCATGTAACGCAC
>JAUNGL010000159.1 GCA_030524665.1 Lachnospiraceae bacterium | reverse complement strand
TCCCAAACTTTCCTGTTTAAATTCTTTACTCCGCAATATCCAATAAAAATGTTATTATATTTTGCTATCTTATAATAGGCACATCATCAAAATCTATTTCTTTAATTTGCACATTTCTAAGTTTAGCCAACTTGTACACTTCGTTTTTTTCATTTGCATTTTTATGTAACTCAACTTTCCCACCAGTAAATCTGGTGTAAATGCTTGATTTTCCAAGCAAAACAGTAAATCAAATTGGTGCATTGACATAAACATAGCACCTAATCTTTGGTATAATAAGATTACCACATCAAAATCATCCCAAAAGAAGAGGTGCTAATCTTATGATAAACCAAATGAACCAAAATGAAAATACCCAAAATCAGTTTTCTAACGCTATCAAGTAACTTCAAATCGGAAAACTGCTGCAGAAATCCAATATCACAAAATCCTGCGGTGTTTCTGCATATGAGGTATTCCAGTTTTTGCTGCTGTTGGTATTCCAGGGCAGGAATCTTTTCCGCTTCCTGAATTCCAAACGGAAAGAACAGGCTGTTTCCAAGAACACTTATTACCGTTTTTTGAATGAAACTTCTTTTAACTGGGCGAAGTTTCTGCTGCTCCTTGCCGCAAAAGTGACCAATACATTCAGCAGGCTTACCAGGCCGGAACGTGTCAAAGTGCTTATCCTGGATGATTCCGTCATCAAGCGGAACCGCAGCAAAGCCGTGGAGCTTCTTGCGCGGGTATATGACCATGTAGAGCATAAATACCAAAAAGCTAAAGCAGCGCTACAATTATCGGGGCAAGGCTTATACACTGCCGGAACTGCGCAGATTTGTACGTTTTGACAACAACAAAAACATTTTTGGTTCTATTATCGTGACAACCAAAACGGGAATCCCGGTTAAGATTGTCATTGTACGTAACCGCAATAAAAAGAGCGAGTGCCTGTATCTCCTTAGCACGGACTGCAGCCTCAGCGATGCGGAAATCGTACGCATTTATGGAAATAGATGGTCAATCGAATGTTTCTTCAAAGCATCTAAATCCTTTTTGAAACTTGGCACTGAGTTTCAGAGCCGTACCTATGATGCCATGGTCAGCATACGACGATTGTATTCACCAGGTACACTATACTGGAATGGATACGCCGCAATGAAAATGACGAAAAAACCTATGGCGAATTATTCTTCATGTTCTGCGAAGATATCCAGGACATGGATTTAACAAATGCCCTCCAGAGCCTGATGGCTTTGTTTGTGGAGCATATTTCAACACTGTCAGCAGACATCACAGCCTGCATAAAAAGTAAAGTAACCAATTGGATGGACTCTCAGGCCGCATTTATACAGGCTTTATTTAGAAATATCTGCTGGGAAAGTTGAGTAATCAAATTTAAGTCCTTTAATTTTATATTGTTTTTTTTATCTTGTAATGCTATAATTCGCATAAATATTAATTGACCATATTGGAATGTAAAGAGTATTATTTTTTCACTTTCGCATAATAGACCACATTGGAATTTATTACAAAAAACTGCTATTTTATCCCTTTCAGCTTCTCCACAAGCTCCGCAAATGTCCCCTTCTCTCCATTCCATGGATATTTCTCACGCAAAATACAGGTGTCTGTCACCAGATAGCAATTCATCCCTGCAGCTGCCGCTGCATACATATCTTCTTTTTCATCATTCCCTATCATCAGACATTCCTGCGGTGCCACACCGATCCGCTCACAGATGGAATGATAGTACTGCGGATTCGGCTTGCAGAACCAGTCGGTCTCGTAGGACGTGACCAGATCAAAATCCTCCATCCGGAGTCCAACCCAACTCATCCGTGTCATCTGACCATCCATTGGAAAGAGAGGATTTGTCGCAAGCACAACCTTGCGTCCGTTCCCATGTGCAAGCCTTACTGCTTCTGCAGCCAGAGGATTTTCCCCGGTATAGACCTTTACCTTATGGAATTCTTCTCTGTAAAATCGATCAAGGGCAGGCATCATCCCGGGGACATCGGGACAGATTCTTAAAAAATGTTCCCAGAATACTTCATCGTTTCGCCTCTGTCCATCATTCGCCATCATGGCTCCCGTCCCATCCCAGATTGCTGCCACCAGTTTCTCCGGATTTACACCGAGCGGACAGAGCACCTCCGACAGTTCTTTCAAGTACCCCTGTACAAATATCTCCTGATCCATAGGAATCAGCGTTCCATCCATGTCAAATAAAATAGCTTTTAAATCCATCCCATCTCTTCCTTCCCAGAGTGATTTTTAAACATTCGCATACTTACTGCTATTCGCGGACTGCAGGGGCATGAATAGTAACTATAACTTCAGCGGGCAGAACTAAATATTACCGTTCTGCCCGCTGTTCTCAATGATCCTGCTAGAACCACTCTATGTACCTCATTCTCCGTATCCTGCAAAAATCTGTGCAATCGGAGAATCCTCCGACAGTACGACCGTCTTATCGCCGCCGCTCATGGATGCCTTCAGCGCGTCAAGGCTGCGCACGAAGGAATAGAACTCTGTCTTGTCCTCCGTATCATATGCTTCGGACAGGATACGCATGTATTCCGCCTCACCCTCAGCGATCAATATCTCCGCCTGCTTCTTGGCCTCGGAAATGCTGATCGCCACTTCCTTATCCGTTGTGTTCTGGATGACCTGCGCCTCAGATTTTCCTTCCGCACGGTAAGTCGCAGCAATATTGTCACGCTCTGAAATCATACGCTCATAGACTGCTTCTTTATTGTCATCCGGAAGATCGAGCTGCTTTGTCTCGAACATCATTAACTCAATCCCATACTCATCCATATTATCGTCAATCCGATCCAGAACCATCTCCGACAACTCTCCATCCCTGCTGGTGATGACTTCTTCCTGATTCATACTGCTGATTGCATTCTTGATCGCATTATAAACAGCGGTATTGATACGCGTCTCTGCGTTGCTCACGGAACCATTCAGTGACTGGGCAAATTTCATAGGATCTGAAATCCTCCAGAGTACATAGCTGTCGGTGATCATGGTCTTTTTGTCACGGGTGATCACATCCGACGGAGTCAGATCATACAGCAATGTCTGCTTCGGAAAGGTATCCGTCGACTGTACAAACGGAATCTTGAAACTAATACCCGGTGTGTCGATTACTCTGCTGATACGCCCGAACTGGCGTACCAGACGGTATTCATTCTCAGCAGTCACTACTACAGAGGAACCGAGCAGCGCCAAAAGCACGATTGCAATACATACACCTGCTACTTTCTTTTTCATTCCGGTCTCCTCCCTTCCTACTGTCCGTTATTTCCGGTGTTTGCCGTACTTCCTGCATTACTGGAAGATGTATTTCCTGATGAATTGCTGCCGGATGTATTGTCGGCAGAATTCTGCGCAACCGTTCCTTCCTGCTGTTCCGCAACAAAAGAATCCAATGGCAGTACCTTCTGTATTCCGCTTCCGTTATCAATGATCACCTTCATCTCAGGAAGCACATCCTCCATCGCTTCATAGAACATACGCTGCTTCGTCACGACAGGATTCTTCTCATATTCCTCATACATCGCCCGGAACCGGGCTACCTGTGCCTCTGCTTCATTGATACGGGTCTGTTTCTGTGCTTCCGCATCCTTCACGATCTCATCCGCCTGCGCCTCTGCTGCCGGAAGCTTCTCATTCCGATACTTGTTCGCATTGTTCAGAGCAGTTTCTTTTCCCTGCTTTGCCGTCTCCACGGCCTTGAATGCCTTCATGACTTCCTGTGTCGGCGGTTCGGAATCCTGAATCGTAATATTTACAAGTGCAAGCCCGATGTCTTGCTCTTCCAGCTTCTTCATGATCATTTCTTTGATCTGAGCCTGAATCTCAGTCTTTCCGGTCGTCAGGACACTATCCACATCAAAGCTTCCAATCACAGTACGGATGCTGCTCTGCGAAATATTTTTCAGAATATTCTCCGGACTCCCTGATGCGTACAGATACTTCACGGGATCTGAAATGCGGTATTCCACAAAGAAATCCGCATCGATAAAATTGTAATCCGAGGTAATCATGACTGCTTCCGAAGTCACTGATTCATTCGTTCCCATATCATAGCCGATCGGAAAACCCTGAATCGTTGTATCTACCTTTTTCACACTCTGAATAAGAGGAATCTTGAAATGAAGTCCCTTCTCCGTCACAGCCTGCGCTTTGCCAAGCGTTACCAGTACCGCCTGCTCCTGCTCTTCAATCTGATACCATGCTCCATTTGACAGGAGAATGGCAAGCAGAAGAATCAGAACTGCAACAGCGCCCCATCTGACCTTCCCCAGTACATTTCTTAATTTTGCTTTATCCACTTTATACCTCCCTCTTCTCTGGCTGAAACAGAGTCTCCCTCGCGTTCACTCCGTAACCTGCAGCACACTTCGACTGTTTTCGCCAAAATAATTAGCACCATCATACCTTAAATGACGGTGCCTGTAAAGAATAAGCAGGGTGAATTATTCATGAAAAGCATTAAGTTTTTCTTAACTGATCCCCTGATACCATTTTGATAAAATTTGGTTTGCAATTGCTCACTAACAGAAATACAAAACGGAGACTGAAGTGAAATCCTCACCCACAATCTCCGAAACTGCACTGCATACCTCAGTTCAGTACCTTATCAAATGCTTAGCAAGAATGCACTGCCTCCGCCAGCGTCCTGATATATTCCGGGCTTGTTCCGCAGCAGCCTCCGACGATTCCCGCTCCGGCTTCCACCAGACGCTTCATCGAATCCGCAAAGGATTCCGGACTCATGTTATAATGTGCCATGCCCCGGTTGTCCATCACCGGGAGCCCTGCATTCGGCTTAACAATTACAGGTACCTCTGCCACCTGCTTCATCGAACGAACGACTGCGGTAAGCTGATCCGGTCCGACGGAGCAGTTCAGTCCGACTGCGGCCGCCCCCATCGCCTGCAGCGTCTCCACAGCTTCTGTCACATGCCCTCCGTACAGAAGGCTTCCATCTGCTTCCAGAGTCAGAGAACACATTACCGGAAGGTCACAGACAGCCTGTGCCGCATCCAATACAGCCGTTGTCTCATCGACTGCCAGCATCGTTTCTGCCACAAGCAGGTCTGCACCTGCTTCAGCCAATACAGAAATCTGTTCCTTATATACTTCAATCAGCGTCTCATATGTCATATCCCCGTTTGGCTCCAGTACTTTACCTGTCGTTGTAATATCGCCCGCTACGAGCGCCCGTCCGTCAGCCGCTTCTTTTGAGAGTGCAACCAGCTTTGTATTCAACTCCGTCAGCCGATCCGCAAGCCCATGCATTGCCAGACCGATCCGGTTAGCGGAAAAGGTGGGTGCATAAATGATCTGGCTTCCCGCCTCCACATATCCCCGCTGCAAATTCAGAATCACCTCCGGATGCTCCAGTGCCCACAGTTCCGTGCTGATTCCGACCGGCATTCCCGCCTTGCGGAGATTGGAACCAGTTGCACCATCCAGCAGCACAACACCTTTCTGTGTCAATTCCTGAAATTCCTGTTTCGTCATATTCCCATCCGTCCTTTCGCATCCTTTGGCATTGATCCCATCCGGGATACCATAAACAGCCGGTAAAAACAAATGCTTCTGCTTCCAACAACCCGTTTTTCCCGAATCTGCCCTACATCATACCACGCTCCTAAATATACGTCCAGTATTTTCTCATACATACACCAACCGTTCGATTATATTTATTACTGTTACACGTCTGCCGTTTTGGCAGACGTGTAACAGTAACGGCGCGGCTGGAAACACAACTATATCTAAACAATTCTCTTGCAAAAATCTGATTTCTGAGATAAAATATTGGTATCTGAGCCGGCCCATAGCGTGAAATCAGAAGGATTGCTCTCCTTCTCTGATTTCACGTTTTTTTATGCCCTTTACATGAAAATGAGCCGTCAGTACGCAATTAGGCCTAGGAATTTCCAGGCTGCGGAAACAAAGCCGGAGATTCCAGCAATATCTTTTTTCAGGAGGAGTTTATGCAAAAAGAAAACAAAATGGCTGTAATGCCAATACCCAAGCTCGTGCTTACCATGTCATTCCCCATTATGATCTCAATGCTTGTCCAGTCTCTGTACAACATTGTGGACGGAATTTTTGTGTCCAGAATCAATGAAAACGCGCTTACTGCCACTTCGATCGCCTACTCTGCGCAGATGCTTCAAATTGCTGTGGCAGTTGGTACAGGGGTCGGTGTAAATGCCGTCGTCTCACGATATCTCGGTGCGAAGGAATGGGATAAAGTGAATAAGAGTGCAACAACAGGCCTGTTTTTATCCATAATCAGTTCTTTCCTGTTTGTCATCTGGGGAATATTTGGTACAAGACCATTCATCGAGTTATTTACTGAGGATCCTGAAATCCTTGAAATGGGTACGGAATACCTGCAGATCTGCCAGATATTTGCCACAGGTATTTTTCTCGGAACTATTACCCAGCGCCTGCTTCAGGCAACGGGAAGAACTGTTTCCAGTATGTTTGCACAAATAGCTGGTGCTGTCGTGAACATTATTTTCGATCCGCTCCTGATCTTCGGAATCGGATTTTTCCCGGAAATGGGAATTGCCGGAGCTGCCGCTGCAACGGTATTGGGACAATGGACCGCCGCCCTGATTGGCATGATTCTGAATAAGGTCCAGAACAAAGAAATACTCTTCGTCTTCCAGAGCTTTCATTTCGACCGGGATATTATAATCGCGATTTATAAGGTGGGCTTTCCAACCATCCTGATGCAGGCAATCGGAAGTATTATGATGGCGCTGATGAACCTGATTCTTGTGATGTTTTCTACCACAGCGGTTGCATTCTTCGGCGTCTACTACAAGCTGCAGAACTTC